>NZ_JBNHIN010000031.1:0-22241 GCF_050054615.1 Streptomyces sp. YGL11-2
GGCCGGTGCGGGGTGCGGTGTCGTCGAGCTTGATGGTGCCCAGCGCACCGCGGATGTCGCCTACGTGCGCGTCATCGAGGACGGCGGCGCGCGACGCGGTGGCCGCGGAGCTGCCGTTGAGTGTGGTGTGGGTCATGGCGTACCTCCCAAGTCCCCCCGGAGGGAGAGGTATTGGGGGCACGCGGCAGTCATCTCCCCTGCGCGGGAGCGCAGCGCGGCGACCCGTGATGGCGCCTGGCCATACGGGGCGTGACACGGCGGGGAAGCCGCGCAGGGGAGGTGGTTACCGCGTGCCGGAAGAGTGCGAGGACAGGCGGATGGCGGGCCGATGATGGCCCGGACTACTGCAACTGCAATCCATGTCTCTCGCCTCCTTCCGGTCGGGACGCGAACGGTGCGCGTCAGCAACGACTCGGCAAGGAGCAGGCCGGACCGGAATATCCGGGCGGCTCACCCCAACTCGTCAGAGCTTTGGCACTCCACGGCGTAATCCCCGTACCGGGGAAGCCACTTGGGGTCACCCCTTAGGTCGGGGAGACCTGTCCTGATCCGGAGCGTCTCTCGACGGGTGGGATCAGTGGCCTGTGTCCGTGAAGACGCCTCACCGAACGAGGTGCCTCTTCAAACCTCGAAGAGTCTAGCCCCGCGCCAGGACCCCGATCCGCGTTCTTGGCAGAGACTTAACCGAGCGGGTGACGGACGCCACACGGCGGGCGGGCGAGGTCCCGTGGGAGGGCCGGGGAGTCGGGGAGCGGCGCGCGGGCCGGCCGGGAGGCGGGACAATGGCACCCTGGCCGTAAGGCCGCGGAGCGGCGTGAGCCGGAGGCGGATCAGCGTGGGTGCGGAGCGGGAATCATGCGGTTGACGGTGTTCTGGCAGCGGATGGCGGACCATTTCGGCGCGGCCTACGCCGACTCGTTCGCGCGCGATCACGTGATGTCCGAGCTCGGCGGCCGTACCGTCCATGAGGCGCTGGACGCGGGTTGGAGCGCCAAAGAGGTCTGGCGGGCGGTCTGCGTCGCGGTGGACGTGCCGTCCGACGAGCGGTGAGCGGCGGCCCTCGGCGGCCGGCCGCCGAGGGCCCCGGCCGCTGCGCACACTGCGCTCGCTCCTGCCGCCGCGACGGTGCGGGACGCGGCGACTGACGGCTGCCGGTGCGGTGTCGTGGTGCGCTTGACACCAAAATCGAACATCCATTCTCATGGGGATCCGGCCGCGTGACCCGGGCCCGTCCCGGGGTGGTTCCCGGGCATTTCGCGGGGTTGTCCACAGGCCGGAGCCGGGTCCGGGCGCATTGTCAGTGGCAGGCGTTAGCGTCATGGACGTGAAGCGATCGACTCAAGCAAACCGGGTGGAACCCATGGCAGGCACCGACCGCGAGAAGGCGCTGGACGCCGCGCTCGCACAGATTGAACGGCAATTCGGCAAGGGCGCCGTGATGCGCATGGGGGAGCGGCCCAACGAACCCATCGAGGTCATCCCCACCGGATCGACCGCCCTCGACGTCGCGCTCGGCGTCGGCGGCATCCCGCGCGGCCGGGTCGTCGAGGTCTACGGCCCGGAGTCCTCCGGTAAGACGACCCTGACCCTGCACGCCGTGGCGAACGCCCAGAAGGCCGGCGGCTCCGTCGCGTTCATCGACGCCGAGCACGCCCTCGACCCCGAGTACGCCAGGAAGCTCGGTGTGGACACCGACGCCCTGATCCTCTCGCAGCCGGACAACGGCGAGCAGGCCCTGGAGATCACGGACATGCTGGTCCGCTCCGGTGCGCTCGACCTGATCGTGATCGACTCCGTCGCCGCCCTGGTGCCGCGGGCCGAGATCGAGGGTGAGATGGGCGACTCGCACGTCGGCCTCCAGGCCCGGCTGATGAGCCAGGCGCTGCGCAAGATCACCAGCGCGCTCAACCAGTCCAAGACCACCGCCATCTTCATCAACCAGCTCCGCGAGAAGATCGGCGTGATGTTCGGCTCGCCGGAGACCACGACCGGTGGCCGCGCGCTGAAGTTCTACGCCTCGGTCCGGATCGACATCCGCCGGATCGAGACCCTGAAGGACGGCACCGAGGCGGTCGGCAACCGCACCCGCTGCAAGGTCGTCAAGAACAAGGTCGCGCCCCCCTTCAAGCAGGCCGAGTTCGACATCCTCTACGGCCAGGGCATCAGCCGCGAGGGCGGTCTGATCGACATGGGCGTCGAGCACGGCTTCATCCGCAAGTCCGGCGCCTGGTACACCTACGAGGGCGACCAGCTCGGCCAGGGCAAGGAGAACGCCCGCAACTTCCTCAAGGACAACCCGGACCTGGCCAACGAGATCGAGAAGAAGATCAAGGAGAAGCTGGGCATCGGCGTGAAGCCGGAGGACCCGGCGGCGGAGCCCGGCGCGGACGCGGCGGGCGCGGCGGAGGCGCCGGCCAAGGCCGCTCCGGCGGCGGCCCCCAAGGCTGCCAAGGGCACCAAGGCCGCGGCGGCCAAGAGCTAGCCCGCGATGACACGGCGAACGGACTGGCCGAGCAGCGAGGACTCCTTCCGCAGCGCTGCCGGCGACCCCGAGGACCGTAACGGCCGGGCGGGCCGCGCCACTCGCCGGCGTGGTGCCGCCCAAGAGGCCGATGCCGCCCGCGAGGACGGCGCGGCCGGAAGGGACGGCGGTGGTTCCCTCTCGTCGAGGGCCGAGTCGGGACCGCCGCGTACGCCCGAGGAGCAGGCGCGGGCGATCTGCCTGCGCCTGCTCACCGGGAGCCCGCGTACCCGAAAGCAGCTCGGGGACGCCCTGCGGGAGCGGGGCATCCCCGAGGAGGCCGCGGAGGAGGTGCTGTCCCGCTTCGAGGAGGTCGGGCTGATCGACGACGCGGCGTTCGCCGGCGCCTGGGTGGAGTCCCGGCACCACGGCCGCGGCCTGGCCCGCCGTGCGCTGGCCCGCGAGCTGCGCACCAAGGGCGTGGACTCCGCCGTGATCGACGAGGCCGTCGGCCGTCTCGACCGGGACCAGGAGGAGTCCACCGCCCGGGAGTTGGTGGACCGCAAGCTGCGTGCCACCCGCGGCCTGGACCGCGAGAAGCGGCTGCGCCGGCTGGCCGGCATGCTGGCCCGCAAGGGCTATTCCGAGGGCCTCGCCCTCCGCGTCGTACGCCGGGCGCTGGAGGAGGAGGGCGAGGACCCCGAGCTGCTGGAGCAGCACATACCGGAGGACTGAAGGGCGGCCGCGGCGGCGGACGACGGGCCCTCCCGTCACCGCTCCACCGGCAGGCCCGCCTCTCGCCACGCCTGGAAGCCGCCGATCAGATCCGTCGCGCGGTGCAGGCCCAACTCGCGCAGGGAGACCGCGGCGAGGCTGGAGGCGTAGCCCTCGTTGCAGATCACCACGACGGGCAGATCGTGATGGGTCGCCTCGGAGGCACGGTGCTCGCCCGTCGGGTCGAGCCGCCATTCCAGCTCGTTGCGCTCGACGATCAGCGCACCGGGAATGGTGCCGTCCCGCTCCCGCAGCTGCGCATAGCGGATGTCCACGAGCAGCCCCCCGGTGTCCTGGAGCGCGGCGGCCTCACGCGGACCGACCCGTGTCAGCGTCCGCCGCGCCCGTGCCAGCAACTCGTCGACCGCGCTCATGCCGATACCCCGCTCCGCTCGGCCCCGCATCCGCGAGGCGCGCACACTTCCCTGACTCTCCCCCAGCCTCCGGCCGGGGGGACCCCCATGCCGCGCTCGCTCATCCCCACTCCTCCGGACGCTCGACCTCTTCCAGCCGCAGCACCGGACCGGTCCGGCTGTAGCGGCGCATCAGTGGCAGCGGCGGGTAGTAGGCGTGCACGGACACCGCGTGGGTGTCCGCGGAGGTGTTGAGCACCTGATGGACATGGTGCGGGCCGAACGCCCGCCCGCGGCCGTCGCGGAGCGTGCGCTGCCGGTCGACGCCGTCGGCGAGTTCCAGCGTTTTCCAGCCGTCGGTGGGGAGTTGGACGGCGAGCGACTGCTCCGTCAGCTCGCCGGCCGCCGTCGCGAACGCGCCCCGGGAGCCGCCGTGGTCGTGCCAGCCGGTGCCGGTCCCGGGTGGCCAGCCGATCAGCCACGCCTCGCTGCCGCCCGGTCCGTCCAGCCGGATCCAGGTACGGCCTTCGGGGTCGAGCGGCAGTGAGGTGACGAGCGCGGTGTCGGCGGCGGTGCGGTGGGCGAAGTCGAGGAGTTCGGAGGCGCTGGGGCCGCCGCCCTGGGCGGCGGCACGCGGGCGCGCGGAGGTCTGTAGGTCGGGCACGGGATACCGTCCTGAGTGATCGCGAAGAGGCGCGGCCGGGCAACGCCGAACGGCCGCGCGGGCAGGGGAATTCCGGAGAACCGCGGATCAACAGGACGGACGACACATGCAGCCCGCATAGCGGACCAGGTCCAGATGGACCCTCCGCCAGAATCGCGAGCTGTGATCAGTCACTCTCGGAGTGAAGCACGGTGCTTCCCGGAGGGTCAACAGGAGACGTTCCCGCGGCGTCACCGGAGGCGCCGTCCGTGGCCCCCTCGGCCGTGCCCCCGGAGCCGTCCCCCGGGGTGCCGCCCGGCCCGTCCGCTCCACCGGCGTCACCGGCGCCACCGGCTCCGGCGGTCTCCCCGGCCCCGCGCGTGCCGCAGGTCTCCGTGCGCTCCCCGGCCTCCCGTCCGTACGCCCCGCCGCGGACCGCGTCCGCACAGGCGGACAGCCCACCCGGTCGGACCCCGGACAACGCCGTGACCAGATGGCCGTCGGGCCGGACGACCAGCACGGTGTGCGCGGTGGCGCCCGGATACGCCTCGGTGACCAGGATCTCGGCGCGCATCGGCAGCGCCCCGACCGCGCTGGTCAGCCGGGGCATCAGCCCCGCCGACTGCCAGTGCCGCCGGTCCCAGACGCCGGTACCGGGCGCCACCAGCACCACGAGCAGCCCCTGCCCGAGGCGCTCGCGCAGCGGCACCACCGACCCGTCGGAGGCGGTCACCACCACATCGGCGACCGGCCCGCCGGGAACCGTGTCGACCGCCGTCTCACCGGGCAGCCCGGCGGCCGGTGCCAGCGGCGTACGGGTGTACGTGGGCGCGGCGCCCAGCGGTCCGCGGCCCAGATGGCCGTCGGTCAGCAGGGTGCTGCGGCCCCGGGCCGCGCCCGGCAGAACGGTCCGCCAGCGGACCGCGCCGCCGTCCCGCAGCAGCGGCAGCGCCGAGTCCGCGGCCCGCAGTCGGGCCGCTACCGCGTCCCGGCGCTCGGCCTGGTAGCTGTCCAGCAGCGTCTCGGAGGCGCCGTGGTGCCAGGCCAGGCCCAGCTTCCAGGCGAGGTTCTCGGCGTCCCGCAACCCCTCGTCCAGGCCCTGGGTGCCGAGCGCGCCCAGCAGATGGGCGGCGTCCCCGGCGAGGAAGGCGCGGCCCTGCCGCCAGGTCCGCGCCAGCCGGTGGTGGACGGTGTGCACGCCGGTGTCGAGGAGTTCGTACGGCGGGACGAGCGGGCCCTGGCCGCGCGCGTACCCGCCGGCGCCGTCGTCGCCGGGCTCCGCCGCCGAGTCCGCCGTCCAGCCGGCCAGCGAGTCGCGGATCCGCGCCACCAGGGCGTCCGGCGTGACCAGTTCGCGTCCCGGTGGCAGCAGCCAGTCCAGCCGCCAGACGCCGCCGGCCAGTGGGCGGGCGGAGACCTCGGCGACCGGGCCGCCCCCGTGCCGAGCCGGTGAGCGGTGCAGCAGGGCCTCGCCGGGCCAGGGGAGTTCGGTGCGCAGCGCGGCCACCGCGTACCGCTCGACGGCCGTCCGGCCCGGGAAGCGGATGTCCAGCAGCTTGCGGACGGTGGACCGCGGGCCGTCGCAGCCGACCAGGTAACTCCCGCGCCGCGACGTCCCGTTGGAGCCGCGGGTGTGCACGGTGACGCCGTGCTCGTCCTGCTCGATGCCGGCCAGCCGGCTGTCGATGGCGACCTCGGCGAGCGGCTCATCGGCCAGCGCGGCGCGCAGCGCGCGGGTCAGCGCGTGCTGGGGGAGGTGGACCGGGGACGCGGCGGCCGCCGGGCCCGCGGCACCGGATGCACCGGGGGCGCCGGACGGGGTGAAGGCGACACGTTCCAGCAGTCGGCGGCGGCGCATGGTGCGCCAGGCCGACCAGCGGGTGCCGGCGCTCTCCAGGGCGGCGGCGCAGCCGAGCCGGCCGACGAACGCCGCGGTGTCCGGGCGCAGCACGGCGGTGCGGGCGGGCCGGGTGTCGTCCTGGCCGCCGGTCTCGTCGAGGACCACGACCGGGACGCCGAGCCGGGTGAGCGCGAGCGCGACCGAGAGACCGACCGGACCGGCCCCGACGACGATCACCGGGTCCACGGCGCGGCTCCCTCGGTCCGGCGGTACGTACGGGACGTGCGGGAACTGGCAGTTGGAGCCCGGTGCGTGATCACACAGCGTATGCAACCCATTGCGACCGCTCGCGTCAAGTGACGGAGGCGGTGGCGCCGTTGCCACCGCCTCCGGACGGTCCGGTATCAGCCGGGGAGTGGCTGACCGTCCCGTCAGCTCTTGGTGCCCGCCGCGCCGTCCGGGGCCGCGCCGGCGGCCTCCATCGCGTCGGTGGCGGTGACCGGTTCGGCGGCCGCGGCCATGCCGATGCCGGTCCTGGCCCGGCGCCCGCGCCGCTCGATCCAGTTGGCGAGCGCGGACAGGGCCAGGCACATCGCGACGTAGATGCTGCCGACGACGATGATCACCGGGATGTAGGTGTCGTTACCGTTGACGATGATGTTGCTGCTCATCAGGCGGGCCTTATAGAGCAGTTCCTCGAAGGTGATGATGTAGCCGAGGGAGGTGTCCTTCAGGGTCACGACCAGCTGGCTGATGATGGTCGGCAGCATCGCCCGGATGGCCTGCGGCATCAGCACCGTCGTCATGACCTGCGTCTTGCTCATGCCCAGCGCGTACGCGGCTTCCTTCTGGCCCTTGGGCACGGAGTTGATGCCGGCCCGCAGCACCTCGGCCTGGACCGAGCCGTTGTAGACCGTCAGTCCGGCGACCAGTGCCCAGAACTGCGGCTGGCTGCCGGTGAGGCCGAGGCTGTCGCGGTTGCTGAGAAGGATCACCCACAGCGCGTAGATGGTGATCAGAAGCGGGACGGCCCGGAAGAGTTCGACGAACCCGGTCGCGAACCAGCGGATCGGCTTGTGGTCCGACAGTCGCGCCACCGCGAGCAGCGTACCGAGGGCGAGCGACAGCACCGCGGCAACCGCGAAGACCTGAAGAGTCGTCAGGACACCGTCGCGGATGCTGGTTCGCACGCCGGCGTAGTTGAAGATGTTCCACACTTCGGGCTGGAGCTGCCCCTTGGCGCTCAGCCGCAGCACGACGAAGGCGATCAGCCCGAGCACCGCAAGGGTGCCCACCACGGCGTAGACGCGGTTACGCGCCTTCGCCTTCGGCCCCGGAACGTCGTAGAGAACGCTGGCCCCACTCATGCCCATACCTCGCTTCGTTCCGCCCCGCCTGCGCGTGACACCTGCGTCGTGCTGTTCCTCTCCCAGCCGTTGGCCGGGGGGACCCCCATGCTGTGACCACTCATCGGGCCACCCCCAACCGGCGCTCCAGCAGCCGGAAGAGGCCGCTGATGGCGAAGGTGATGACGAGGTAGGCGAGCGCGATCCACAGGAAGATCCAGGCGATCGGGTAGCCCCTGTCGTTGAGCAGCTTGGAGACGTTGAACAGCTCGGTGACGCTGAACGCGCCGGCGATCGCGGAGTTCTTCGTCAGTGCGATGAAGATGCTGCTCAGCGGCGGGATGACGGTACGCGTCGCCTGCGGCAGCACGATCAGCCGCAGTGTCTGGGAGAAGGTCATCCCGAGGCTGCGGGCGGCCTCCGCCTGCCCCAGCGGCACGGTGCTGATGCCGGATCGGACCGCCTCGCACACGAACGAGGAGGTGTAGAAGCCGAGCGCCAGGGTGGCGAGCACGTACGGGCTCGCGCCCTGGAAGAGGATCTGCGGCACGACGAAGACCGCGACCAGGAAGAGCAGCGTCAGCGGCGTGTTGCGCAGCACCGTGACCCAGGCCGTTCCGAAGGCGCGCAGCGGCGGTATCGGAGAGACCCGGAAACCGGCTATGAGCACGCCGAGTACCAGGGCGAGCAGCGCGCTGGACGCGGTGATCGCCAGGGTTCCGAGGAACCCGTCCCGGAACTCGGGCAGATAATCGAGGAGTACGTTCATGGGGTCTCCGCGGTAGCGGTCGGGCCGGCGACGGGGAAGAGGGGCGGCTCAGGGGCGAGAAGGAGCGCGCGGGGCTCGGGAGGGGGCGCGGGAGACACCGCGCCCCGTACACCCGCCGCGGCGGGCGTACGGGGCGGCGCGGTCCGGTGTGCGGCGGGCGGCCTCAGTACCGCGGCAGCGGGGTCTCCGGCGCGACGTAGGCGGAGCCGGACTTGCCGAGCGTGCCCTCGTACGCCTTTTGGTATTCACCGTTCTTGATGTGGTGCTCCAGCGCGGTGGTGATCGCGTCGCGCAGGGCCTTGTCGTCCTTGCCCAGGCCGACGCCGTAGGGCTCCTTGGTGAAGGGCTGGCCGACGACCTTGAGCTTCTCGGGGCGCTGGGCGGCGTAGCCCTTGAGGATGGCGTCGTCGGTGGTGACCGCGTCGACCGAGCCGTCCAGCAGGGACTTCACGCAGTCCGAGTACTTGGACTGCTCGACGGTCTGCGCACCGTACTTGGGCTTCTTGATCTCCTGGAGCGGGGTGGACCCGACGATGGAGCAGACCTTCTTGCCCTGCAGGGAGTCCGGGCCGGTGATGGCCTTGTCGTCCTTGCGCACCAGGAGGTCGGCGCCGGCGGTGTAGTACGGGCCCGCGAAGCTGACCTGCTTCTTGCGCTCGTCGTTGATGGTGTACGTGCCGACGTAGTAATCGACCTGGCCCTTGGAGATGGTGGTCTCACGGACGTTGGAGTCGATCGTGTCGAACTTTATCTGGTCCGCGGAGAAGCCCAGGTCGGCCGCGACCATCTTGGCGATCTCGATGTCGAAGCCGGAGTACTTGCCGGTGGCCGGGTCCTTGAAGCCGAGGAACGGCTGGTCGGCCTTGACACCGATGGTGATGTGACCGGCCTTCTGCGCCTTCTTGAGCGTCGCCGAGTCGACGTTCACGCCCTTGGCGACCGTGTACGTGCCGCTGTAGACATCACCGCCGGCCGGCTTGTCGCCCGCCGTACCCGACTGGCCTCCGCACGCCGTCGCCGTCGCCGCCAGCGCGAGCACCACCGCACCCGCCGCAGCCGTCTTACGCATCCTCATGGTGAACATCCTTTGGTTCAACAGGTGTTGGCATTCATGGTGGCCCAACCGCGGGCTCAGTGGTGGAGGATCTTCGACAGGAAGTCCTTCGCCCGGTCGCTGCGCGGGTTGGTGAAGAACTGGTTCGGCTCGGCCTCTTCGATGATCCTGCCGTCCGCCATGAAGACCACCCGGTTCGCCGCGGAGCGCGCGAACCCCATCTCGTGGGTGACCACGACCATCGTCATGCCGTCCCGGGCGAGCTGCTGCATGACCTCCAGCACCTCGTTGATCATCTCCGGGTCCAGGGCCGAGGTCGGCTCGTCGAAGAGCATCACCTTCGGGTCCATCGCCAGGGCGCGGGCGATCGCCACGCGCTGCTGCTGGCCACCGGAAAGCTGTGCGGGGTACTTGTCCGCCTGGGCGCCGACGCCGACCCGGTCGAGCAGCGTACGGGCCTTCTCCTCCGCCGCGGCCTTCTCCGTTCTGCGGACCTTGGTCTGGCCCAGCATCACGTTCTCCAGCACCGTCTTGTGCGCGAAGAGGTTGAAGGACTGGAAGACCATGCCCACGTCGGCGCGCAGCCGGGCCAGTTCGCGGCCCTCCTGCGGCAGCGGCCTACCGTCGATGGTGATGCTGCCGCTGTCTATGGTCTCCAGGCGGTTGATCGTGCGGCACAGCGTGGACTTGCCGGACCCCGAGGGCCCGATCACCACGACCACCTCGCCGCGCCGGATCGTCAGGTCGATGTCCTGGAGCACGTGCAGCGCGCCGAAGTGCTTGTTCACGTTGTCCAGCACGACCAACGGGTCCCCCGCGGGCGCGGGACCCTCGGCGTTCTCGGTCACCGATACTTCGCTCATCGGCGTACAGCTCCGTCCTCCTCGGTTGGGAGGACCCTAATGACGCCCCGCGACCAGCGTCATTACATCTGAGGGAGAATTGAGCATAACGATCCGGCTGCAACCGGACACACCCGGTGAAGGCGACGCCGTGCCGCCGGAGGTGGGGTCACTCACCGTAGGCACCGGCGGCGTACCGGCTGGGTAACGGATGGCGGCCCGGAGGTGGCGTCCTCTTGACGGGTGGGGCGGCTATCCCCGTAGATGCCCTGTGGCCCGTACGCACACACCGAAGGAGGGGGCCGGATGAGACTGCTGCTCGTCGAGGACGACGACCATGTCGCCGCCGCCCTGTCCGCGGTGCTGGCCCGGCACGGCCTGTCCGTCGTGCACGCCCGCAGCGGCGAGGAGGCACTCCAGGCCCTGCTGCCCGACGACGCCGAGCCGTTCGCGGTGGTGCTGCTCGACCTGGGGCTGCCCGACCAGGACGGCTTCGAGGTGTGCGGCCGGATCCGCAGGACCTGCACGACCCCGGTCATCATGGTCACCGCGCGCTCCGACGTGCGCTCCCGTATACACGGCCTGAACCTCGGCGCCGACGACTATGTCGTCAAGCCCTACGACACCGGCGAACTGCTGGCCCGTATCCACGCGGTGAGCCGGCGCACCACCCCGGCCGCGGGCGGCGAGTCCGCCGAGGAGGCCGCCGCGGTGGAGCCGCTGCGGCTCGGCCTGGTCACCGTCGAACTCCCCACCCGCCAGGTGTCCGTGGCCGGCGCGGTGGTCCCGCTCACCCGCAAGGAGTTCGACCTGCTCGCCCTGCTCGCCCAGCGCCCCGGGGTGGTCTTCCGCCGGGAGCAGATCATCAGCGAGGTGTGGCGGACGAGTTGGGAGGGCACCGGCCGGACCCTGGAGGTGCACATCGCCTCGCTCCGCGCCAAACTGCGGATGCCGGCGCTGATCGAGACGGTCCGCGGCGTCGGCTACCGCCTCGTCGTCCCGGCCGCCGGTGCCGCCCCGGGCACCCGGCCGCCGGCCTCCTGACGGCCGCTGGTCCCCGTGCGCACCCGACTCCTCCCGCTCCTCATCGTCCTCATGGCCGCCGTGCTGCTGGCGCTCGGCATCCCGCTGGGCGTGATCACCGCCGGGGTGGAGCAGCAGAAGGTAGTCGTCGACCGGATCGACGACGCCGCCCGGTTCGCCTCCCTCGCCCAGTTCGTCACCGCCCGCCCCAGCGCTGCGTCCCGCGCCAAGACCCCCGAGGAGGACGAGCGGCTGGCCACCCTCCGGGCCGAACTCACCCGCTACTACGGCCTCTACGGGATACGGGCCGGCGTCTTCTACCGCGACCACACCCCCATGGCCGCGGCCCCCGAGGACCTGCCGGTGCCCACGGACGGCGAGGGCGCCCAGGCGTTCAGCGAGGCGCTGGCCGGCCGCCGCAGCCACGACCCGCACCAGGTCTGGCCCTGGGACGACACCGGCCGGATCCCGGTCGCCTCGCCGGTCATCCGCGACGGCGACGTGGTCGCCGTCGTCGTCACCGACTCGCCCACGGGGCAGATGCGCGCGCGCATCCTGCACGGCTGGCTGCTGATCGCGGCCGGGGAGGCGGCGGCGCTGCTCGTCGCGATCGGCGCGGCCTTCCGGCTCACCGGCTGGGTGCTGCGGCCGGTCCGCGTCCTGGACACCGCCAGCCACGACATCGCCACCGGCCGGATGAACGCCCGGGTCGCCGCCACCGCCGGACCGCCCGAACTGCGCCGGCTGGCCCGCTCGTTCAACGAGATGGCCGACCACGTCGAGGAGGTCCTGGAACAGCAGCGCGCCTTCGTCGCCGACGCCTCCCACCAGCTGCGCAACCCGCTCGCCGCGCTGCTGCTGCGCATCGAGCTGCTGGCCCTCGAACTCCCCGACGGCAACGAGGAGATCGCCTCGGTCCGCACCGAGGGCAAGCGGCTCGCCCGGGTCCTGGACGATCTCCTCGGCCTCGCGCTCGCCGAGCACACCGCCGCCGACCTCCAGCTCACCGACGTCGCGGCGCTGACCGCCGAACGCGTCGACTCCTGGCGCCCGTTGGCCGACGACAAGGGCGTCCGGCTGGCCTACGAGGGCCACCCCGCGGTCACCGGCTGGGCCGACCCGGTCGCCCTCTCCAGCGCGCTGGACGCGGTCGTCGACAACGCCCTGAAGTTCACCCCGGCCGGTGAGCCGGTCACGGTGGCCGTCGCCGCCGACGGCGCGTACGTGCGGATCACCGTCGCCGACCGCGGCCCCGGCCTCGCCGAGGACGAACTCGCCCGGATCGGCGACCGGTTCTGGCGCAGCGGCCGCCACCAGAACGTCTCCGGCTCCGGCCTCGGCCTGTCGATCGCCCGCGCACTGCTCGCCGCCGGCGGCGCCACCATCGCCTACGCGCCGCACCCTCCGCACGGCCTGGAGGTCACCGTGAGCGTGCCGCGCAGCGCCCCCTGACCGCGCGCGGCGCCGCCGTACGCCTGTGCTATCGTAAACGGCGTTGCAGTTGTGGTACCCATGAACTTTGTGCGCGCCCGGAGGCTGGAAGCCCCGGGCGTTCCTTGTTTTCCGGACCTGTTCCGGTGTGGGGCGATCATCTCGGCGACAAGGAGGCCGCGCGGTGCGGTCTCCGGCTTGCCCCATGAAGGAGAAAAACATGGCTTCCGGCACCGTCAAGTGGTTCAACTCGGAAAAGGGCTTCGGCTTCATCGAGCAGGACGGCGGCGGCCCCGACGTCTTCGCCCACTACTCGAACATCCAGTCCCAGGGCTTCCGTGAGCTCCTTGAGGGCCAGAAGGTCACCTTCGACGTGACCCAGGGCCCCAAGGGCCCGCAGGCGGAGAACATCGCCGCCGCCTGACGCCCCCGCGTCCCGTGGACAGGGCCCGCACCGGCCGCGCCGGTGCGGGCCCCGTCCCGTTTCCCGCGGGGCGGCACCCCTCCCGCGGTCACCTCTCTCCCTCCCCCTGAAGGGCCTTTCGTGACACCAGCGACCGCACCGCGACCGAGCGCCGACCGCGGAACGCCCGCCCGGGCGTCCACCCCTCCGCCCGCCGGCTCCTTCGACGAGCTGCCGCTGGCCGAGGCGCTCCGCACCGCACTGCGCGCGCAGGGCGTCACCACCCCGTTCCCCATCCAGGCGGCCACCCTCCCGGCCACCCTCGCCGGCCGCGACGTCCTCGGCCGCGGCCGCACCGGCTCCGGCAAGACCCTCGCCTTCGGCCTCGCCCTGCTCAGCCGTACGGCGGGCAAGCGCGCCGAGAGCAAGCGCCCCCTGGCACTGGTGCTGGTCCCCACCCGCGAACTGGCCGGCCAGGTCACCGACGCGCTCGCCCCGTACGCCGCGGCCCTGCGGCTGCGCTGCGCCACCGTCGTCGGCGGCACCTCGATCAACCGGCAGACCGAGGCCCTGCGCAAGGGCGCCGAAGTACTGGTCGCCACCCCGGGCCGGCTCGCCGACCTGCTGGACCGGCGCGCCTGCACGCTCGACCGGGTCGCCGTCACCGTCCTCGACGAGGCCGACCAGATGACCGACATGGGCTTCCTGCCGCAGGTCACCCGCCTGATGGAGAAGACCGCCCCCGACGGCCAGCGGATGCTGTTCTCCGCCACCCTCGACCGCAATGTCGACAAGCTGGTCCGCCGCTTCCTGACCGACCCGGTCACCCACTCCGTGGACCCCTCGGCCGCGACCGTGACCACCATGGAGCACCACGTCCTGTACGTGGACGACGCCGACAAGCGCGCCACCGCCACCGAGATCGCCGCCCGCGACGGTCGGGTGATCATGTTCGTGGACACCAAGCGCGGCGCCGACCGCCTCACCAAGCACCTGCTCGCCCAGGGCGTCCACGCCGCGGCGCTGCACGGCGGCAAGACCCAGCCGCAGCGCACCCGCACCCTGGAGCACTTCCGCACCGGCCGTGCCACGGCGCTGGTCGCCACCAACGTCGCGGCGCGCGGCATTCACATCGACGGCCTCGACCTCGTCGTCAACGTCGACCCGCCGACCGAGGCCAAGGACTACCTCCACCGCGGCGGCCGTACCGCGCGGGCCGGCGAGTCCGGCACCGTCGTCACCCTCGTCACGCCCGGCCAGCGCCGGGAGATGACCCGGCTGATGCGCCAGGCGAAGATCACCCCAGGCACCGCCCGGGTCCGCCCCGGCGACGCCGAGCTGGTGCGCGTCACCGGCGCCCGTACGCCCAGCGGCGAGCCCGTCGTGATCGCCGCACCGGCGCCCGGGCGGACGGCCGGGGCGGGCGCGCCCGGCGGCGGGAGCGGCAGTGGCGGCGGTGGTCGGCGCCGGCGTCCGCGCCGTGGCCGGCCGTCGGGACGCAGGCCGGTCACTGCTTGACCGATCACTGCTTGACCGACACGTAGTACTCCCGGGCCCCCTTGTGCAGCGGCAGCGGATCGGTGAACACCGCCGTCCGCAGGTCCACGTTCTGCGCCGCGTGCACCTCGTGCCCGATCGCGTCCCGGCTGTTGATGACGGTCCGGGTGATGCCGAACGTCAGCGCGGCATCCTCCCGGTCCGTCGTCACCAGCAGGTTCGCGACCGCGATGGTCTTCACCGCCTCGCCGTCCTGCGCCTGCGGATACGCGTCGGCGGGCATCACCGCCGCCCGGTAATAGCGGGTGCGCTCACCCTGCTTGTGCAGTGCCTCGCTCAGATCCCCGAGCTGCACCAGCCGCACCGGGAACCGCTGCGTCAGCCGCTGCACCGCCTGCGTCGGCAGCCCGCCCGACCAGAAGAACGCGTCCAGGTCGCCGTGCTCCAGCCGGCCGGGCGCCTGGTCGATGCCGACCCGCACCGGCACGATGTCCCGGTCGAAATCCAGGCCGGCCGCCTCCATCAGCCGCCGGGTGATCAGCTGGACGCCCGAGCCGTCCGTCCCGACGCCCACCCGCAGGCCCCGCAGGTCCCTGGCCGACCGCACCGGGGAGTTCTTCGGCACCACCAGCTGCATGTAGTCGTCGTAGAGCCGCGCACAGGCCCGCAGCCGGTCCGCGCCCGGCTCGTGCCCGACCTGGTAGGCGGCCACCGCGTCCGCCGTCGCGATGGTGAACGCCGCGCGCCCGGAGACCAGTTGGCGCAGATTGTCGATCGAGCCCTCGCTCCGCGTCAGCCGCAGATCCACCCCCGGCATGTCCCGCGCCAGATCCTGCTTCAGCAACTCGCCGTAGCGCGCGTACACCCCCGTCGGCACACCGGTGGCCAACGTCACCCGGCCGCTCGGCGCACGCTCACCGACCGGCGGCAGCAGCCACCACAGCACCATCCCGAGCACGGCCAGCACCGCGCCCGCCGCGGTGAGCGCGCGGCGAGCGGGGCGGGGGAGTGCGGTGACCATGGGCGGGATCCTGCCAGGACGGGCCGCTCATGGGGAGGGGCGGGCAGGTCACGTATCGGCCTCCGGACGCCGCCCGGCGTCCGCCCCCGCGCCCGCACCGGAGTCGGGTCCCGCCCCGGCCGTCCCCATCGCCGTCCGCAGGCACTCCAGCAGCGCCTGGGCCGCCGGCCCCGCCGGCCCGTCCGCCCGCCAGGTCAGCGCGACCCGGCCGCGCGGGCAGGGCGTACGGAATTCCAGCGTCCGCACCCCGGCCGCCGTCGCCGCATCGGGCGCCGGCACGACCGCCACCCCCAGCCCCCGGGCCGCGAGCCGGGTCAGCAGCTGCGGCGCCGCCGCCTCGAACGCGATCCGCGGCCGGAACCCGGCATCGGTGCAGGCGCGCTCCAGCACCCCGCGGACACCGGTCCCGCGCGGCAGGCTGATCAATGGGCGGTCGCGCAGCGCCGCCAGCGGGATGCGCCCGCCCTCCGCGGCCGCCAGGAGCGGATCGTCCGGAGCGACCGCCGCCACCAGCGGCTCGTCGACGACGACCTGGAGCGAGAGCCCCGCCGGCGGCACCGCGTCCGCGACGCCCAGCAGCGCCACATCGAGCTCCCCGCACTGGAGCGCGGCGAGCAGCCGCTCCGAGGTGTCCTCGGTCAGCGCGATGTCGACCTGCGGATGCGCGTCGTGGAACCCGGCCAGCAGCGATACCACGTCGCGGTCCGTGCCGGCGTGCGCCCCCGACACCATCCCGAGCGCGACCTGGCCGCGCAGCAGCCCGGTGAACTCGTCCACGGTGTGCCGTACGCCGGCGACGGCGGCCAGCACGGCCCGTGCGTACGGGAGCACGGCCGCGCCCACCTCCGTCAGCGTCACCGACCGGCCGGACCGGTCCAGCAGCGGCTGCCCCAGCTCCCGTTCGAGCTGCCGGACCTGGGCGCTCACCCCCGGCTGTGCCAGATGCAGACGGGCCGCGGCCCGGGTGAAGTTGGCCTCTTCCGCCACGGCGACGAAGTACTGGAGCTGGCGCAGTTCCATAACCGGCAATGCTAGTTACCAGAACACCAAACTCTTGGACTCATGGCACCCGTCACCAAGATCCTGGAAGCCGAACAGCTGACGGGCGGGGCCGGGGACGGCCGCCCGGAGACGGGGGAGCGACCATGGACATCCGAGCCGCCATCGCCGCCGAACGGCGCGAGCTGGCCGACCTGCTGGACGGCCTGACGGCCGAGCAGTGGGACGCCCCCAGCCTGTGCGCCGGCTGGCGCGTCCGCGACGTCGCGGCCCATATGTCGCTCGGCTTCCGCTACCGGCTCCCCGCACTGGCCGCCGAACTCCTCAAGGCCCGCGGCAGCCTGCACCGGATGACCGACCGCTGCGCCCGCAAGGACGCCGCCGCCCTCTCCGCACCGCAGCTCGCCGCCGCCCTGCGGGACAACGCCGACCACCCCTGGACCCCGCCGGTCGGCGGCTTCGAGGCGGCGCTGGGGCACGACGTCGTCCACGGCCTCGACATCACCGTCCCGCTCGACCTGGACCGCCGCGTCCCCGAGGACCGCCTCCGCGTCCTGCTGGCCGGCGTCACCCCCAAGTCCCTGAAGTTCTTCCGCGCCGACACCGACGGCATCGCCCTGCACGCCGACGACCTCGACTGGTCCTTCGGCACCGGCACCCCCCTCCACGGCACCGCCCAGGACCTCCTCCTGGTCGCGTTCGGCCGCAAACTCCCCCCGGGCCGCCTCCGCGGCGCACCCGGCGAGCGCTTCACCACCGCCTGACCGCCCCCGCCCCGCCGCGGTCCGGCGGCGCCCCGCCGACAGCTCCGCGGCGGCCCGGGATCCGGCGTCCGGAGACGCCCCCGGCAGCACCTACCCTTGAGGAATGACCAGCAGCAGCGACCGGAGCCAGGCAGTGGACGTCAACAGAAGCTACGAGATCCGCACCTACGGGTGCCAGATGAACGTCCACGACTCCGAGCGGCTGTCCGGCCTGCTGGAAGAGGCCGGATACGTCCCCGCGCCCAAGGACGGCGACGGCGCCGACGTGGTGGTCTTCAACACCTGCGCGGTGCGGGAGAACGCCGACAACCGGCTCTACGGCAACCTCGGCCAGCTCGCCCCGAAGAAGGCCGCGCGCCCCGGGATGCAGATCGCCGTCGGTGGCTGCCTGGCCCAGAAGGACCGCGACACCATCGTCAGGAAGGCCCCCTGGGTCGACGTGGTCTTCGGGACGCACAACATCGGCAAGCTGCCCGTCCTGCTGGAGCGCGCCCGCGTCCAGGAGGAGGCGCAGGTGGAGATCGCCGAGTCCCTGGAGGCGTTCCCCTCGACCCTGCCGACCCGCCGCGAGAGCGCGTACGCCGCCTGGGTCTCCATCTCCGTGGGCTGCAACAACACCTGTACGTTCTGCATCGTCCCGGCGCTGCGCGGCAAGGAGAAGGACCGCCGGCCCGGTGACATCCTCGCCGAGGTGGAGGCGCTGGTCGCCGAGGGCGTCAGCGAGATCACCCTGCTCGGCCAGAACGTCAACGCCTACGGCTCGGACATCGGCGACCGCGAAGCCTTCAGCAAGCTGCTGCGCGCCTGCGGGAAGATCGAGGGCCTGGAGCGGGTCCGCTTCACCTCCCCGCACCCGCGCGACTTCACCGACGACGTGATCGCGGCCATGGCCGAGACGCCCAACGTGATGCCGCAGCTCCACATGCCGCTGCAGTCCGGCTCCGACCGGGTCCTCAAGGCGATGCGCCGCTCGTACCGCCAGGAGCGGTTCCTCGGCATCATCGAGAAGGTCCGCGCCGCGATGCCGGACGCGGCCATCTCCACCGACATCATCGTCGGCTTCCCCGGGGAGACCGAGGAGGACTTCGAGCAGACCCTGCACACCGTGCGCGAGTCCCGCTTCGCGCAGGCGTTCACCTTCCAGTACTCCAAGCGCCCCGGCACCCCCGCGGCCGACATGGAGGGCCAGATCCCCAAGGCCGTCGTCCAGGAGCGCTACGAGCGCCTGGTCGCCCTCCAGGAGGAGATCTCCTGGGAGGAGAACAAGAAGCAGGTCGGCCGCACCCTTGAGGTCATGGTCGCCGAGGGCGAGGGCCGCAAGGACGGCGCCACCCACCGGCTCTCCGGCCGCGCGCCCGACAACCGCCTCGTCCACTTCAACCCGACCCTGCAGGACGCCGACGACCACCGCGCCCGAGGCATCGAGACGTCCGACGTCACCGGGCCCGCTCCGCGACCCGGCACTGCGTCCAACGTCACCGGGCCCGCTCCGCGACCCGGTGACATGGTCACCGTCGAGGTGACCTATGCCGCGCCGCACCACCTCCTGGCCGAGGGCCCGGCCCTGAGCATCCGGCGCACCCGCGCCGGCGACGCCTGGGAGAAGCGGAACGCCGCCCCCGCGGAGAAGCCCAAGGGCGTCCTCCTCGGCCTACCCACCATCGGGGCCCCGGCTCCGAGCCCGGCGCCCGCGGCCGGCTGCGGCTGCGACTGACCCGCGCGGACGGCCCGGGCCCCGGGCGTTACGCTGCGTGGCATGCTCGTTGCCGCCGCCCTGTGCCCCTGCCCGCCGCTGCTCGTACCGGAGGTCGCCGCCGGCGCCGCCCCTGAGCTGGCTGGGTTGCGTGCCGCGTGCCTGGACGCGGTCGGCGTGCTCGCCGCGGCCCGCCCGGACCGTCTGGTCGTCCTCGGCCCCACCGACGAGGCGGGCCGGGGCACGCACCCGCAAGGCGCCACCGGCTCCTTCCGCGGCTTCGGGGTGGACCTGCACGTACGGCTCGGCGCCGCCGGACCGGCGCCCGAACGGGACCTGCCGCCGTCGCTGTCCATCGGCGCCTGGCTGCTGTCCCGTACGGACTGGGCCGACGCGCCCGTCGAGGGGCTGGGCGTGACGGAGTCGCTCGCCGGCGACCGCTGCCGGGCGCTGGGCCGCGAACTCGCCGCGTCCGCGCCCCGGTTGGCGCTGCTCGTGATGGGCGACGGCAGCGCCCGCCGGTCGCTCAAGGCGCCCGGCTACTTCGACGAACGGGCCGCGGACTTCGACGCCGCGACGGCCCGCGCCCTCGGATCAGCCGATATCGCCGCCCTGAGAGCCCTCGACGAAGACCTTGCCGCGGACCTCCTGGTGTCCGGGCGGTCCTGCTGGCAGGTCCTGGCGGGCGCCGCCGAGGGCGCCGGCCTGGGCGGCCGGCTGCTGCGCGAGGAGGCCCCGTACGGCGTCGGCTACGTCGCGGCGGCCTGGACGTAACCAGCGGCACGGCAACCCCCGTACGCGTCCGCACCCCGCCAGGGCACCGACGCAGCGCAACGGCCGCGAGGCGGCTTGCTCGCCCCGCGGCCGTTGCGACCGGCATCCGGCAGGCGTGCGCCTACTTGCGCGCGCCCTCACTGTCCGCCGCCGCTCCCGCGGACTGCTGCCGCGGAATCCCGGCGCCCTCGGCCGCCTCGGCCGGCTCCTCGGCCGCAGCGTCGCCGTCCGCGTCGCCGGACTCCTCCGGAACCGCCTGCGGCGCCTCGGCCGCGGTCTGCTCGGCGTCCTCCGGTTCCGCCGCCGTGGCGTCCGTACCGGCCTCGGCCTGCGCCGCGTCCGCCTGCGCGCCGTCCTCCGGCTGCGCCTCGGTCCCCGGCTGCGCCTCCGACTCCGGCTGCGGCTCCGACTCCGCCGTCACCGCCGCTGCGGCACTCTCCTCCATCGCCGCCTCGGCCTTACGCCGACGGAACCGCGAAAACACGCCCATAACTGCTCCTACGCTCCTCATGTGGGCGAAATCCCTTCGTCGCCCGGAGCGTCCTCTTGCGCCGCCCGACGGGCGCCGGCAGCGCACCGGCGTTCGGGATCTCGCAACAGGCAACGACGCCGTCGGTGCCCCGTCACGTCGCTCGTTCGAGATGGGGGCGTGAGGTTTGCGAGACTGACGGGGTGAACACCGTCGTCCCCACTCCCCGAGTCGTCGCCGTCGTCGGCCCCACCGCGGCCGGAAAGTCCGATCTGGGCGTCGCGCTCGCCCGGCACCTGGGCGGCGAGGTGATCAACGCCGACTCGATGCAGCTCTACCGCGGCATGGACATCGGCACCGCCAAGCTGACACCGGAGGAGCGGCAGGGCGTCCCGCACCACCTCCTCGACATCTGGGACGTCACCCGCGCGGCCAACGTCGCCGAGTACCAACGGCTGGCCCGCGCCGAGATCGACCGGCTGCTCGCCGAGGGCCGCACCCCGATTCTCGTGGGCGGCTCGGGCCTGTACGTACGCGGAGCCCTCGACGCCCTGGAATTCCCCGGCACCGACCCCGCCGTCCGCGCCCGCCTGGAGGCCGAACTGGCCGAACTGGGCAGCGGCGCCCTGCACACCCGGCTGGCCGCCGCCGACCCCGAAGCCGCCCACGCGATCCTGCCCGGCAACGGCCGCCGCATCGTGCGCGCCCTGGAGGTCATCGAGATCACCGGCCGCCCCTTCACCGCCAACCTCCCCGGCCACGAATCCGTCTACGACACCGTGCAGATCGGCGTCGACGTCGAGCGCCCCGAACTCGACGAGCGGATCGCGCGCCGGGTGGACCGCATGTGGGAGGCGGGCCTGGTCGACGAGGTGCGCCGCCTGGAGGCCGCGGGGCTGCGCGAGGGCCTGACGGCCTCCCGAGCGCTCGGCTACCAGCAGGTGCTCGCCCAGCTGGCGGGGGAGTGCACCGAGCAGGAGGCGCGGGACGAGACGGTGCGCGCCACCAAGCGATTCGCGCGCCGTCAGGACTCGTGGTTCCGCCGGGACCCCCGGGTCCACTGGCTCAGTGGGGCCGCCGACCGCCGGGCCGACCTCCCCGGGCTCGCGCTGGCGTTGCTCGAACGACCGGTCACAGCCTGATCACGTCATGGCATCGGGACGCTCCGGCCGTTATCCGGCCCCCTGAGGGCGTGTCATCATCAACCTTCGATCGAGGCGTGCAATCTGTAGTGGGGAGGGCGCGTGGCAATGGAGGCCGGCCCTCGCAACAGAGCCCAGCAGCCGGACCGTAACGGCACCGAGGCGGCACCGCCGCGCCACGACGGCCCGGAGACGCACGACATCATCCCCGGGCCCCATGACGGCCCGACGGCCACCCTGGACGCCTCGGACGGCCCCGACGCCGACCACGACGCACCTCCCGAGGGCGGCGAGTCCTTCCGCGACCTGCGCCCGCCCCGCCGACTGCGGCTGTGGCAGCTCGCCCCGATCGTCGGCCTCGCCGCCGTCGGGTCGCTGATGTTCGCCTTCCCGCTCGCCTTCGAGTTCGGCGGCGACGGCGGCGCGGTGATCGCCATGCTCGGCCTGCTGCTCTGCTGCTGCGCCGCCGGCTGGGGCATGATGGCCGCCCGCCGCGTCGGCTACACCTGGCCCGGCCTCCCGGCCCGCGGCTCCGGCCGCCGCGCCAGCTGGCGCGTGGTCCTCCTCTACGCCGCGGTGGTCGCCGTCCTCGCCGCCCTGGCCATCTGGCGCGTGGCCCGGCTGCGCTGAACTCCGCCCTCCGGCTGTCTCCGGACCGGCTCGTCCGTCGTCCCTCCCGTCCCGGGCGTCCGGCTGTCTTCCGGGCAGTGCGGCTGTCTTCCCGCCCCTCTGCCTGTCTTGCTGTCTTCCCGCTCCTCTGCCTGTCTTTCCGCCAGTCCGTCCGTCTTCCTTCCCCGCCACCCACCCGCGGCTCTGGCCTTTGTTTTTCCCCGCCGCCCACCCCCCTTCGGGGGGTGGGCGGGTGTAGTGCGCGAAGCGCGAGGCGCGGAACGCGCAAGTAGCGGAACGCGCAAGTAGGGGACGGGCCTGGGGGGGGGGGGGG
>NZ_JBNHIN010000031.1:22356-93480 GCF_050054615.1 Streptomyces sp. YGL11-2
CACCCCCCACGGCTCGGCCCCCGGTCTGTCCCGTGGGCGGTCTCGGCCCCGTGGCGCCGGGCCGGTTCGCGACCCGTAGGATTCAAGGGTGACCAGCACGCAGCGCATCGCCTTCCTCAAGGGCCACGGCACCGAGAACGACTTCGTGATCGTCCCGGATCCGGACGGTCGGCTCGATCTGTCCGCGGCGGCCGTCGCCCGGATCTGCGACCGGCGGGCCGGTGTCGGCGGCGACGGGCTGCTGCGCGTCGTACGGTCCGCCGTCCACCCGGAGGCGCGGGCGCAGGCCGGCGAGGCCGAGTGGTTCATGGACTACCGCAACGGCGACGGTTCGATCGCGGAGATGTGCGGCAACGGCGTCCGGGTCTTCGCCCGGTACCTGCTGCACGCGGGGCTGGTCGAGGCCGGCGACCTCGCGATCGCGACGCGCGCCGGGGTGCGCCGGGTCCATCTGGCCAAGTCCGGCGACGTCACCGTCGCGATGGGCCGGGCCGAGCTGCCCGAGGCGGGCGTGGTGGTCACGCTCGGCGGGCGAAGCTGGCCGGCCCGCAACGTCAGCATGGGCAATCCGCACGCCGTCGCGTTCGTCGAGGACCTGGCGCACGCCGGTGACCTGTACACCACGCCGCCGTTCAGCCCGGCAGCGGTGTATCCGGACGGTGTGAACATCGAGTTCGTCGTCGACCGCGGCCCGCGCCATGTGGCGATGCGGGTGCACGAGCGCGGCTCCGGCGAGACCCGCTCGTGCGGCACCGGCGCCTGCGCGGTGGCGGTGGCCACCGCCCGCCGCGACGGCGTGGACCCGGCCGAGACCGGCACGCCCGTCACGTACACCGTCGATGTGCTCGGCGGCAGCCTGACGATCACCGAGCTGCCGGACGGCACGGTCGAGATGACCGGCCCAGCCGTGATCGTCGCCGAGGGCAGCTTCGAGCCGGAGTGGCTGACCGGCGCGCTCGCCGCCTGAGGGCGGGGAACGACCCGCTTTCCGTCCGACGGGCGGTACTTGCCCCGTATGGGGTCCCGCTCCGTACGGAGTGCCGCTCGCCGGTCGGCGGCCGGTAGTACGTCGCGGCGGACGCGCCACGCCCGGCCGTCGGGGCCCTCCGCCATCTGGCCCACATGTTCCGTATCCCGCTTCGTGATTCGCCTTTTCAGAGCAGAAACGGTTCTGACCGGGAAATTCGCTCGAATGGGTGATCCGGTTCACGCTGAGCGAGAGCCGGACAGCGCTGCGTGATGGGCTCGGTAGCATCAAGCACCGGCCCAGGCGCCAGAACTGACGGCGTCCCACCGCCGGTCGACGCTGCCGGAGGTGCCCATGAGCGCAGAGGCCACGAACCCTGGTAACCCTGAAGCAGCGGGCCGCAAGCGCGGACGCCCCCGGCCGGCGCTGCGGGGGCTGCGCCGTATCGGGCGCGCCGCGCTGCTCGGCCCGACCGCCCGCGACGGCCTCCCGGACGCCCTGGAGCACGTCGCCAAGGTGCACCGCCGTCACCACCCCGACGCCGACCTGGACATCCTCAGCAAGGCGTACCAGCTCGCCGAGTCCTCGCACCGCGGGCAGCTGCGCAAGAGCGGCGAGCCGTACATCACCCACCCCCTCGCGGTGACCCTGATCCTCGCCGAACTGGGCGCGGAGACCACCGCGTTGACCGCCTCCCTGCTCCACGACACCGTCGAGGACACGGAAGTGACGCTCGATCAGGTACGGACGGAGTTCGGCGCGGAGGTCTGCTATCTGGTCGACGGCGTCACCAAGCTGGAGAAGGTCGACTACGGCGCCGCGGCCGAGCCGGAGACCTTCCGCAAGATGCTGGTGGCGACCGGCAACGACGTGCGGGTGATGTCCATCAAGCTCGCCGACCGGCTGCACAACATGCGCACGCTCGGCGTGATGCGGCCCGAGAAACAGGCCCGGATCGCCAAGGTGACCCGTGACGTCCTGATCCCGCTCGCCGAACGCCTCGGCGTCCAGGCGCTGAAGACCGAGCTGGAGGACCTGGTCTTCGCGATCCTGCACCCGGAGGAGTACGCCACGACCCGGCAGCTGGTCCGGTCGTACGCCGGGCGGCCCGATCCGCTCGCCGCGATCGCCGGGCGGACCCGTACGATCCTGGCCGACGCCGGGATCGAGGCCGAAGTCCTGGTCCGGCCACGGCACTTCGTCTCCGTGCACCGCGTCCTGCTGGCGCGCGGGCAGCTGACCGGCGCGGATCTGGGACGGCTGCTGGTGCTGGTGGCGGAGGACGCCGACTGCTACGCCGTCCTCGGTGAGTTGCACACCTGCTTCACGCCGGTCGTCTCCGAGTTCAAGGACTTCATCGCCGCACCCAAGTTCAACCTCTACCAGTCGCTGCACACCGCCGTGAGCGGCGAGGCCGGCGAGATCGCCGAGACCCTGATCCGCACGCACCAGATGCACCGGGTGGCGGAGGCCGGGGTGATCGCGCTGGGCAATCCGTACGCGCCCACGGACGGCGCGGACGCCCCCGAGGGCGAGCGGGCCGACCCCACCCGCCCCGGATGGCTCGACCGGCTGCTGGAGTGGCAGCGCACCACCCCTGACCCGGACACCTTCTGGACCTCGCTGCGCGACGACCTCGCCCAGGACCGGGAGATCACCGTCTTCTGCACCGGCGCGCCCGCGGACGGGGCGCCGGACGGTTCCGCGGGCCCCGCCGGCGGCGCCATCGGCCTGCCGGCCGGCGCGAGCTGCGTGGACGGGGCGTACGCCCGGCACGGCGAGGCGGCGCACTGCTGCATCGGCGCCCGGGTCAACGGCCGGCTCGCCACGCTCGGCACCGTCCTGCACGACGGCGACAGCCTGCACCTGCTGATGGCCCCGGACTCGGCCGCCGGCCCCTCGCCCGAGTGGCTCGACCATGCCCGGACGCCCGCCGCCCGGCTTGCCATCGCCCGCTGGCTGGCCCGCCCCCCGGGCGGCGGCGAGCCGCCCGCCGCCCCCGCCGGTCAGGGTGGCGAACGCCGCAGGGCCCCCGGGCACCGCCCCACCGGACCGGACCGGCAGGCCGCCGCCTCCGGGCTCGCGGTGGTGGACCTGCCCGGGGCCGCGGTCCGGCTGGCCGGCTGCTGCACCCCGGTGCCACCGGACACCGTCACCGGATTCGCGGTCCGCGGCGGCACGGTCACCGTCCACCGCGCGCTGTGTCCCGCCGTGGCGCGGATGGCGGCGATGGGCCGGCAGCCGGTCGGGGTGCGCTGGCGGGGCGCCGGGAAGGGCGGCCACGGCTGCCGGGTGACCCTCCTGGCGGAGGCGTTCAGCCGGCCGCACCTGCTGGCCGACCTCACCGAGGCGATCGCCGCCCAGGGCGCCGCCGTGGTGTCGGCCGCCGTCGAGCCCCCGCACGAACAGCTGGTGCGGCACACGTACACGCTCCACCTGCCCAACGCCGCCGGGCTGCCCTCCCTGATGCGGGCGATGCGCCAAGTGCCCGGCGTGTTCGACGTGTTGCGGGCCGGCCGGCCCCGCCCCGCCGCCGCGATGCGGCCCTGACGGGCCGAGGGGCAGATCCGGCAGACCGGCGCAAGCCGGACGCCTTTGGGCCGCTCGTTCGGGTGCCGTCCTGCCGCGCCGTCCACGGGGGAGCGGGCCGCGCTGATAGCGGTAACCCATGTCCCTTCCCTTGCGCCGCCCGTCCGGCGGGTCCGACGGGCCCGCCGCCCGCCCCGCTACCGACCACTCCGCGCCCGCACGGCGCCGCTTCCACGCCGTACCCGGCCGGATCCCGCGCCGGGCCGCGGCCCTCGGCCTCGCGATCGCCGCCACGCTCGCCGCGGCCGAGCCGCCGGTCGTGCCACTGGGCCTCGGCGACCGTCTCTTCCCGACGCTCGGCAACACCGGCTACCACGTCACGTCCTACGACGTGTCGATGAACTACTCCGGCCGCAGCGACCGGCCGCTGGAAGCGGTCACCGTGATCAACGCCCGCTCCACCGGCAACCTGGACCGGCTCAGCCTCGACTTCGCGCGCGGCGCCGTCCGCTCCGCGGAGATCGACGGGGCGCCCGCCAGGTACCAGCAGGAAGGCGAGCACCTGGTGCTCACCCCGGCCGCCCACATCTCCCCGGGGCAGAAGCTGCGCATCGTCGTCCACCACACCAGCAATCCGGTCGGCGCGGGCGACGGCGGCTGGATCCGTACCAAGGACGGGCTGGCGATGGCCAATCAGGCCGACGCCGCGCACCGGGTCTTCCCCTGCAACGACCACCCCTCCGACAAGGCGTACTTCACCTTCCACATCACCGCGCCCCAGGGGCTGGTGGTGGTCGCCAACGGGCTGCCCGTGGGGCAGGCCACCCGCGGGCCGCGCCGCACCTGGACCTACCGCACCTCCCACCCCATGGCCACCGAGCTGGCGCAGATCTCCATCGGGCGGTCCGCCGTACTGACGCAGCACGGGCCGCACGGGCTGCCGATCCGCGATGTGGTCCCAGCCGTCGACCGGCCCCTCCTGGCGCGCTGGCTCGCCAAGACGCCGGGCCAGGTGGCCTGGATGGAGAACAAGGTCGGACGCTTCCCGTTCGAGACCTACGGGGTGCTGACGGCGGACGCCAGCACCGGTTTCGAGTTGGAGACCCAGACCCTCTCGCTCTTCGAGAAGCGCCTGTTCACCATGGTGCAGCTGCCCGACTGGTACGTCGAGTCGGTGATGGTGCACGAGCTGTCCCACCAGTGGTTCGGCGACAGCGTCAGCCCCCGCCGGTGGTCCGACGTCTGGCTCAACGAGGCGCACGCCACCTGGTACGAGATGCTCTACGCCCAGGAGAAGGGCGACAGCCGCGCCTCCATGGAGACACGGATGCGCCACGCGTACGAGAGTTCGGACGGCTGGCGCGCCGAAGGCGGCCCGCCCGCCCTGCCCAAGCTCCCCGACCACGGCCAGAAGATCAGCATCTTCCGGCCGGTGATCTACGACGGCAGCGCCCTGGTCCTGTACGCGCTGCGTCACAAGCTGGGCACGGAGGGCTTCGACCGCCTCGAACGGGCCTGGGTGCAGAAGCACCGCGACGGGGTGGCCGGCACCGCCGACTTCATCAACCTGGCCTCGCAGATCTACGGGCACAACCTCTCCGGCTTCTTCTGGGACTGGCTGTACGGCACCAAGACCCCGCCGATGCCCGGCCACCCCGACTGGAAGCCCCGGGCGGCCGGGAGCGCCGGCGGCCGGAAGGCGCGGGTGCCGGGCGCGCAGCCCGGGGTGTCGGGCCGGACCGCCCTGCATCCCGGGTGGCCGCTGCCCGGACGGCACGCGGCCCCGCAGCGGGAAACCACCGGAAAACCCGCGTGACGCCCCTCCGCGGCCGTGCGACCATCAACGGGTCGACGCGGACGGGCGCCCGGGAATCTCCGGGGCGGCCCGGACGTTGTCACCAGCGATAGTCCCAGGGGGACCGGCCGGTCCCCCGAGGGCTTCCCAACGACGCAAAGGATCAAATGACCTCCTCTTCTTCCCTTCCGCAGGACCGGCAGCGCCTCCCCGAGAGCCTTCGGGCCGACGCCCTGATGGAAGAGGACGTCGCCTGGAGCCACGAGATCGACGGGGAGCGCGACGGCGATCAGTACGACCGCTCCGAGCGCGCGGCGCTGCGCCGCGTGGCCGGCCTGTCCACCGAGCTCGAAGACGTCACCGAGGTCGAGTACCGCCAGCTGCGCCTGGAGCGCGTGGTGCTCGTCGGCGTCTGGACGTCCGGGACGGTGCAGGACGCGGAGAACTCCCTCGCGGAGCTCGCCGCGCTGGCCGAGACCGCCGGCGCCCTGGTGCTCGACGGCGTGACCCAGCGTCGCGACAAGCCGGACCCGGCCACGTACATCGGTTCCGGCAAGGCGCTGGAGCTGCGCGACATCGTGCTCGAATCCGGGGCGGACACCGTGGTGTGCGACGGTGAGCTCTCCCCGGGCCAGCTGATCCACCTGGAGGACGTCGTCAAGGTCAAGGTGGTCGACCGGACCGCCCTGATCCTCGACATCTTCGCGCAGCACGCCAAGTCCCGGGAGGGCAAGGCGCAGGTCTCGCTGGCGCAGATGCAGTACATGCTCCCCAGGCTCCGCGGCTGGGGTCAGTCGCTGTCCCGGCAGATGGGTGGCGGTGGCTCCGGTTCGGCGGGCGGCGGTATGGCCACCCGCGGTCCCGGTGAGACCAAGATCGAGACGGACCGGCGGCGGATCCGCGAGAAGATGGCGAAGATGCGCCGGGAGATCGCGGAGATGAAGACCGGCCGCGACATCAAGCGCCAGGAGCGCCGGCGCAACAAGGTCCCCTCGGTCGCCATCGCCGGCTACACCAACGCCGGCAAGTCCTCGCTGCTCAACCGCCTCACCGGTGCCGGAGTCCTGGTGGAGAACGCCCTGTTCGCCACCCTGGACCCGACCGTCCGGCGGGCCGAGACCCCCAGCGGGCGGCTGTACACCCTCGCCGACACCGTCGGCTTCGTCCGGCATCTGCCGCACCACCTCGTCGAGGCGTTCCGGTCCACGATGGAGGAGGTCGGCGACTCCGACCTGATCCTCCATGTGGTCGACGGTTCCCATCCGGTGCCCGAGGAGCAGCTGGCGGCGGTGCGCGAAGTGATCCGCGACGTGGGCGCGACGAACGTGCCCGAGATCGTGGTCGTCAACAAGGCCGACGCGGCCGATCCGCTGGTGCTCCAGCGGCTGCTGCGCCAGGAGAAGCGCGCCATCGTGGTCTCGGCCCGTACGGGCCAGGGCTTGACGGAGCTGCTGACCCTCCTCGACGAGGAACTCCCGCGCCCCCAGGTCGAGATCGAGGTGCTGGTGCCCTACACCCAGGGTGCCCTGGTCTCGCGGGCGCACGCCGAGGGCGAGGTCATCTCCGAGGAGCACACCGCCGACGGCACGGTCCTCAAGGCGCGGGTGCACGAGGAACTGGCCGCCGAGTTCCGCCCGTTCGTCCCGGCCGCCTAGCGGCCCGCGCGGCGCCGCGTACGACGTCCGTACGGTGAAGGCCCGCCCCCGGTTCCCCGGGGGCGGGCCTTCGTCATGCCTGCCGTGGGCGGTGCGCGGTGGGCGGCGCCGGACACCGGCACCGCCCCTCTCACATCCCTAGCTCTGGCTCGCCCACTTCTTGCTCATCGCGTCGAAGAGCGACTTGGCCTCGGGGCCCAGGTGCGGACCCGCCGACCAACGGGCCGGGCGCGGCCCCATCGACATGTTGGAGACCAGCACCGGCTTGCCGTCCGGGCCCTTGACGAACCACGGACCGCCGGAGGAACCGCCGGTCATGGTGCAGCCGATGCGGTACATGGTCGGCTTCTTGGCGTCCAGCGACAGACGGGTCGGCTTGTCGGTGCACGACTCCTGCACCGCGCCGTCGAACGGCGCCTCGGCCGGGTAGCCCTGCGCGGTCAGGCTCGGGATCTTGCCGATCGCCGGGGCGTTGAAGTCGACCTGGTACGCACCGCCGGCCATCTCCTCCAGCGACTTGCCGCTGGTGCCCTCCTCCGCCTTCACATGCATCAGCGCGAAGTCGTACGGGGCCATCGGGACGCCCGGCACGGCGCCGCCGTCCTTGATCCACTCCTGGGACGTGGCCATGTCGTCCGCCCACCACTTGCCCGCCGGGACCCGGTCCTCGAAGGGCGTGTTCTTCATCTGGGTGACCGGCTTGCCGGTCCGGTTGAAGTTCGGCACGAACATCACGTTGCGGTACCAGCCGCCGTTCTTGCCGGCGTGCACACAGTGCGCGGCGGTCCACACGAGGTTGGACTTGCCGGGGTGTGCCGGGTCCTTGACGACGGTGGCCGAGCAGCGGGACTCACCCTCGGGGGTGCTGAAGACCAGCAGGCCGACACCCGGCGCGGTGGAGGTGTACGGCGTCTTGACGGGCTGCGCGGTGACCGCGGCCGGCTCCGGGTCGGTCTTGCCCTGGTCCTCGGCGATGTCCGACGGCTTGCTCGGGTCCTGGGGCGGCTTGACGTGGTCGATCTTGTCCGGGTTCCAGAAGCCCTTGATGACCGGGTTGATGAACTGCCCCGCCTCGCGGAGCCACTTGTCCTTGTCCCAGTTCTTCCACTCCCCGTTCTTCCACTTGTCCAGGTTGATGCCGTGCTGCTTGAGCTTGTCCTGGAGGTCCTTGGGGATCTTGATCTCACCCCCGCCCGTGGTGTCCTGGGCGGACTGGCTCGGCTTGGCGTCCGCGTTGTCGCCCGACGGCCCGCAGCCGGTCGCGGTCAGCGCCACCACGGCGGTGAGGGCGGCGGCGGCCAGGACTGGCCGACGTATCGATCGCATGGGTCAGTTCCCCCTGAGTGAATCGGGCTGAGCCGGAGCGGCTCGTGTGGTGCGCACCCCCACGAGTCCTTGTCATGAACCCCAAGATCCGGGTGCAACCCCCCACTATGCCGGTGTCGAGGGGGACGGCGGTACCCGGGTCCCCGGTTCCCGGCCGTCAAGGATCTTGCCGGCGGCCGTGTTCCCCCGCCGGTGCCGTCGTTGGTACGTACGGGGGACGGCCGGGCTGCCCGCAGCGCCCGCGCGGAATCCAACAGTTCACCAGCAGGAGGACACAACTGCCGTGGCGTTGACCGAAACCGTGCCGGCGGGCGCACCGCCGGCCCACGAAGGGATCCTGCGACGGCAGTCCCTGCGTGAGTCCGCTGCCCGTACGTACGCGCGCTCGTTGCCCATCGTCCCGGTGCGCGCCCGCGGGCTGACCATCGAAGGCGCCGACGGCCGGCGCTATCTCGACTGCCTCTCCGGAGCCGGAACCCTCGCGCTGGGCCACAACCACCCGGTGGTCCTCGAAGCGATCCGCACGGTCCTCGACTCGGGGGCGCCGCTGCACGTCCTCGACCTGGCCACGCCCGTCAAGGACGCTTTCACGACCGAGCTGTTCGCCACCCTGCCCAGGGAGTTGTCCGAAAAGGGGCGTATCCAGTTCTGCGGTCCGGCCGGTACGGACGCCGTCGAGGCCGCCTTCACCCTCGTCCGCACCGCGACCGGGCGCAGCGGCCTGATGGCCTTCTCCGGCGCCTACCACGGCATGACGTCGGACGCCCTCGCCGCCTCCGGGGGAGCCCGGCACACCACCGTGACCCGGCTGCCCTACCCGTACGACTACCGCTGCCCGTTCGGGACCGGCGGCGAGCGCGGCGCCGAACTCTCCGCCCGCTGGACGGAGAACCTGCTCGACGACCACAAGAGCGGAGTGCCGCGGCCCGCGGGCATGATCCTCGAACCGGTCCAGGGCGAAGGCGGGGTGATCCCGGCGCCGCTGAACTGGCTGCGCCGGATGCGGGAGATCACCGCCGCCCGGGACATCCCGCTGATCGTCGACGAGGTGCAGACCGGCGTCGGCCGCACCGGCACCTTCTGGGCCGTCGAGCAGAGCGGCATCGTCCCCGACGTCCTCGTGCTGTCCAAGGCGATCGGCGGCAGCCTGCCGCTCGCGGTGATCGTCTACCGCGAGGAACTGGACGCCTGGCGGCCCGGCGCCCACGCCGGCACCTTCCGCGGCAACCAACTCGCCATGGCCGCCGGCACCGCCACCCTCGCCTACGTCCGCCGCAACGGCCTCGACCGGCGCGCCGCCGAACTCGGCAGCCGGATGCTCGCCCGGCTCGGCGGACTCGCCGCCGCCCACGACTGCGTCGGCGACGTCCGCGGGCGCGGGCTGATGCTCGGCGTCGAACTGGTCGACCGGGCCGCCGACACCGACGCCGACGGCGCCCGGCCCGCCGACCCGGTGCTCGCCGCCGCCGTCCAGCAGGCGTGCCTGGACCGCGGCCTGATCGTCGAACTGGGCGGCCGGCACTCCGCCGTCGTCCGGCTGCTGCCACCCCTGACCATCACCGACGAACAGGCGGACGCGATCCTCGACCGCCTCGCCGACGCCATCACGGCGGCGGTCCGCACCACCCCCGGGCCCCTGGGCTCGTCCCCCACCACCCTGCGAGGCACCTCCGCATGAACGAACGCCCCGGCCCCGACGGGACCCAGGCCGCCGAACGACTCCCCGCCCACCACCCCGGCCCGGGGCTGATCGAGCCGTCCGTTCCGCGGCAGCAGCGGCGGCCCGGCGACGACGCCTGCCATCAGCAGACCCCGGAAGGCCGCGACCGCCCCCCGGCCGCCTACGGCGCCCCCGGCCCCCACGACACGGCCCGGCACCCCGACGCCGACCCCCTCGACCACCCCGACGCGGCGGTCGCCGCCGACGCCGCCGGCATCGAGAACCTGCTGCGCTGCTGGCTCCGCGAGAACGGCACCCCCCGCCCGGCCGGCGGCCGGCTGCGCCTCCCGCTGCACGCCAGCGCCACCGCCCTGCACATCCCCGTCCGCTACTGGTCACCCACCGGCTGGCACCGCCTGGGCGCGCCCACCCTCGAAGGCACCCTGCCCGGCTCCGCCCCCCTGGACGCCGTCACCCTCGCCGCGCTGCTGCGCCGCGAAGCCGCACACGGCGGCGACCGCCGGGCCTCGGACGGCGGCGAGCACCGGGTCGCGGACGGCGACGAGCGCCCGGCGGCGGACGACGCGCCGCAGGCACCGGACGGCGACGGCGCCGAACTCGTCGGCCGGGTCGCCAACTCCGTACGCACCACCGCCGTGTTCATCGCCGACCGGCGCGCCCACCCCGCCGTCGAGCAGGACTCCGGCTTCCTCGAAGGCGAGCAGTCACTGCTGCTCGGCCACCCGCTGCACCCCACCCCCAAGAGCCGCGAGGGCCTCACCGACGCCGAGACCCGCGCCTATTCGCCCGAACTCCGCGGCGCCTTCCCGCTCCACTGGATGGCCGTCCACCGCTCCGCCGTCGCCGCCGACTCCGCCTGGACCGAACGCGGCAAGACCGTACCGGCCGGCCAGCTCGCCGCCGACCTGGCCGGCGACGGGCTCGTGCTCCCCGACGACACCGTGCCGCTGCCGCTGCACCCCTGGCAGGCGCGGGACCTCGCCGCCCGCCCGGACACCGCCGCGCTGCGCGACGCCGGACTGCTGCACGACCTCGGCCCGCACGGCGCGCTCTGGCACCCCACCTCCTCCGTGCGCACGGTCTACCGCCCCGGCGCGCCCGCCATGCTCAAGCTCTCCCTCGGGCTGCGCATCACCAACTCCCGGCGGGAGAACCTCCGCAAGGAACTGGAGCGCGGCGTCGAGGTCCACCGGCTGATGCGCACCGGCCTCGGCGAGCAGTGGCAGGCCGCCTTCCCGAGCGCTCCCGGATTCGACATCGTCCGCGACCCGGCCTACCTCGCCGTCGACGGCCCCGACGGAGCGCCCGTCCAGGGTCTCGACGTCGTCATCCGCCACAACCCCTTCGGCACCACCGACGACGCGGTCTGCATCGCCGGACTCACCTCGCCGCGGCCCTGGCCCGGACACGGCGAGATGCGCTCCCGCCTCGAAAGCCTGGTCGGCGCGCTGAGCGCGCGCACCGGGCGGCCCGCCGGGGCGGTGGCCACGGAGTGGTTCCTGCGCTACCTCGAAGCGGTCGTCCGCCCCGTCCTCTGGCTCGACGGCACGGCCGGCATCGCCCTGGAGGCCCACCAGCAGAACACCCTCGTCCTGCTGGACCGCGACGGCTGGCCGGCCGGCGGCCGCTACCGCGACAACCAGGGCTACTACTTCCGCACCTCCCGCCGCGCCGAACTGGAGCGGCGGCTGCCCGGCATCGGCGCCACCAGCGACACCTTCGTCGCCGACGACGTCACCGACGAGCGCTTCGCCTACTACCTCGGCATCAACAACGTCCTCGGCCTCATCGGGGCCTTCGGCGCCGCCCGCCTGATCCGCGAGGAGGTCCTGCTCGCCGCCTTCCGGCGCTTCCTGGCCGACGCCGCCGCGGCTCCCCGCGCCCACCGCTCGCCCCTGCCGGAGCAGCTGCTTCAGGCCCGCACCCTGCGCTGCAAGGCCAACCTCGCCACCCGGCTGCACGGCCTGGACGAACTCGTCGGCCCCGTCGACACCCAGTCCGTCTACGTCACCCTGCCCAACCCGCTCGCGCCCTAGATGACGCGGTCCCCAGCCATCAGAGGAGAGCGACACCGTGCCACCGACCGATTCCGACCTCCACGCCGCCTCGGACCACATCCTCGACCTCCGGATCCCGCCCGAACCCGGCGCGCTGCCCGCCGACGCGGACCGCCCGCCCGCTGACGGCACCCCCGCCGCCGGCCCGCTGCTGGACAACCTGGCGGGCTGGCCGGCGGCCGACACCCCGGCCGGGCTGTTCGCCCTCGTCCCCGTCCGGCCGGAGTGCGACCTGGGCCGGATCACCGCCTGGATGAACGATCCCGCCGTCGCCGCCTTCTGGGAACTGGCCGGCCCGCCGGAGACCACCGCCGACCACCTGCGCGCCCAGCTGGACGGCGACGGGCGCAGCGTGCCCTGCCTGGGAGTGCTGGACGGCGTCCCGATGAGCTACTGGGAGATCTACCGCGCCGACCTGGACCGCGTCGCCCGCCACTACGGGGCCCGGCCGCACGACACCGGAGTGCACCTGCTCATCGGCGGTGCCGGCGACCGGGGCCACGGCCTGGGCGCGACGCTCCTGCGGGCCACCGCCGACCTCGTCCTCGACCAACGCCCCCCATGCGACCGCGTCATCGCCGAACCCGACCTGCGCAACACCGCCTCCGTCGCGGCCTTCCTGAGCGCGGGGTTCCGCTACGCGGAGGAGATCGAACTCCCGGAGAAACGCGCGGCGCTGATGATCCGCGACCGCGCCCTGCGCCACCTGCTCTGACCCCGGGGCCGTCCGTCGACGGCCCCGATCCGGTCCGCCATCCACCCCGCCGCCCCGGTTGTCCCCCGCACGTGCCGGGCCGGTCCCGCATCGAGGAGTCCCACATTGTCTCCTGCGTTCCCTGCGTTCCCCGCGTCCCAGCCGTCGCACCGCGCCTGGCAGCGCGCCGCCCGCCGCCTCTTCGCCAAGACCCTCGCGGAATTCGCCTACGAGGAAATCCTCACCCCCGAGCCCGACGGCACCGCCCCCGACGGCGCCCCGCGCTACCGCCTGCCCGTCGGCAACGACCTCATCTACCGCTTCACCGCCCGCAGAGGCTCCTACGGGCACTGGCGCGTCGACCCCCACTCGATCACCCCCGACACCGATCCCCTCCGCTTCCTCACCCACGCCCACGACACCGTCCTGGGCCTGTCCGGCGACACCACCGGCCACCTCCTCCGCGAGCTGACCGCCACCCTCGCCGCCGACACCCGCCTGGACGCCGCCGCCCTGACCGCCGCCCAGCTCGCCGACCTGGACTACGCCGACCTCGAAGGACACCAGACCGGCCACCCCTGGCTCGTCGCCAACAAGGGCCGGCTCGGCTTCTCCGCCACCGACGCGGAGACCTGGGCCCCCGAGGCCCGCAGCCCCCAGCGGCTCCCCTGGCTCGCCGCCCACCACCGCATCGCCCACTACCGCGGCGTCCCCGCTCTCGCCACCCCCGACCGCCTCTACAGCGACGAACTGTCCCCCGCCACCCACCGCGCCTTCGCCCGCACCATCACCGACGCAGGCCAGGACCCCGCCGACTACCTCTACCTCCCCGTCCACCCCTGGCAGTGGGACGAGACCATCGCCCCGCTCTTCGCCCCGCAGCTCGCCGACAGATCCATCATCGCGCTGCCCACCGACAACGACCTCCGGCTGCCGCAGCAGTCGATCCGCACCTTCCTCAACGTCAGCCGGCCCCAGGCGCGCACGGTCAAGCTGCCGCTGTCCATCCTCAACACCCTGGTCTGGCGCGGCCTGCCCACCGAGCGCACCCTCGCCGCCCCGGCGGTCACCCGCTGGGTCCACGGCCTGCGCGACGGCGATACGTATCTGCGCGACGAGACCCGGGTGATCCTGCTCGGCGAGACCGCCTCGGTCACCGTCGAGCACCCCCTCTACGACCGGCTGCCCGGCGTCCCCTACCAGTTCAGGGAACTGCTCGGCTGCATCTGGCGAGAGCCCGTCAGCCGCTGCCTCGACCCGGGTGAACGGGCCCGCACCCTGGCCTCCCTGCTCCAGACCGACCCCGCCGGACGCGCCCTGACCACCGAGCTGGTGCACCGCTCCGGACTGCCCGCCCGCGTCTGGCTGGCCCACCTCTTCGCCGCGCTGCTGCCGCCCCTGCTGCACTTCCTCTACCAGTACGGCACGGTCTTCTCCCCGCACGGCGAGAACGCCATCGTCGTCTTCGACGAGCACGACATCCCCACCCGCCTGGCCATGAAGGACTTCGTCGACGACGTCAACACCAGCGCCCAGCCGCTGCCCGAGCACGACGCCATGCCGGACGACGTCCGGGCGGTGCTGCTGACCGAACCGCCCGCATTTCTCACCCAGTTCATTCACTCCGGACTCTTCGTCGGCGTCTTCCGCTATCTGGCGCCGCTGTGCGAGGACCAACTCGGCGTGCCCGAGGACGAGTTCTGGTCACTCGTGCGGGCGGAGATCCTGCGCCACCACGAGCGCTTCCCGCACCTCAAGGAACGGCAGGAGACCTTCGACCTGCTCACCCCGGAGATCGAGCGGCTCTGCCTGAACCGCAACCGGCTGCACGTCGACGGCTACCGCGACCGCCGCGACCGCCCGCACGCCGCCGTGCACGGCACCGTCCCGAACCCCCTGCACGTCCCGTGACCGACCCCGCTGTCAGTGGTCCCGCGTAGGCTGGCAAGCGCTATGACGAAGCCCTCTCTCCCCGATCTGCTCCATGCCGCCGTCACCGCCGTCGGTGGCACCGAGCGGCCCGGCCAGGTAGCCATGGCCGAAGCCGTCGCCGAGGCCGTGGACGACACCTCCCATCTGCTGGTGCAGGCCGGCACCGGCACCGGAAAGTCCCTCGGCTATCTGGTGCCGGCGCTGGCCCACGGCGAGAGGGTGGTGGTCGCCACCGCCACCCTCGCCCTCCAGCGCCAGCTCGTCGAGCGCGATCTGCCGCGGACCGTCGAGGCGCTGCATCCGCTGCTGCGCCGCCGCCCCAGCTTCGCGATGCTCAAGGGCCGCTCCAATTACCTCTGCCTGCACCGCCTCCACGAAGGCGCCCCGCAGGAAGAGGAGGACGGCCTCTTCGACGTCTTCGAGCAGGCGACGCCCACCAGCAAGCTCGGCAAGGACCTGCTCCGGCTGCGCGACTGGGCGGACGAGACCGAGACCGGCGACCGCGACGACCTCACCCCCGGTGTCTCCGACCGCGCCTGGGGACAGGTCTCGGTCTCCTCCCGGGAGTGCCTGGGCGCCTCCAAGTGCGCGTACGGCGCGGAGTGCTTCGCCGAGGCCGCCCGCGAGCGCGCCAAGCTCGCCGACGTGGTGATCACCAACCACGCGCTGCTGGCGATCGACGCCATCGAGGGCGCCCCGGTCCTGCCGCAGCACGAGGTCCTGATCATCGACGAGGCCCATGAGCTGGTCTCCCGGGTGACCGGCGTCGCCACCGGCGAACTCACCCCCGGCCAGGTCAACCGCGCCGTCCGCCGTGCCGCCAAGCTGGTCGACGAGAAGGCCGCCGACCAGCTCCAGACCGCCGCCGAGACCTTCGAGCGGCTGATGGAGCTGGCGCTGCCGGGCCGCCTGGAGGAGATCCCGGAGGAGCTGGGCTACTGCCTGATGGCGCTGCGGGACGCGGCCCGCACGGTCATCTCGGCGCTCGGCGCGACCCGCGACAAGTCCGTCCAGGACGAGGACGCCGTCCGCAAGCAGGCCATCGCCTCGGTGGAGAACGTCCACGCGGTCGCCGAGCGGATCGCCGACGGCTCCGAGTACGACGTCGTCTGGTGCGAGCGGCACGACCGCTTCGGCGCCTCCCTGCGGGTGGCCCCGCTCTCCGTCTCCGGCCTGCTGCGCGAGAAGCTGTTCGCCGACCGCTCCGTGGTGCTGACCTCCGCCACCCTCAAGCTGGGCGGCGACTTCAACGGCGTCGGCGCCTCCCTCGGCTTGGCCCCCGAGGGCACCCAGGGTGACGACGAGCCGGTGTGGAAGGGGCTGGACGTCGGCTCGCCGTTCGACTACGGCAAGCAGGGCATCCTCTACGTCGCCAAGCACCTCGCCCAGCCCGGCCGCGAGGGCAGCCGTACGGACATGCTCGACGAGCTGGCCGAACTGATCGAAGCCGCCGGCGGGCGGACGCTCGGGCTGTTCTCCTCGATGCGCGGCGCCCAGGCCGCGGCCGAGGCGATGCGCGGCCGGCTGGACATGCCGGTCCTGCTCCAGGGCGAGGAGACCCTCGGCGAGCTGATCCGGAACTTCGCCGCGGACGCGCGGACCTGCCTGTTCGGCACGCTGTCGCTCTGGCAGGGCGTCGACGTACCCGGCCCCAACTGCCAGTTGGTGGTGATGGACCGGGTGCCCTTCCCGCGCCCGGACGACCCCCTGATGAGCGCCCGGCAGAAGGCCGTGGAGGAGGCCGGCGGCAACGGCTTCATGGCGGTCGCCGCGACCCATGCGGCGCTGCTGATGGCGCAGGGGGCGGGCCGCCTGGTCCGGGCCACCGGCGACCGCGGTGTGGTCGCGGTGCTGGACCCGCGCGTGGAGCGAGCCCGCTACGGCTCCTTCCTCCGCAAGTCCATGCCGGACTTCTGGTACACCACCGACCGGAATCAGGTCCGCCGCTCCCTCGCGGCCATCGACAAGGCAGCCAAGGAGGCCGGGTAACCGGCGGTGACCACGACCGGTCACGGAGCAGGCCCGCGAGAGCGGCGCCGGTTCCGTGACAGAGGCGAGCCCCGGAACCGGCGCAGTGGTTCCGGGGCCCGGTCGCGAGCGCGGGGTCAGACCCGGCGCAGCACCGCGACCACCTTGCCGAGGATGGTCGCCTCGTCACCGGGGATGGGCTGATACGCGGAGTTGTGCGGCAGCAGCCACACATGGCCGTCCTCGCGCTTGAAGCGCTTGACTGTCGCCTCGCCGTCGAGCATCGCGGCGACGATGTCGCCGTTCTCGGCGACCGGCTGGCGGCGGACGGTGACCCAGTCGCCGTCGCAGATCGCAGCCTCGATCATGGAGTCGCCGACGACCTTCAGCACGAACAGCTCGCCGTCACCGACCAGCTGCCGGGGGAGCGGGAAGACGTCCTCGACGGACTCCTCGGCGAGGATCGGGCCACCGGCCGCGATCCGGCCGACCAAGGGGACGTAGGACGCGGCGGGCTTGCCGGCGGTCTCCGTCGCCGCGCTCGTGGGCTGGTCCGAGCCGCGGACCTCGTACGCCCTCGGGCGGTGCGGGTCGCGCCGCAGAAAGCCCTTGCGTTCCAGCGCCATCAGCTGATGGGCGACGGAGGAGGTGCTGGACAGCCCGACGGCCTGGCCGATCTCGCGCATCGACGGTGGATAGCCGCGCCGCTGCACCGAATCCCGGATCACCTCGATCACCCGGCGCTGGCGATCGGTGAGCCCGGAGCTGTCGGCGCGAATTCCCGGGGGGCGTCCCGGAAGCGAGCGGGTCGGCTTGTTCTCTTCGGAGCCCGACGTGGCGTCATCCATCGGCCGCTGTGCCCTTTGCGGTTGTTCGAATCGGCTCTGGGAGTGGCTCTGTGCGGTGATGGTCGCGCTGTCTGCGGTGGTGGTCACGTCGGCCCCTCTCGAAATGTTCTCCCTAGTTAGCCAACGGTAGTTGCTTTCGAAAGGTTGCGCCAAACACACGTTCGAGTGAAAAATTCAGCGATTGGCTGACCTGATCACGCAGCGGGGTGTATGGCCCAATGGCAATTCGGGTCCCCGGGGTGCATTCCACCGGGTTTCCCTCCGGCCTCCGAGTCGGTTTCCACCCCGGTTTTCCGGCCGGCGGCCCCTCCGGGAAACCGGTGAACGGCCGTCGCGCCGGCGGGCCGCCGCGACGTCGCCGATTGTGTCATCCCCGCCCCTCCGGCCGGCCCCCCGGGTGTCTTCCCGTACCCTCTTGGACGGCCCGCCGGCCCGCCTCCACCGCGACACGCGGTAGGCGCGCATAAGCGCCCCGACACCATATCTAGTGCTTAGATGCGTTCGGCCGCCTACAAGTTGTGGTGCCGGGTCCTTCGAGGCCCCGTGGATCGCCTATGCTGGTGGCTGCTCCGAAGGGCCCGTACGGACCGGCCGGAGGTCAGTCGCCGTACGCCGGTTCCTTTGGCGTGCGTCCGTATTCGAGGGTGAGGAGGGTGGAGCCATGCACTGCCCCTTCTGCAGGCACCCGGACAGTCGGGTCGTCGACAGCCGCACCACGGATGACGGGGCGGCGATCCGCCGGCGCCGTCAGTGCCCCGACTGCTCCCGCCGTTTCACGACGATCGAAACGGCGTCACTGATGGTGATCAAGCGGAGCGGGGTCACCGAGCCCTTCAGCCGCAACAAGGTCATCGCGGGGGTGCGCAAGGCGTGTCAGGGGCGGCCGGTCACCGAGGACGCGCTCGCCAAGCTCGGCCAGCGCGTCGAGGAGGCGGTGCGCGCCACCGGCAGCGCCGAGCTGACCACCCATGACGTCGGGCTGGCCATACTGGGCCCGCTGCAGGAACTCGACCTCGTCGCGTACCTGCGCTTCGCGTCCGTCTACCGGGCGTTCGACTCACTAGAGGACTTCGAGGCGGCCATCGCCGAGCTGCGGGAGCAGCGCGAGCAGGGACCGCCCGAGCAGGACCGCGGGACGGACGAAGAGGCCGGCGACCCGGCCGTTCCCGTGCCCGCCACCGCCGCCGACTGAGCTCGGCGCGCATCCAGACCTGGGCCGGGGCGAGAGCAGGGCGTCCCGGTCGCAGAAAGACATACACCGTGCCACGGAATGAGTGTGCACATATGGGCGTTTGCCTATACAGGGAGGCGGAATGACAGAGACGACGAGCGGCCCGGCACGAGGCTCCCGCGCCAAGGGCAGCAAGGCGAGCAAGGGTCTGCGTATCGAGCGCATCCACACCACCCCCGGCGTGCATCCGTACGACGAGGTCGAGTGGGCGCGCCGTGACGTCGTCATGACCAACTGGCGCGACGGCTCGGTCAACTTCGAGCAGCGTGGCGTCGAGTTCCCCGACTTCTGGTCGGTGAACGCGGTCAACATCGTCACGAGCAAGTACTTCCGCGGTGCGGTGGGCTCCCCGAACCGGGAGTCGAGCCTGAAGCAGCTCATCGACCGGGTCGTCAAGACGTACCGGAAGAGCGGCGAGGAGAACGGTTACTTCGCCTCCCCGGCCGACGCCGAGATCTTCGAGCACGAGCTGGCCCACGCCCTGCTCCACCAGATCTTCAGCTTCAACTCCCCGGTGTGGTTCAACGTCGGCACCCAGCAGCCGCAGCAGGTCAGCGCCTGCTTCATCCTCTCCGTGGACGACTCCATGGAGTCGATCCTGGACTGGTACAAGGAAGAGGGGATGATCTTCAAGGGCGGCTCCGGCGCCGGCCTGAACCTCTCCCGTATCCGCTCCTCCAAGGAGCTGCTCTCCTCCGGCGGCAACGCCTCCGGCCCGGTCTCCTTCATGCGCGGCGCCGACGCCTCCGCCGGAACGATCAAGTCCGGTGGCGCCACCCGCCGCGCGGCCAAGATGGTCGTCCTCGACGTCGACCACCCCGACGTCGAGGCGTTCATCGAGACCAAGGTCAAGGAAGAGGAGAAGATCCGCGCGCTGCGCGACGCGGGCTTCGACATGGACCTGGGCGGCGACGACATCACGTCCGTCCAGTACCAGAACGCCAACAACTCGGTCCGCGTGAACGACGAGTTCATGAAGGCGGTCGAGTCCGGCGCCAAGTTCGGGCTGCGCGGCCGGATGACCGGCGAGGTCATCGAGGAGGTCGACGCCAAGGGCCTGTTCCGCAAGATGGCCGAGGCCGCCTGGGCCTGCGCCGACCCCGGCATCCAGTACGACGACACCATCAACCACTGGCACACCTCGCCGGAGACGGGCCGGATCACCGCGTCCAACCCGTGCAGTGAGTACATGCACCTGGACAACTCCTCGTGCAACCTTGCCTCGCTCAACCTCCTGAAGTTCCTCCGCGACGACGACCAGGGCAACCAGTCCTTCGACGCCGCGCGCTTCGCCAAGGTCGTCGAGCTGGTCATCACCGCGATGGACATCTCGATCTGCTTCGCGGACTTCCCCACCGAGAAGATCGGCGAGACCACCCGCGCCTTCCGCCAGCTGGGCATCGGCTACGCCAACCTCGGCGCTCTGCTGATGGCCACCGGCCACGCCTACGACTCCGACGGCGGTCGCGCGCTGGCGGGTGCCATCACCTCCCTGATGACCGGCACCTCCTACAAGCGCTCCGCCGAACTGGCCGCGGTCGTCGGCCCGTACGACGGCTACGCCCGGAACGCCGACGCCCACAAGCGCGTCATGAAGCAGCACTCCGACGCCAACGGCAGCGCGGTGCGGATGGACGACCTGGACACCCCCGTCTGGGCCGCGGCCACCGAAGCCTGGCAGGACGTGCTCCGCCTCGGCGAGAAGAACGGCTTCCGCAACGCCCAGGCGTCCGTGCTGGCCCCGACCGGCACCATCGGCCTGATGATGGACTGCGACACCACGGGCGTCGAGCCGGACCTGGCCCTGGTCAAGTTCAAGAAGCTGGTCGGCGGCGGCTCCATGCAGATCGTGAACAACACGGTCCCCAAGGCGCTCAAGCGGCTCGGCTACCAGCCCGAGCAGGTCGAGGCGATCGTCGCCCACATCGCCGAGCACGGCAACGTCGTCGACGCCCCCGGCCTCAAGCCGGAGCACTACGAGGTCTTCGACTGCGCGATGGGTGAGCGCTCCATCTCCCCGATGGGCCATGTCCGCATGATGGCCGCGGCCCAGCCGTTCCTCTCCGGCGCGATCTCCAAGACGGTCAACGTCCCGGAGACCGCCACCGTCGAGGAGATCGAGGACGTCTACTTCCAGGGCTGGAAGCTCGGCCTGAAGGCGCTCGCGATCTACCGCGACAACTGCAAGGTCGGCCAGCCCCTCTCCGCCAAGAAGAAGGAGGAGGCGAAGAAGGCCGAGCCCGTCGCGCAGACCGCGGAGAAGAAGGTCGTCGAGTACCGCCCGGTCCGCAAGCGCCTCCCCAAGGGCCGCCCGGGGATCACCACCTCCTTCACCGTCGGCGGCGCCGAGGGCTACATGACCGCCAACTCCTACCCGGACGACGGTCTCGGCGAGGTCTTCCTGAAGATGTCCAAGCAGGGCTCGACCCTCGCGGGCATGATGGACGCCTTCTCCATCGCGGTGTCGGTCGGCCTCCAGTACGGCGTGCCGCTGGAGACGTACGTCTCGAAGTTCGTCAACATGCGCTTCGAGCCGGCCGGTATGACCGACGACCCGGACGTGCGGATGGCGCAGTCGATCGTCGACTACATCTTCCGCCGCCTGGCGCTGGACTTCCTGCCGTTCGAGACCCGCTCGGCACTGGGCATCCACTCCGTCGAGGAGCGCCAGCGCCACCTGGAGACCGGTTCGTACGAGCCGGCCGAGGACGAGGTCGACGTCGAGGGCCTGGCTCAGTCCGCCCCGCGCCAGATGGAGGCCACCCCGACGGTGAAGATCGTCGAGGAGCCCACCGTGCCGGCCCCGAAGCAGGCGCACACCAACGCCGAACTGGTCGAGATGCAGCTGGGCATCAACGCCGACGCGCCGCTCTGCTTCTCCTGCGGCACGAAGATGCAGCGGGCCGGCAGCTGCTACCTCTGCGAGGGCTGCGGCTCCACGAGCGGCTGCAGCTGACGGCGCACGCTCCCCGGCGCGTACGTAGGTACGTAGCCGGGGGGCATGAGCCGGCGTGAAGAGTCGGCCAGGGCGGTGGAACCGGACATCCGGTCTCCACCGCCCTGGTTTTTTGCCGGGCCGGCCGGGTGGAAGCCCGGGAGCGCTCCGGCCGGGCTGTCGTTGACCTGGTGCCTGCCTCCGGGCCGGGTGCAGTGCGCACCCATTGCTCCCGGCCCTGAACCGCCTGACCGGAAATCCCCGTCGGCGGGTACCCTCGGCGGCCGGTTGATGCTTCTCCCGGTCTATCGGCCGGGTTTCCCCGCCGAGAGGAACTCCTCGACGGTCCGGGTGAAGCGGCGGGGATCGTCGAGCCATGGGTAGTGGCCGGCGTCCCGTTGGACGGCCAGTTCGGCGCCGGGGAGCAGTGCGGCGATGTCGGCGGCGACGCGGGGGAGCGGGCCGCTGTCCATCCCACCCGCGAGGACCAGGACCCGTGCCTCCCAGGCGGCGAGGGCGGCACGTGCCGCGGCCGGGTCGAACGCGCCGCAGCTCGCGTAGATCTCCGCGGCCGGTTCGTTGGTCTGCGCCACGTCGCCGGCGGCGTGGGCCGCGGCGACCGCATCCCAACGGCCGTAGAAGAACGGGGCGATGGCGTCCCATTCCGCGTCCGTCGCGGAACCGGCCCACACGGCTTCGTAGGCGGCGTACGCCTCCGGGAACCACGGCTCGGCCGACCGCAGCGAGGCCGCCTCCCGGCGGTGCTCCTCGGTGAAATCGACGCCCAGGGCCCGCGCGCGGGCGGTGACCAGCGTGAGCGAGCGGACGCGCTGCGGGTACCGGGCCGCGTAGAGCAGCGCGAGATCACCGCCCGCGGAGTGGGCGAGAAGATCGACGCGGTCCGTTCCCAGGTGAGCGCGGAGCGACTCGACATCGTCGACCTGCCGGTCGCAGCGGTACGTCGCCGGGTCGGCGGGGATGGCCGAGCCGCCGGTGCCGCGCAGATCGAGCATGATCAGCCGGCGGTGCCGCGAGAGCCCGCCGAGATCGCCGAGATAGGCGGCGGCACGCATGGGCCCACCGGGAATACACAGCAGCGGTTCTCCGCCTTCTCCCTGTTCCTGGTAAGCGAGTTGGGTCCCGTCGGGCGCGCTGAAGGTGGGCATGGCGCCATCTTCGTGAGGGCCTGACGATCACGGCAAGGGGATTACCTGCCGGAGCGGTGCTCCTGGTCCGGATTGCGGCGTTGGGTCGTGAGGGCGCGCCCCGGGCATTTCCGGCCGCCGAATTCCCGACACCCGGGACGAGCGCTCGTGGACTTCCCTGCAGGTCTGCCGAATCCTCTGCGCGTTCGCGAACTCCTTGCCCGTGGAACTCCCTGCCCGTGGACCTTCTGTCCGTGGATTCCTGCCGCGCCGGACTTTCCCCTTACGAGCCTTCTCTCCATGATCTTTCGTCCGTGATGCGGCTGGCGAGGTGCGGTGGCCGATATGGCGGGCGGGGGCGAACCGGCCAGGCCACCGCGCTGTCGTGGGCTCCCCACCGCCTGCGCCGGAGCAGGCCGCCGGAGACGGCTATCGGGCCGCGCGGGACCGCGACTCCGGGAGCCGGTCCGCCGCACCAGGGGAGTGGCGAGTGGCCGACCGGCCGCGCGCATGGAGCAGCGCGCCGGCGAGCTGGAGGGCGGCAATGGCCAGCAGCAGTGCGGGCGGTGGTAGTGGCGCGGCCAGTCCGGCGAGGGCCGCCCCGCAGGCCGCCGCCGTGATCTTCAGGCCCGCCCCCAGGGTGAAGACCTGGGCCCGTACGCGCGCCGGTGCGTGATCCGCCCGGATCCGCAGCGTCGCGGTCAGGAGCGGACCGTCGAAGAGCCCCGCGAGGACGAACAGCGCCACGATGGCCGGCGGCGCCGGGATGAGGGCGGCGGCGCCCAGTGCCAGCCCGGTGCCCAACAGGGCGACGGTGGCCTGGTGTTGGACCGTAAGGCGCGGCTCCCGGCGGGCAACCGCCAGGGAGCCCGCGAGCGCCCCGACGGCGAACGCGGTCATCAGGGCGCCACCGCTCCCCGGGCCGCCCCGATAGGCGGCGAGCAGCACCGTGGCGGTGGTCAGCCCGCCGATCCCGACGAATGCCAGACAGGTCGCCGCGGTGATCGCCCGCAGCTCGGGGATGTGCCGTACGGCCGCGAGGCCCGCCGCCAGATCGGACCGCAGCGTGGTCGGCGCGGCGGGCGGGACCGGCGCCGGGGACGCTTCCGCGGGACACGTGCCGGGAAGTGCTCCGGGAAGCGCGCGCCGGTAGGGGAGCGCGGTGGCCAGTACCGCGGCAGTGGCTGCCGCTCCGGCCAGCAGCCACGTCGCGGGTCCCGGCGCGGTCAGCCCGGCGATGACGCTGACGACCGCGGGCCCGGCCACCGATGCGGCGTTGTAGACCGCCGCGTCCCGTGCGTAGGCGCGGTCGCGCGAGGCGCCCGCCGGGACCAGGCCGGCGATCAGCCCCGACAGCCCGCCGGAGACCACCGGACCGCAGCAGCCGCCGATGAGGGCTGCGGTCAGGGTGACGGGGGCGGGGGCGCGACCCGTGAGCAGTGCCAGTGCGGCGATGGCCGCGGCGAAACCGCCCAGCGCGCCAGCGTAGAAGATCCGGGGCCTTCGCATCCGGGCGGCGACGGCGCCCACCAGGGGAGCGGCGAGGGCGTGCGGTGCCATCCAGGCGGTGAGGGTGTACGCCCCCTGAGCCGCGCTTCCGGTACGGGCGAGAGCCAGCAGCACCACGGCCACGCCGGCGCCTTCCTCGGCGAGCCGCGCGAGGAAGGCGGTGGCCGGATAGAGCCGTAATCCGGTGGGGAGTTGGGGTGTGCGCACGGCGATTCCTCCACGGGCGGGCGGGAAACGGGCGGCGAGCGTCGGGCAGGTGTAACGTGTTAGCCGTATAAGACGCTACACCCGAGCCGGACCACGTCGCCGGCGCGAGGATCATCCGAGCGGTCACCGGGACTCGGCAGCAGGGAGAGGGGGCGACATGACCGGGATCAGTGGCGCCGCACAGCACGGCTTCCGGTCCATGGACCGGCTGATCGACCTGGCGAACGCGGTGCGCGCCGCTCCCGGCCTGCCGCGTACGGCCCTCGCCGAACTCCTCGCGCGCCATGGAGAAAGCTCGGACGACCTCACCGACTCGGCGTTCTCGCAGCACGACGCCGATGCCCTGCGCGGCGCCGCGGCCCGTATCGCGCACCTCCTCGCGGAGACCGACATCGACCGGGCCGCGCTCGCCATCAACGCGCTGCTGGCCGAGTGCGGCGCCCGTCCGCATCTCTCCCGGCACGGCGGCCACCCTTGGCACCTCCACGTGGACCGGGGCGATGACGCGAGCTGGGCCGACTGGTTCCTGGCCTCAAGTGCCCTGGCGCTGGCCCAGGTTCTGACCGAATACGGCCGCATCCCCTGGGGCGTATGTGCCGCGTCCGGCTGCCGAACCCTCTATTCGGGCACCGGCCCCGGAAGTGCCCGCCGCTACTGCTCGGCCACCTGCGCCTCCAGGGAACGGGTCGCGGCGCACCGCCGCCGCAAGCGGCAGGAGACCGCGGGGAAAGAAACGTGAGAGCGGGAGCGGCCGAAGGAGAGGGAGGGGAAGTGGCCGGCCGCCGCCTCCCCTCCGTACGGGCGCATTTCCGTTGCCAACGGCGCCCGTCAGCCGGTCATCAGCCGCCCATGAGCCCGGCGAAGGTGTCCGGGTCGGCGTCGAACCCGCGCATGACGGGCTGGAACCGCCATTCGCCCGCCGCGTCCCGGGAGAATTCGGCGACCGCCGCCGCGGTGGCCTCCGCGACTTCGGCGAGGTCGTTCTCGGCCAGCTGGTGGTATCCCTCGCGCACCACGACGACGGTGTTCGCCACCTCGCCGAAGACCTTCCGGCCGTCGGTCTGCTGTATGAGAACGCCCACCACCACGCGGGAGTAGCTTTCGGACAGCCGGTTCAGTTCCAGCGTCATGACCTCGTCGGCGCCGAATCCCTGGCCGGTCCGGCTGTCACGGTTGAGGGTGATGGTTCCGTCGGGCGACCGGCTGTCGAAGTGCACCAGATATGCCGGCTCGCCGTGCGGCGCGTCCGCCGGGTACGTCGCCGCGATGATGTCGAGGTCGTTGTCCGGCTCACCGAGGGGGCTGGGGTCCCACCCGAGCGCTACCTCGACCTTGTCGATGCCTTTGTTGAGCGTGCTCACCGGGCTCCCCTTCCGTCAGCTCCCATGGCGCAGCTCACCCGCGTGCAGGCGGGCAACTCCCCAGGATTTCCCCGTGTTTGCCATGGTGCCACGCAGGGGCGTCCGGCGGACGAGGCGAACTCCGCCTGTGGAAACCCGTGACGAACGGTGCCGCCGCCCGGCAACCGCGGACCGGTCGACGGGAATTCACGCGGTGTGATCCCCGTGGAGGGCGGGAACCGCTCCATCGCACCGGTGAGGGCTGTGCGCGGCTCCGTGGAGTCGGCCGGGTATCTGCGGATGACCGGTGAGCGGCTCGGTACCCGGCGGGACGGGCGGTGTTCCTGGACGGGCATCGGCCGGTCCTGGCCCCGGTGTGCGCCGCCCCGCCCGCGGTGGCGGCGCCCACAGGGGTGGTGAACGGGCTCCCGTATGGCGTGCGGCTGAATCGAGCGCTCCTGCTGGTCAGGCGTTCCTCCCGGGAGGATTTGTGCCGGAAGCCGCGAGGGAGGAGCGAGGGGGCAGGGCGCGCCGCCCCTATTGCTCCGCGCCCGTAAGGCAGTTCGGGGAGGTCGCCGTGTGACGCGCAGCTATTCGGCGTGCCCGTGGGCCGTACGATGGCGCGGTGCTGGTCAAGTGGATTCGCCTCACCGTCGTGGACCGTCGAGGGTTCGAGCGGGGGCAGCGGAAATGGGCGGGGCTGCTGGGGGAGCCAGGGTTCCGAGGACAGGCCGGAGGGTGGAGCCGGGGGCGTCCGGGCGTGGCGCATCTGGTCGCCTTCTGGGAGAGCCGGGCGTTCTATGACTCCTTCATGGCGCGTTCCCACGACCGGCTGGCCGCCTCCCAGGTCGGCACCTACAAGGACAGCCAAGTTCGGCTGTTCGAGCACGAATTCGACGTAAAGGTCGGTTTCCGGCCGGCGTTCGGCGACGCGGACGTGCTGCGGCTGGCGCACTGCCAGGTGCGCCAGGAGCGGGTGGACCACTTCGTCCTCATGCAGGAGAAGGTCTGGAACCCGGCGATGGCCGGTTCGCCGGGCATGCTGCGGGGGATGGTCGGCCGGGCCCCCGGCGAGGAATTCCTGGTCCTGTCGATGTGGCAGTCCGCGGCCGAGCGCGGGAAGTACCGGCCGGAGCGGGTGGAACGGCTGGCGCTGCGGGCCCAGATAGCCGCGGACGTACGCGCGATCGCGGGCGATGTGGTGCAGCTCGAACCGTCCTGGACGGTGTGAGCGCTTCGCCGGCCGTCGTGCCGCGGAGGTGAACGGCGCGGCCGGTGCGGTCAGGTGGCGGCGCCGGGGGAGTTGTCGCCCGAGGCCGCCGCGGCCGGCCGTTCCGTGGTGAAGACGCCCGCGCGGGCGGCGGCCAGGGTTGCCGCCGCGGCCTGGTCGGCGAGTGCCGTGTCGACCGGCTCCCGGCTGATGAACAACCGGAAGAACAGCGGCGCGGAGACCGACCGGACCAGTGCCCCGGCGTCGATGGCGGCCCCCTCGGGGGAGCCGGGGAGGGGCTCCGGTCCGGTCAGCTCCCCGCGGTGGACGGCGCGCTCCACGATGGTCTCGCAGCGCGCGAACCGCTCGGTGTAGTAGGCGCGCAGCGCCGCGGCGGCCCGTTCCGACTGGAAGGCGGCTGCGATGAACGCGGACCCCGACGCGGCCGCTGCCGGGTCGGCGAACGAGGTGACGACCTCGTGCGCGAGCGCCCGCAGGTCGCCCTCGAAGGAGCCGGTGTCGGGCGCGGTCCAGGTGTCCTCGCCCGCCAGGTCCAGGGCGTCGGCCACCAGTCCCTCGACGTCGCCCCAGCGGCGGTAGAGCGTCGTCTTGTGCACGCCGGAGTGCTCGGCGACGTATTCGACGGTCAGTCCGGGATAGCCGTGCTCGGTGAGGCCGGTCAGGACGGCGTCGCGGACGGCGGCCCGGGTGCGGGCGGTGCGGCCGCCGGGACGCCGGGTGCCAGGGGTGGGTGCGGTCGCGGGTGTGCCGCCGCCGGGTGCCGCTCCGGCCTGCTTCTTCTCGTCCTCGCCAGACAATTGCAACTCCTGTTGCATTAGATGGTCTCCCGTGTCATCATCAGCGTAACGCAACGCTAGTTGCATTTGCTGGCTCCGGGGGTGCCCGGAGTGCCGCGGCATCACCTGGAGGTTCGCTTGCCCACCCAGATCTCGTTGCACGACGTCACCAAGTCCTATGCCGACCGACTGCTGCTCGACGGTGTCGCCCTGTCGATACGTCCTGGTGACCGCGTCGGGATCGTGGGAGAGAACGGGGCCGGCAAGTCCACGCTGCTCCGCATCATCGCGGGCATCGAGCAGCCCGACGAAGGCCGCGCCGTGCTCAGCGCCGACGGCGGTGTCGGCTACCTCGGACAGACCCCCGACCTCCCCCCGGACCACACTGTCCGGGACGCGATCGACGCGGCCCTGACCGAGCTCAGAGCCATCGAACGCCGGCTGCGCTCCCTGGAGTCCGACCTGGGCGGCGCCGGGACCGGCAGGCTCGACGAGTACGGAGACCTGCTCACCCTCTTCGAACTGCGCGGCGGCTACGAAGCCGATGCCCGCGTCGCCAAGGCCCTGCACGGCCTGGGCCTGGAGGCGCTGGACCACGACCGGCGGCTCGGCAGCCTCTCCGGGGGCGAGCAGGGCCGGCTGGGTCTCGCCTGCCTCATCGCCGCATCACCGGAGGTCATGCTCCTCGACGAACCGACCAACCACCTCGACGCGACCGCCCTCGACTGGCTGGAAGACGCCCTGCTCGCCCACCGCGGCACGGTCCTGGCCGTCTCCCACGACCGGCTCTTCCTCCAGCGCATCGCCACCACGATCGTCGAGGTCGACGCCGACCGCCGCGACCTCGCCCGCTACGGCGAGGGCTACGGCACCTTCATCGCCACCAAAGCCGCCGCCCGCCGCCGCTGGGAGCAGGACCACGCCCGGTGGCGCGACGAGATCGACCGACTCACCGAGTACGCGGCGGGCACGGCACACGGCGTCGCCCAGGGACGGCTCATGAAGGACAACAACAAAATGGCCTACGACCGGGACAGGGGCCGCGTCCAGGCATCCGTCTCCACCAGGGTGCGCAACGCCCAGGAGCGATTGCGCCGGCTCCGCGAGGAGCCGGTCCCCAGACCTCCCGAGCCGCTCCGCTTCCGCGCGGCGCCCGGCGTCGGCGAGGCCGAGGGCACCCTCGTCCAGCTCGACGGGGTGCGGGTCGGCGACCGGCTCGCGGTGGACTCGCTCACCGTGGGCGCCGGCGAGCGGCTGCTGGTCCACGGCGCCAACGGCGCGGGCAAGTCCACACTGCTGCGCGTCCTGGCGGGCGTCACCGAACCGGAGCGCGGCACGGTCGTCCGCCGAGGACGCATCGGGTTCCTCGCCCAGGAGATACCGGTCTCCCGCCCCGCCGAGCCGCTGCTGACCACCTTCGGCCGGGGCCTGGCCGGTGACGCTGAAGAACGGGCCGCCCTTCTGCTGTCCTACGGCCTGTTCCGGGAGCGCGATCTGCAGGTGCCGGTAGGGGCACTCTCCGCCGGCCAGCGCCGCCGCCTCGCGCTGGCTCGCCTGCTCGCCCGTCCAGCGGATCTGCTGCTGCTCGACGAGCCGACGAACCATCTGGCCCTCGCCCTGGTCGAGGAACTGGAGGAAGCCTTGGCGCAATGGCCCGGCGCCCTGGTCGTCGTCTCCCACGACCGCCTGCTGCGCCGTCGCTTCGCGGGCCGCCCGTACGAGATACGCGACGGCCGCCCGGTCCTCGTCCCCTGCTGACCGCCCGCACCGAATCCACCGGCGGCGGGCTGCGCGCAACGGCGGACGCAGCAGCGCCCGGGGCAGCGGCCCCGCGGACCGCGAGACGGAGAGGCGGAGGGCGGACGGCCGGAAGGGCCGTGGAAGTACCCGGAAGGGCCACGGAAGTACGAAGCACACGGAATGCGCGGAGAGGAGCGTCGTGCGATCAGGACGGCACCGGAGACGAGGGCCCGGCAGGGAGGCCGGATGCGGCATGTACAGGGCAGCGGATTTAGGCTGGCGGCATGGCCCGGCCCCGACGCATTGTCCTCGTCCGCCACGGAGAGTCCGAGGGCAACGTCGACGACACCATCTACGAGCGCGAGCCCGACCACGCGCTCTCCCTGACCGAGACCGGTATGCGGCAGGCCGAGGAAGCCGGCGTGCAGCTGCGCGAGATGTTCGGCCACGAACGGGTCTCCGCCTATGTGTCGCCGTACCGCCGCACCCACCAGACCTTCCGGCTCCTCGGCCTGGACCCCGGCAGGGTCCGCGTCCGCGAGGAGCCCCGGCTGCGCGAGCAGGACTGGGGAAACTGGCAGGACCGCGACGACGTACGCCTCCAGAAGGCATACCGCGACGCCTACGGCCACTTCTTCTACCGCTTCGCCCAAGGGGAGTCCGGCGCGGACGTCTATGACCGGGTCGGGGCGTTCCTGGAGAGCCTGTGGCGCAGCTTCGAGGACCCCCGCCACCCACCCAACGTCCTGATCGTCACGCACGGCCTCACCATGCGCCTGTTCTGCATGCGCTGGTTCCACTGGACGGTCGCGGAGTTCGAGTCGCTGTCCAATCCGGGCAACGCGGAATGGCGCACCCTGCTCCTCGGCCTGGAAGGCCGCTACTCCCTCGATCGCCCCTTCGACCGCTGGTGTGAACCCGAGCCTTATGGCGTCACCGGTTAGAGTGCCACCGATGACCGCCGACCGTCGTGACGCCGACCGCTGGGCGCGGGCTCTGGCGAGCCTGCGCGGACTCGCCGTGGGTGACGCCCTCGGATCGCAGTTCTTCGTCCCCGCCCACTACCCCGCCCTCAAGCACCGCGAGCTGCCCCCTGCCCCCTGGCGGTGGACCGACGACACCGAGATGGCCTGCTCCGTCCTGGCCGTGCTCGCCACCCACCACCGCATCGACCAGGATGCGCTGGCCCGCTCCTTCGCCGACCACCACGACGTCGACCGCAACTACGGCCCGGCCGTCGACCGCATGCTCCGGCTGATCCGCGAGGGCGAGGACTGGCGCGAGCTGGCGTCCGGTCTCTTCAACGGCCGCGGCTCCTGGGGCAATGGCGCCGCCATGCGCATCGCCCCCCTCGGCGCCTGGTACGCCGATGACCCGGAGCAGGCCACCCACCAGGCGGAGATCTCCGCCTACACCACCCACCAGCATCGCGAGGCCGTCGTCGGCGCGATGGCCGTGGCCGCCGCGGCAGCCCTGGTCGCCGACCCGGCGCGCGCCCTCGGCCCCGGTGAACTGCTCGACGGCGTCCTCGCCCTGATCCCGCGCAGCGCCGTACAAGCCGGCCTGCGCCGGGCCCGCGACATGCTCGACTACGCCGACCCCGGCACCGTCGCCGCCGTCCTGGGGTGCGGCCGCCGCACCAGCGCCCATGACACCGTGCCGTTCACCCTCTGGGCCGCGGCACGGAACCTCGGCGACTACGAGAAGGCGTTCTGGACCACCGTCCGGGCCGGCGGCGACGTCGACACCACCTGCGCCATCGTCGGCGGCATCATCGCGGCGTCCCCCGGCGGCGCCCCGCCCCAGGCATGGCGCGACGGCACCGAACCCCTCCCGTCCTGGGCGCCCGGCTCCGCCGCCTGACCACACCCCCGCGCCCCGGCGCCCCGGCGCGCCCGCACCGTCCGCCCGCGACATGGCCACCACCCGTCCGCGCGCGCCCGCCCACGCCGCCAACAGCCCCCGTGGAAGGGCGACTTCAGTTCTGCGCGGGCGCCTGCCCGTGCCCGTGCCGGCGCCTGCGCCGCCCCGTCCGCGCCCGCCGCGTATACCCGCCGGTAAGTGCGCGGAGCCGCCCCGTCCGCGCCCCCGCCGCAACCGACCGCCATCAGGTCGGGATCCGATGCGGACGACTGGGCCGAATAGGCGTAACCTGGCTGGCGCCATGCCGTACGAGCCTCCCACCCATACCGTCGAGCGATCACTGCGCGCCAAGACGGGCGCCAAGATCGTCGCAGGGATCGACGAGGTCGGGCGCGGAGCCTGGGCCGGTCCGGTCAGCGTCTGCGCAGCCGTCACCGGACTGCGCCGGCCGCCGGATGGACTCACCGATTCCAAACTGCTGACCCACAAGCGCCGCACCGAACTCAGCGAGGTGCTCGCCGACTGGGTCACCTCGTACGCCCTGGGGCACTCCTCGCCGGAGGAGATCGACGCCCTGGGGATGACCGCGGCGCTGCGGCTCGCCGCCGTACGTGCCCTGGAGGCGCTGCCGGTCCGACCGGACGCGATCATCCTCGACGGCAAGCACGACTACCTGGGTGCGCCGTGGCGGGTCCGCACGGTCATCAAGGGCGACCAGTCCTGTGTCGCGGTCGCCGCCGCGTCCGTGATCGCCAAGGTGCGGCGGGACGCGCTGATGGCCGAACTGGGCCTGGAATACGCCGACTTCGACTTCGCGGCCAACGCCGGCTATCCCTCGCCGACCCATCGCATCGCCCTGGAGGAGTACGGTCCCACGCCGCACCACCGACTGTCGTGGTCCTACATGGACGCACTGCCCCGGTGGCGGCATCTGAAGAAGGTGCGCATCACCCCCGAAGCAGCCGCTCTGGAAGCCGGTGGCCAACTCGGCTTCGACTTCTGAGCGGTGCGGGCATGAATTCGGTACCCACTGACGCGTCCCGCACTTACGTTTGATAGACATCCTTTTATGCCTCTCATCCCCGAGGAGCCTCAGATTCACGAGAGTGTCCCGGGTCCCCGCGCTACTCCGGCCGCCGGCCGCACCGCGCCGACCCCCCGTCCTGTCCCTGGTCCCGGTCCCCGCCCCGCCCCGCCGCGTGGCGCTCCGGCGTCCAGTGCCCGTCCGGGCAAGCCCGGACCCGCTGCCCCGCCGCGTGGGCCTGTCGCCGCTCCGCCGGCGCAGCGCACCGGCCCGCCGCAGCCCCCCGCCGCCCAGACCGATACCGCCACGGGAGCCCAGCTCCAGCTGATCCCGGCGCCCGCCGGGGGCGCCGTCGACGCCGCGGACGAGGCCGTCGACCTGCTCCTGGACTCCGGGCGCGCACCGGGCGAGATCCTGGTGCTGACCACCGGCGAGAACCACCCGTGGGCGGCCCACGAACTGTCCTTCGGCGAGGCGTCCTACTGGGCCCAACACGACGCCGCGGACGACGTGTTCTACGCGGACGCCTCCGCCGAACGCGCTGCCGGGCGGCCCGTGGTGGTCGTCGCCGTCAACGGTGGTACGGACGAGACCGCCGCACGGGTGCTGCCCGCCGCGATGGCCCGTGCCGGAACGCTGCTGATCGTCTGCGGTGACGCGCAGCGGATCAACACCGCTCTCGGCGCGAACGCCTGACCGCCGCGGCTCGACGCAGCCCGCCGGCCTCAGAGGCCGGCGGGGCTCGTTCGCCTGCCCGGACGCTTCCGGGCAGGCGCGCGCCGGGAATCCGCGGCGGCCGGGCCGCGCTGGTCAGCGCGCCGCCGTGTGCCGGTGCGCCCCGGCCGGGCTGCCTCCGGCCCGGCGCGGCGCCCCGCGGCCACCGCTGCGCGGCTGCTCGGGCAGCGGCACGGTAGGCGCCTGAGGGGCGGTGCGCTGCGGGGACGCGGCGGCCGTGCCGGGCGCCCGAAGCCGTGCGGCGGGCAGCGCCTCCGGCGCGCCCGGCGTCTCCATCGGCGGCGCGACGGCCCCGGGGGGCGCAGGCGGTGCGTCCGTCAACGGTGCCGCTGTACCGGGCGATTGCGTACGGGCTGCCGCCGTTTCGGGCGGTGCTGTGCGCCGCGGGTCCGTGTGCGGCGTCGCCTCAGGCCCCGGCAACGGCTCGCCACCAGGTGCATCCGGTTCGGTAGGGCGCACTGCCGTGCCGTCGGCGCCGCTGGCCGCGCTTGCGGTAGCGCCCCGCATGCCCATCCGCGCCCCGTCCGGATCGCTCCGGGGCTGCTCCGCGGCGGACGCCCGTGGGCGCCGTCCGCCCCGCCCCTCGCCCAGCACCTGCCAGCGGTCCCGCGTGAGCGTGATGTAGGCCCCGCAACGGAGTCCGTGCAGCGTGCAGGCATCGCGCAGCCCCCACATCCACGCACCGTCCGCCTCCGTCCAACGAGGCTCGCCCGCACGGCAGTAGAGCAGCACCGCCGTCCGCACCGGGACGCGCAGCCGCAGGTCGTGCGGGATGATCCGGCGCAGCTGCGTCAGCAGCGCATTGCGGAACTCCCAGCCGTCGGGAGCCACCGCGGGCTGGGTGAACGACGCGCTGGCGATGACCCGCTCCTGGGGGTCGAGCACCGCCACAACGGCCGTGGCGAGCCCCGGGAGGTGCCGTGCGTGCAGACCGGTGACCACCTCACGAGGATTGCGCAGCAGCGGAATTCCGGCCGAGGCCCACTCCGCGGGCTCCAGCATCCGCCCTAGCCGGGCAGCGGAATCGGTGGACGGGGGCCGGGACACATACGGGGGCTGGGCGAATCCGAAGGTCATCGTCCTCCCTTCGTCGACGCGTCCGCGCTTCGGGTGGTGGCCCGGCACGCGAGCGCACCGCGACAAGGCCCATCCGCACCGCGAACGGCCGGATACGGGGAGCCACTTCAATTCTCGCGGTTCGTACAGGCATGCGGCAACGAGCAATTCCCCCGCGCGGCCGGAATGAACCGGTCCGCCGCCCGTATCCCTGCCCGCCGCACCCGCCTCTGATACCCGCCGCCTCCCTTCCTTCTCTCCAGGCCCCGGCCCGTACGGCGCCCATGGCCCCCCACCCGTTCACCGACGGGCCCACCGGTCCGTGCAGGGCTAGCCCTGCACGGCCAGAACCAACGGAAACACGTTCCCGGCCCCGGCTCTGCGCAGCAGCCGGGCGGCCACCGCCAGCGTCCAGCCGGTGTCGGCGTAGTCGTCCACCAGGAGCACCGGTCCGCCGGCCGACGCCAGCGCCCGGGTGAGCTCCGGCGGCACACTCAGCGAGCTGTGCAGCGCCCGCAGCCGCTGGGCGCTGTTGCTGCGCGGAATCCTGCCGTCCGGACCCTCGTCCGGCGACCCCACAGTGCCCAGGAACGGCATCCGGCCCACCGAGGCGATCCGCTCGGCCAGCGACCGGATCAGCTGCGGGCGGCTGCGCGAACCGAGGCAGACGACGCCCACCGGGCGGGCCGGTGCGTCCGCCGCGCCCGAGGCCCAGCCCCCGGGGCCCTTGGCCCAGTCGGCGAGGACCGTGACCACCGCCGCCGCCACATCGTCGGGCACCGGCCCGTCCGGGGCCTGCGGTGCGAGCATCGGCCGCAGGCGGTTGCCCCACCCGATGTCCGAAAGCCGCCCCAACGCCCGGCCGGTGGCGGCCAGTTCACCGGCCGGGATACGGCCCTTGAGGTCGATGCCGACAGCCGGCAGACCCGTGGGCCACATTCGCCGCGGCTCCACCTCCACACCAGGGCGCCCCAGTTCGCCGCGGGCCGCGTCCAGCGACGCGGCGGACACCTCGCTGCCGAACCGCGCCCCCGCGCAGTTGTCGCACCGGCCGCACGGGGCCGCCGCCTCGTCGTCCAGCTGCCGCCGCAGAAACTCCATCCGGCAGCCGGGCGTCGACGCGTACTCCCGCATCGCCTGCTGCTCGGTCTCCCGCTGCCGCGCCACCCAGGCGTAGCGCTCGGCGTCGTACGACCACGGCCGCCCCGTGGATGTCCAGCCGCCCTTGACGCGCTGGACGGCACCGTCCACGTCGAGCACCTTGAGCATGATCTCCAGCCGGGAGCGGCGCAGTTCGACCTGCGGTTCCAGGGCCGGCAGCGACACCGGCCGGTCGGCCGCCGCCAGCACGTCCAGCGTCCGGCGCACCTGCTCCTCCGGGGGGAACGCCAGCGAAGCGAAGTACTTCCAGATCGCCTCGTCCTCCCGGCCGGGCAGCAGCAGCACCTCGGCGTGCTCGACCCCGCGCCCGGCGCGGCCCACCTGCTGGTAGTACGCGATGGGCGACGACGGCGAGCCCAGGTGCACCACGAACCCCAGGTCGGGCTTGTCGAAGCCCATCCCCAGGGCCGAGGTCGCCACCAGCGCCTTGACCCGGTTGGCGAGCAGGTCGTCCTCGGCCTGCTGGCGGTCCGCGTTCTCCGTCTTGCCGGTGTACGAGGAGACCGTGTGCCCCCGGTGGCGCAGGAACGCCGTGACCTCCTCGGCGGCGGCGACCGTGAGCGTGTAGATGATCCCGGAGCCCGGCAGCTCGTGCAGATGGTCCGCGAGCCAGGCGAGGCGGTGCGCCGCGTCCGGCAGCGGCAGCACGCCCAGGCTCAGGCTCTCCCGGTCCAGCGTGCCGCGCAGCACCAGCGCCTCACCGGTGCCCTCGCCCGTCCCCAGCTGCTCGGCGACGTCGGCCGTCACCCGGGCGTTCGCGGTGGCCGTCGTGGCGAGCACGGGCACACCGGGCGGGAGGTCGGCGAGCATCGTGCGCAGCCGCCGGTAGTCCGGCCGGAAGTCATGGCCCCAGTCGGAGATGCAGTGCGCCTCGTCCACCACCAGGAGGCCGGTGGCCGCCGCGAGCTTGGGCAGCACCTGATCGCGGAAATCGGGGTTGTTGAGCCGCTCGGGGCTCACCAGCAGCACATCCACCTCGCCGGCCGCCACCTCGGCCTGGACGGTGTCCCACTCCTCGGTGTTGGCGGAGTTGATCGTGCGCGCGCGGATCCCGGCCCGCGCCGCCGCCTCGACCTGATTTCGCATCAGTGCGAGCAGCGGAGAGACGATCACGGTCGGACCGCTGCCCCGCTCGCGCAGCAGCGCCGTCGCGACGAAGTAGACCGCGGACTTCCCCCAGCCCGTGCGCTGCACGACCAGGGCACGGCGGTGGTCGGCGACCAGCGCCTCGATCGCCCGCCACTGATCCTCGCGCAGCCGGGCGTCGCCACCGGGATCCCCGACGAGTCGGCTCAGGACGGCATCGGCTGCGGCACGCAGGTCTTCGTTGCTCATGCCCCCATGCAACCCGATGCCACCGACAACGCGCGAACCCCCACCCGAACCTGTGGACAACCACTCCACCCGCGAGTTATCCACAGGGGTCGCGGAGCCGCGGCGACCTGCGCGATCTTCGAGCCATGAATCCGCACAGCGAACCGCGCAAGCCCGGCACCGACAACCCCTCACCCGCCTCCGCGAGCCCGCCCTCCGCGAGCCCGCCCGAGCCCCCGGCCCCCGGCGCTCCGCCCGGCCCACCCGTCTCCGCCGACCCCACACGCGCCGCCGATCCCACCGCCGCCACCACCCCCGCGACCCCTTTCATCGTGCCCGACCCGTCCGCCCCCTCCCTCTCCTGCAACGCCTACGCTCCGGCCGATCCCACCGCCTCCCGCCCGTCCTCCGCTCCCGCCGGTTCCCAGGCCGACTCCCGGCCGCGCGACGCCACCGCGCCCGACGAGACGGCCACCGAACCCCCGGTCACCTTGCGCGGCCCCGCCGAGCTCGCCGACGCACTGCCGTATCTCATGGGTTTCTATCCGGACGACAGCATCGTGATGGTCGCGCTGCACGGGGAGCGCGCCCGCTTCGGCGGACGGCTCAGGCTCGGCATCCCGACCGACACCACCCAATGGCCCGACGTCTGCGACCAGCTCGCCGACTGCCTCATCACCGGCGCCCGGGACCGCGCCACCCGTCCCGTGGGCATCCTCGTCTTCCTCTGCCAGGAACCGTCACAGGGAGAGAGCGGCAAGGACGTCAGGGACCGCCTCCGCCCCCTCGCCCAACGCCTCCGCACCGCCTGCGGCGCACAGGACGTACCGGTCCTCGAAGCCCTCTGCATCTCCAACGGCCGCTTCTGGTCCTACTGTTGCCCCGACTTCCGCTGCTGCCCCACCGAGGGGACACCTCTCTTCCTGCCCGGTACGTCCGTGATGGCCGCAGCCGCCGCCTACGCGGGAATGCAGGTGCGCGGCTCGCTCAAGGAGATGGAGGCCCGGCTGGCACCCCGCACCGGACCGCGCGCCGCCGACCAGGAGCAGGCCCTGGACGCCGCGGCGGCGACGCTCATGCCCCGGATGCTCCGGCGGGACGGCGCACCCGCCGTCCGGCGCGAAACCCTCGATCTGGCGCACGCGATGATCTGCCGCTTCCGCCAGGACACCCCCACCGGCAGCAACCGCGCCAGGGACGCCTGCGACGACGCGCTGATCACCGACCGCGAAGCCGCCGATCTCGTCCTCGGCCTCCAGGACCGCGGCACCCGCGACCGGGCCGCGGAATGGATGGACGGGCCCGAGGCCGCCCCGGCCCTCCGGCTCTGGCGCGCTCTCGCCCGCCGCTGCGCCGGCGGCTACGTCGAGCACGCGGCGGCGCCGCTGACCCTCGCCGGCTGGGTCTGCTGGTCCACCGCCGACGACCCGTCCGCACGCGTCGCCCTCACCCGCGCCCTCACCGTCGACCCCGGCTATGTCTTCGCGCAGATGCTGCACCGCGCGATCAACGACGGCCTGGATCCCGAGCCGCTGCGCCGCTGCCTGCGCGAGCAGCGTAGAGAGGCGGAGCGCGCCGCCGACGGACCGGCGGTCGTCCCGGAGGAACCACAGGGGCCCGCGAAGCGGCCCGGACCGCCGCGCCCCGGAGCCGCCGACCGCCCGCGCGGGCCACGCGGCGGCACCGGCCCCGGCACCCGTACCCCCGGCGCCGCCGGCAAGCGCCGGACCGGCCGGGACGGCGACCGGAGCCGGCGGTGAGAGGCGGTCGCGGTCCGGCCGGCGTGACCTGGGCGCCGGCCGGAACGTTCACCTATATGGCGCAGGCCGTACGGAGCCCCGACCTCACCAGGGAGCGCAGAGCGTGCCAGGGATCGTCCCCACCACCCAGCCGACCCACCCGCCCGCCGGAGAACGGCGCACCGCGCCGCCCCGGCCGCCCCAACCGCAGCCCGTCCACTCCTCGCTCATCTGCGTGGCCCTACCGTCCCTCGCCGTGTCGCCCCCCTCGGGGCAGCTCACCGGCGAGGGCCTGGAGGGCTACTACCGGGACGGCCGGCGGATCCTCTCCCGCTGCGAAGTGCGGGCCGCGGGCGGCGAACCGCTCGTCGTCCAGGGCCGGTTGGTCGCCGCGGACCGCGCCCGGTTCATCGGTGTGGTCCGCAGAACGGGCGAGCGCGGGCCGGACCCGGAGATCCGAATGGAGCGGATCCGGTCCGCCGACGGCACCGAACGGATCACCTTCCACAGCAGCGCCGGCCGGCCCGTCCGGCTGCCGGTCGAAATCCGGCTCGGCACCGACCTCGCAGAGCTCGGAGCCGTCGCCGTCGGCTTCCCCGGCGCCGAACTCCGCGCCGCGGTCCACGGCTCCGGGCTCCGCTGGTCCGGGACCGGCGCGCACGCCGTGGTCTCCGCGACGCCCACACCCCAGGACGCCCTGGCTTCGGCGGGCCTGCTGCGCTGGGACCTGGAGCTGCCACCGGGCGGCCGGCGCACGGTCGAACTGCACGCCCGCCTCGAATACAACACGGGCAGCCCCCGGGGCCGCGCCCACCCGGCCGCCTACGCGCGCCCCGGCCAACCCCGTATTCCTGCCCCGCGCCCCGCCCCCGCCGGCCCCCGGATGCGCGGCGACCGGCCGCCGCACCCCTGGTCGGCCGCCCGCCTGGAGTGCGACGACCACCGCGCCGACGCCCTCATGGCAAGCAGCCTCGACGATCTGCGCGGCCTGCTGATGCGCGACCCGGCCATGCCCACGGACGTCTACGTGGCCGGGGGGTTCCCCTGGCGCTGCGGCCTCGCCCCGGCCGAGGCCCTCTGGACCGCCCGGATGCTGCTCCCCCTCGGCACCCGGCTCGCCGCGAGCACCCTGCGCACCCTCGCCCGAACTCAACAAGCCACCCCAGGAGCGGATTTCGGCCGAATTCCCGGCCCCCTGCGAGACGCCGGGCCGCACGCCCCACCGAGCTGCACGGGCATCGAAGCCACCCTCCTCTTCCCGGCGGTCCTCGCGGAGGCCCGCCGCTGGGGCCTCCCCGATCCGGAGACCGAACGGCTGCTGCCCGCCGCCGAACGCTGCCTCCAGTGGCTGCGCACGGCCACCGACCCACCGGGCGGAGGCCGCGGCGGCTACCTCCCCGATCCGGCGCCCGACGGCCCCTACCGCTGCGAGACACAGGCCCACGCACACCGTGCCGCGCTCCTGGGCGCCGACCTCCTCGACGCCTGCGGCTCCTCCGGTGCCGCCGCACTCCGCGACTGGGCGGCCGACCTTCGCACCCGCTTCCGGACCGACTTCTGGCTGGAGGACCGCGCCGGCGGCCGTCCCGCCGCCCTGCTCACCGGCGACGGCAGGCCGGTGCCGCACCTCGGCTCCACCGCCGCCCATCTCCTCGACACCGGTCTGCTCGGCGGCGGCACCCTCGCTCCCGGCCTCCTGGACGCGGCACAGACCGATCAGCTGGCCCGACTGCTGCGCGGCCCGGCCATGGATTCCGGCTGGGGCCTGCGCGGACTCGGCGCCAAGGAGACCGGCTACAACCCGTTCGGCCACCGGAGCGGCGCCGTCCGCGTCCAGGAAACGGCCATCGCCGCCGCCGGACTCGCCGCGGCCGGCCACGAAGCCGCGGCCGGCGCCCTGACCAGGGGCGTTCTCGACGCCGCGGAGAGCTTCGGCCACCGCCTCCCGGAGATGTACGCGGGGGACCAGCGCACCGCCGACGGCGCGCCCGTCCCCCACCCGGCGGCCTGCCGCCCCGCCTCCGTCGCTGCGGCCGGGGCGGTCCAGATGCTCGTCGCCCTCGCGGGCCTGCGCCCCGATGTCCCCTCGGGAACAGTGGCCGTCCGCCCGCTCGGCACCACCCCGCTCGGCGCGATGCAGCTCACGGGTCTCACGATCGCCGAGCAGCCCTTCGCCGTACGGATCAGCCGGCTGGGGATGGGCATGGTCGAGGCGGCGGCGGACGGCCTGCAACTGGGGTCGTGAAGGGCCGCATGACCTGTTTATCGTCAGGCGGACGACTATGATCACGTCATGCCTCCCTACGACCCGTCGGCCTTCCCGCCCTTTGCTGTCACCGTCGACCTGGTCGTGCTCACCGTGCGCCGCCACGCCCTGTGCGCGCTGGCGGTACGCCGCGGTGAGCCGCCGTTCCAGGGCCGCTGGGCCCTGCCCGGCGGTTTCGTCCGCGCCGACGAGGATCTTGAGGAGGCGGCTGCCCGGGAACTCGCCGAGGAGACCGGCCTGCACGCCCACCCGGAGGCCGGCCCGCCGCCCACGTACGGCGCGCACCTCGAACAGCTCGCCACCTACGGCGACCCCAGGCGCGACCCCCGGATGCGCGTCGTCAGCGTGGCGCACCTGGTCCTGGCTCCCGACCTGCCCGCCCCCAGGGCCGGCGGCGACGCCCACAGCGCCCGCTGGGCGCCGGTGGACACCCTCCTGGAGCACGAGGGAAGCGCGCACGCCCGCGATGGCGAGCTGACGACCCCGCTCGCCTTCGACCACGCGCGGATCCTCGCCGACGGCGTGGAACGCGCCCGCTCGAAGATCGAATACTCCTCCCTCGCCACGGCTTTCTGCCCGCAGGAATTCACCGTCGGCGAACTCCGCCGGGTCTACGAGGCGGTCTGGGGCGTCGCCCTCGACCCCCGCAACTTCCACCGCAAGGTCACCGGTACCCCCGGCTTCCTGGTCCCCACCGGCGGCACCACGACCCGTCAGGGCGGACGCCCCGCGCAGTTGTTCCGAGCCGGCGGCGCGACCCTCCTCAACCCCCCGATGCTGCGCCCCGAGGTCTGACCCACCGACGCGCCCCCGTCGGGCCTCGCGCCACCACGTCGGCTTTCCGACCGACTCACACCTCATGGGGCACGCGCCGGCCGCCACCCACCCGGTCGCACCGGCCGCCGATGCTGTCCGCGGCGTCACCCCGTGGGTCAACGTGCCGCCCGCGAAGTCACCGGACGAGGTGACTCCACCGCCTCGGCACCCTCAGTGGTCACAGCTTGCGCTCCGCCAACTCCTCTGCTCCACGGCGAACTTGGGTCCATTTCGGCGACAGTGCGACGCCTCGCACCTCCCCCGGTACTCACCACCACACCTCACTACGCACGATGCATCGCCCACGAGGCCACCACTCGCTTGCAGTTCGCCCGGCATGTGTCCGACCGCATCCCCGAGTGGTCTGTACACCCCACTGGTTGCCTCGCGCCGGTGGCTGTCGGTGTACGCGACGGACCGGTCACCGGCGTATGGCCACGGCCGGTGATGCGGTGGACGGTCGAACTCGCCACGCCCATCCGACGTGGGCCGTCGGGGCACGCGCCATGCCCAACGCGGCGGCCCGAGCCCCAGCCGAAGTGCCCGGTCCACGAGCCTGCCGGCGGCGGTTCGCCGTCCGTCCGGATTCGACCGAGGCGTATCGATGGCGACGCGATGTGCGCCCAACCCTCAGGCGGTGCACCCGCGTTGCCGCCGTCCGCCCTGGTCTGCGCTTATGTGTTCACCGTGCTAACGGGCCGGGGGACGCTGACCGGCCAAGACGCCCGTTTCCGGGCTCCGTTGTTGCACCCGCTGTCCACAACTCGCCGCCGAAAGCGCATTTCTTTCCGATAAAGCGTCAATTGCGAGATAACGGGCGATCACCCTTTCGTGTGCTTTTCACCAAAGACCTCAAGGCCGTTCAGGGTGTCGCCGACAAAGGATGCGTGAGTACCCTTGCGCACACCATGATGACCGCGGCTCGCCCCGGCGACACCGGCCTCGCAGGCCCCGGCGAGCTTGACCGCTACTCCTACGCCAACGCCGCCAACGCGACCGGCCAGGAGCGCGCAGAGCGCGTTTCGCCGGTCTGGGAAGGCTCCGAAGCAGACATCGGCCGGGTCGGCCGTCGCGCGGCCGGCAGCCGTGGCCGCGGCCTCCACGGCCAACTCGTGCAACAGCTCGGCCAGATGATCGTCTCCGGCGATCTCGGCGCCGACCGCCCGCTCGTCCCCGAGGAGATCGGCCAGCGCTTCGAGGTCTCCCGCACCGTCGTCCGTGAGTCGCTGCGTGTCCTGGAGGCCAAGGGGCTGGTCAGCGCGCGTCCCAACGTAGGTACCCGGGTGCGCCCGGTCAGCGACTGGAACCTCCTCGACCCCGACATCATCGAGTGGCGGGCCTACGGGCCGCAGCGCGACGACCAGCGGCGCGAGCTGTGCGAGCTGCGCTGGACGATCGAGCCGCTCGCCGCCCGGCTCGCCGCCGGGCACGGCCGCGAGGACATCCAGCAGCGGCTCGCCGACATGGTCGAGATCATGGGCCACTCCGCCGCCCAGGGCGACACCATGACCTTCACCCGCGCCGACGTCGAGTTCCACACCCTGCTCCTCCAGCTCGCCGGCAACCGGATGCTTGAGCACCTCTCGGGCATCGTCACCTCCGCCCTCCATGTCTCCGGCGGATCCGGAGGCGGCTGCGAGCGGCCGGTCGAGACGTCCGTGGGCCAGCACATGCGGGTCGTCGATGCGATCGGTTCCGGCGACGCCACGGCTGCCGAATCCGCGATGCGCCAGCTCCTCGCCGCGCATGGTGAGGCCGGCGCGCAGGGCACCGGGACGCCCGTGGACCACGTCGTCCCCGCGCCCCGCGAGCACTGAAGGGCCGTACCTGACCACGTGCGGACCGTAAGCCCCGCGCGACCTCGTGCCCCGCATGCCCCGATGGAGGGCGTGCCGTGCGTACCGAAGGAGCGCAAGATCGCCGGATCCGGGGCGTCGTCCGGATCCGGCGGCAGACCTTGAGAGGGTTGCATGTCATATGACTGGGAATGGGTCGTTATGGGGTGTGACTCGGGCCACGCAGATTGGGCGTAACGCTCTCCGGAGAAGCGCGATGACTTAAGAGGTGATAGCCGAGGAGGGAATACGAGCGGCGTTCGTGACGCTGTTCAACTCCCCGGTTGCCCCTGCGCCGTCGGTCCATCCCCACCGGCGGTCGTCGGCTCCGATCCGTATGGACGGGGCCGGAAGCCGTTTCCATCGTTCCGAGAGGTTGTTCGTGTCGGCCAGCACATCCCGTACGCTCCCGCCGGAGATCGCCGAGTCCGAGTCTGTGATGGCGCTCATCGAGCGGGGAAAGGCAGATGGGCAGATCGCCGGCGATGACGTGCGTCGGGCCTTCGAGGCTGACCAGATTCCGCCAACCCAGTGGAAGAACGTTCTGCGCAGCCTCAACCAGATCCTCGACGAGGAGGGTGTGACGCTGATGGTCAGTGCCGCAGAGGCGCCCAAGCGCACGCGCAAGAGCGTCGCAGCGAAGAGTCCCGCAAAGCGCACCGCCACCAAGACCGTGGCCGCGAAGACGGCCACGGTGAAGAAGGCCACCGCCGCCGCCCCCGCCCCCTTGGCGGACCCGCCGGCGGGCGAGTCCGAGTCCGTGCCTGCGAAGAAGGCGGCGGCGAAGAAGACGGCCGCCAAGAAGACGGTCGCGAAGAAGGCCACGGCCAAGAAGGCCACGGCCAAGAAGACGACGTCCAAGAAGGACGTCGACGAGCTGCTCGACGACGACGTGACCGAGGAGACCGCGGCGCCCGGCAAGGGCGACGCTCCCGAGGCCGCCGAAGGTGCCGAGAGCGCCGGCTTCGTGCTGTCCGACGACGACGAGGACGACGCCCCCGCGCAGCAGGTCGCCGCGGCCGGTGCCACCGCCGACCCTGTCAAGGACTACCTCAAGCAGATCGGTAAGGTCCCGCTCCTCAATGCCGAGCAGGAGGTCGAACTCGCCAAGCGCATCGAGGCCGGCCTGTTCGCCGAGGACAAGCTCGCGAACAGCGACAAGCTCGCGCCGAAGCTCAAGCGCGAGCTGGAGATCATCGCCGAGGACGGCCGCCGGGCGAAGAACCACCTCCTGGAGGCCAACCTCCGACTGGTCGTCTCCCTGGCCAAGCGGTACACCGGCCGCGGCATGCTCTTCCTGGACCTGATCCAGGAGGGCAACCTCGGCCTGATCCGCGCGGTCGAGAAGTTCGACTACACCAAGGGCTACAAGTTCTCGACGTACGCGACGTGGTGGATCCGCCAGGCGATCACCCGCGCCATGGCCGACCAGGCCCGTACGATCCGTATCCCCGTCCACATGGTCGAGGTCATCAACAAGCTCGCGCGCGTCCAGCGTCAGATGCTCCAGGACCTGGGCCGCGAGCCCACCCCGGAGGAGCTGGCCAAGGAACTCGACATGACCCCCGAGAAGGTCATCGAGGTCCAGAAGTACGGCCGCGAGCCGATCTCGCTGCACACCCCGCTGGGCGAGGACGGCGACAGCGAGTTCGGTGACCTCATCGAGGACTCCGAGGCCGTCGTCCCGGCCGACGCGGTCAGCTTCACGCTCCTGCAGGAGCAGCTGCACTCCGTGCTGGACACCCTCTCCGAGCGCGAGGCCGGCGTGGTGTCCATGCGCTTCGGTCTCACGGACGGCCAGCCCAAGACGCTGGACGAGATCGGCAAGGTCTACGGCGTCACGCGTGAGCGGATCCGTCAGATCGAGTCCAAGACGATGTCCAAGCTGCGTCACCCGTCGCGTTCCCAGGTGCTGCGCGACTACCTCGACTGACCGAACCTGCCCCGTTCGCGCCGCGAGCCCGGCCCTCCCACCTCGGTGGACGGGCCGGGCTCGCGGCCGTCCGGGTGCGGGGCGCGGCCGTTTGGGTCACTCTGGGTGGGCGACCACTGTCCCAGAGTCAGGAGTCCGTATGCGTCCCTCCGTACCCGCCGCCTTCGGAGCCCTCGCGCTGATACTCGCCGTACCGACCTCGGCCGCTGCGGACGGGGTGGTGATAGGCGGCAAGCCCGTACGGCCCTCCAGCAGCCCGTGGGCGGTGGCCCTGGCATCACATCAGCGGTTCGGGACCCAGCGCTCCGGGCAGTTCTGCGGCGGCGTGCTGGTCGGGCACGCGACGGTGGTGACGGCCGCGCACTGTCTGGGCAAGGAGGTGCTGGGACTCCCCTGGAAAGAGGTGCGTGATCTACGGGTCGTTGTCGGACGCGACAACCTCGCTGACGGCGGTGGCCAGGAGGTCCAAGTCGCCCATGTGTGGGTCAATCCGCGCTACAACAGCTGGACCAACGAGGGCGACATGGCGGTCCTGACGCTGCAGGAGCAGGTCCGGAACCGTCCGATTCGAATAGCCGACGAGGATGACGGAGCCTACCGGCCGGGCAGCGCGGCGACGGTCTACGGGTGGGGCGATACGACCGGAGAGGGCAGCTATGCGTCGCAGCTGCGGTCGGCCCGCGTGAACGTGCTGCGTGACTCGGTCTGTGCGAGGGCCTATCCGGGGAGCGCGGACGGGACGTACAAGGCCGCATCGATGATGTGCGCGGGGGCGCCGAAGGGCGGGCGGGACGCCTGCCAGGGGGACAGCGGGGGGCCGCTGGTGGTGCACGGGCGCCTGGTGGGGCTGGTGTCGTGGGGGACCGGTTGCGGGCAGGCGGGAAGCCCCGGTGTCTACGCGCGCGCTTCCGCGCTGCTCCCGGCGGTGCGCGAGCACGGGGCGGGCTGAGCGCCGCCGAGGATCGTCAGAGGTGCCGCGGCCCACGAGTGCGGGCGGCCTCCCCGGTGATGCCGGGAGAACCGCCCGCCGTACGGCCCTGGGCCGCTACTCGCTCGTCGTGGATGCGATGTGTCAGCGTTCCTCGTCGGACGCGGACGCCGGAGAAGCGGTCAGCCGCTCCGTCTCGTCCTGTATTTCCGCGGCGATCTTCTTGAGTTCTGGCTCGAACTTGCGACCGTGGTGGGCGCAGAAGAGCAGTTCTCCGCCGGACATCAGGACGACGCGCAGGTATGCCTGGGCGCCGCAGCGGTCGCAGCGGTCAGCGGCCGTCAGCGGGCTCGCGGGTGTCAGAACAGTAGTCACGTCGCCTCTTCTCTAGCTCGACGAGCTGTCGTACCAGGGTCAACATCCAACCAGGCCGAAAACGTTCCCGCTCGTGCCTTTTCCTCGAAAAAATATTTCCGAGGGGGCCGGGTGCTGCCGGGTGGCGGCGAATGAGCCGTATTGCGTGGTGGTCTGATTCACGTTGGTTACTGGAGGTCTGCCCTCCCGGCTGGCTTGCCGGTTGTTGATGAGGACGTGCCCGGAGCCTAAATGGTTCATGCCTCGAAGGGAACGTGATGTGCACGTCACTCGGACGTCACCCCATCGAGCTATCGAACGCGTGAGCGAAATTCTACTACCATGGTCATGCTCACGGGTGGCGTCACATCGGCTCTACTGGGCCTCGGTACCCTCTCACCGGCGACACCGCCACAACCGAGTCCGCGGAATGCGGACTGCCAGAAATTCAGCGAGGAGCGAACCGCGTGACCGCCGAGATGTCCGTGCCGTCCACCGCAGTGCTGACCGGGGCAGACCGGGACGGTTCCAACTACACCGCGCGGCATCTGCTCGTCCTCGAGGGCCTGGAAGCCGTCCGCAAGCGCCCCGGTATGTACATCGGTTCCACGGACAGTCGTGGCCTGATGCACTGCCTCTGGGAGATCATCGACAATTCCGTCGACGAGGCGCTGGGCGGCTACTGCGACCACATCGAGGTGGTCCTCCACGACGACGGGTCGGTGGAGGTCCAGGACAACGGCCGCGGTATCCCTGTCGACGTCGAGCCCAAGACGGGACTCAGCGGCGTCGAGGTCGTGATGACCAAGCTGCACGCCGGCGGAAAGTTCGGCGGCGGCTCGTACGCCGCCTCCGGCGGCCTGCACGGCGTCGGCGCCTCGGTCGTCAACGCGCTCTCCGCGCGGCTGGACGTCGAGGTGGACCGCAGCAGCAAGACGCACTCCATCAGCTTCCGGCGCGGCGTGCCCGGCATCTTCACGGAATCCGGGCCTGACGCCCCCTTCGACCCCGGCAACGGCCTCATCAAGGGCAAGCGGGTCCCCAAGACGAAGACCGGCACCCGGGTGCGCTACTGGGCCGACCGGCAGATCTTCCTCAAGGACGCCAAGCTCTCCCTGGAGACGCTGTACGCCCGCGCCCGGCAGACCGCCTTCCTTGTACCGGGGCTGACCATCGTCGTCCGTGACGAGCGCGGTATCGACGGCGCCGGGAAGTCGGAGGAGACGTTCCGCTACGACGGCGGCATCAGTGAGTTCTGTGAGTACCTGGCGCAGGACAAGGCCGTGTGCGACGTCCTGAGGCTGACCGGCCAGGGCACCTTCAAGGAGACGGTGCCGGTGCTCGACGAGCGTGGTCACATGACACCGACCGAAGTCACCCGTGAACTGGGCGTCGACATCGCCCTCCGGTGGGGGACCGGCTACGACTCGACGATCAAGTCCTTCGTCAACATCATCGCCACCCCCAAGGGCGGCACCCATGTCTCGGGCTTCGAGCGCGCCGTGACCAGGACCGTCAATGAGGTGCTGCGGTCCACCAAGCTGTTGCGCGTCGCCGAGGACGACGTCGTCAAGGACGACGCGACGGAGGGCCTCACCACGGTCGTCACGGTGCGGCTCGCGGAGCCGCAGTTCGAAGGGCAGACCAAGGAGGTGCTGGGTACCTCCGCCGCGTCCCGGATCGTCGCCCAGGTGGTCAGCAGGGAACTCAAGGCGTTCCTGACGTCCACGAAGCGCGATGCCAAGCAGCAGGCGCGTTCCGTACTGGACAAGGTCGTCGCCGCGGCCCGTACGCGTATCGCCGCCCGCCAGCACAAGGAGGCTCAGCGGCGGAAGACGGCGCTGGAGTCCTCCTCCCTGCCGGCCAAACTGGCGGACTGCCGCAGCGACGACGTCGACCGCAGCGAACTGTTCATCGTCGAGGGTGACTCGGCGCTGGGCACGGCGAAGCTGGCGCGGAATTCGGAGTTCCAGGCGTTGCTGCCGATCCGCGGCAAGATCCTGAACGTCCAGAAGTCGTCGGTCTCGGACATGCTCAAGAACGCCGAGTGCGGCGCCATCATCCAGGTCATAGGGGCTGGATCCGGCCGCACCTTCGACATCGACACCGCCCGCTACGGCAAGGTCATCTTCCTCGCCGACGCCGATGTCGACGGTGCCCATATCCGCTGCCTGCTGCTGACGCTCTTCCAGCGCTACATGCGGCCGATGGTCGAGCAGGGCAGGGTCTTCTCCGCCGTCCCGCCGCTGCACCGCGTCGAGCTCACCAACCCCAAGAAGGGCCAGGAGAAGTACATCTACACCTACTCGGACAACGAACTCCGTCAGACGCTGCTGGAGCTCCAGCGCAAGAAGGTCCGTTACAAGGACAGCATCCAGCGCTACAAGGGACTGGGTGAGATGGACGCCGACCAGCTCGCCGAGACCACCATGGATCCGCGATACCGCACCCTGCGCCGGATCAACATCAGTGATCTCGAAGCGGCGGAGAAGGCATTCGACCTCCTGATGGGCAACGAAGTCGCTCCCCGCAAGGAGTTCATCACCAACTCCGCATCCACTCTGGACCGTTCGCGCATCGACACCTGAGCCGGCCGCGGCTCCGTACGGGCGCCCCTCCACCTACGGGTGGACGGGCGCCCGCCGTCTTTTCCACCCGCGCCCCACCCTGGCTCCGATCCGGGCGGTGGGGTGCTCTCCGTAGCGTCGGGAACGTCGAAATTCCCCGTCCACGGAGGCTTCAGGACATGAGCGGCTGGCTCAACATCGTTGTGATGATCGCGGTTGTCGTCATCGTGTTCGCCCGGCAGTTCACGGCGCAGCGCATCACCTCGGAAGGCAAGAAGTGGTGGCTGATGCCCGTCATCCTGTGCGTCATGGCGCTGCGGCAACCTGGCCTCCTGGACCCCGCGCACCATGCAGCGTCGGCCGTCCTGCTGGCGGTGACCCTTCTGCTCGGGCTGGCCAGCGGTGCGGCATGGGCCTGGACCACGCGTATCTGGACCGACGCGGACGGTGCGGTCTGGACCAAGGGAACCTGGGCGGCGGCCGGTGTGTGGCTGTGCGGTATGGCACTGCGCTTCGGCCTCATGGGCATAGCTGCGGTCCTGGGCGTCCACCAGGGGAGCCAGGCCACGCTGCTGTCCGTAGCGGCCATGCTGCTCACCCGTGCCGGCGTCACCACCTGGCGGGCCCAGGCCGTGCAGCAGACGTACCGTGTCCCTGTCGCGGGCTGACGCTCCGCGCCGCGCACCGAAAGGACCGTACGTGCCGCCGAACCCCTGGACCAGCTGGCCCCTGCGGGAGGCGCTCTCCCGCGAGGGCCTCAGCGAGGCCCGGTTGTGGATCGGCCGCTCCGTGCGTGTCCTGGTGGTGGCGGGCCTGCTGTGGACCACCCTGGTAGGGGGGACCTTCAGCGGCTGGGGCCTGGTTGCGGCGTGTGCCGCGATCGCCATGGCCTTTGTGATGTTTTGGTACTTTCTCCGGATGACGCGCGAGCGTCGGCTGTGGCCCTCTATCGGGCTGTTCGCAGTGCTGGAGGCCGCGGCATTCGGCTTCTACCTGGCCGATGCCCGGATGGCGGCGATCGTCCTGTGGTGCGCCTGCGCCATCACGGCCATGGAGCGGCTGCCGCTGAGCATCGCCGTGCCGTGCTCATCCGTCGCACTGGGTGCGTTCGCGGTGGTCAACACGGGCACCTGGCTGACGACCGCTGTGACCACAGGAGGGTTGGGTCTCGCCGGCTACGTCGTGCGGCTGGACGCCGAGGCGCGCGGCAATGCCCAGCGTCTGCTGGCGCAGGAACGGGCGGCTCGTAAAGCCGAGGCCGAAACAGCGGCGCTTGCCGAACGGGGGCGGATCGCGCGTGAGATCCATGACGTCCTCGCCCACAGCCTCAGCGCCCAGCTTGTGCACCTGGAGGCGGCTCGGCTGATGATCCAGCGCAGCACCGACCTGGAATCGGACCGCGAGCAGCTCCTGGAGCGGGTGGTGGCATGCCGAGGGATGGCGCGAGAAGGGCTGGACGGCACCCGTGAGGCTCTATCGGCGCTGCGCGGCGAGATGGTCTCGGTCGAAGACTTCCTGGGCCGTCTGGCGGCCGCTGAGGGCGCGCAGTTGGACGTCGTGGGCGAACGGCGCACGCTGCCGGCGGAGGCGGGGCTCGCGGTCCGCAGGGTCGCGCAGGAAGCGCTCACGAACGTACGCAAGCACGCACCGGGTGCTCGGGTGACTGTGCAACTGGAGTACGCCGAGAGCCACGTAGGACTGGTGGTGCGCAATTCGGGAGGGCGCGGTAAGCCCGGTGAGCTCGCGAGGAGCGGTTCCGGGTACGGTCTTCTCGGGATGCGGGAGCGCGCCGAACTCCTAGGCGGAACGCTGGAGTCCGGCCCCGATGAGGAGGGTTTCGTGGTGCGGTTGTGGGTGCCCGTATGACGGCACGCACGGTGGCGCGCGTCGTCGTGGCCGATGACCAGACGGTGGTACGCGAGGGAATCGTGATGCTGCTGGGGCTGTTGCCCGGTATCGAGGTTGTCGGATCGGCCGCGGACGGTGAGGAGGCCGTCCGTATGGTCGCCGAACTCGCCCCTGACGTCGTCCTGATGGACTTGCGGATGCCGCGTTGCGATGGTGTCGAGGCGACCCGCAGGATCCGTATGGACCATCCTGGCACCCAGGTCGTGGTGCTCACCACGTATGCCGACGACGACTCGCTCTTCCCCGCCTTGCAGGCCGGCGCCCGTGGCTACCTCACCAAGGACGCCGACGGCGATGAGATCGTCCGCGCCGTCGAAGACGTGCTGTCGGGCGAGGCCGGCCTGTCGCCGAAGATCCAGCGCCGCCTCCTGGAGCGCTTCGCCGAGCCTGTACGGAGCCTGCCGACGCCGCCGGACGAGCCCCCGGACGGACTGACCGCCAGGGAGGTGGAGGTGCTACGGCTCGTGGCCGAGGGACAATCAAACCCAGAGATCGCGCGCACGTTGCATGTCTCCACTGCGACGGTGAAGACGCATATCAACAACCTCTTCGCAAAGGCGGGTCTACGGGACCGCGCCCAAGCGATCCACTATGCGTACCGGCATGGTCTCGCGGAGCCGCCAGGGTCGGCTGCAACCTGATGGCGCGGCGAGGGCCCCTCGTCGAAGAGTCTTGGGCCATTCCTTTCGTTCTGCCCATGTGAACGATCTGCTGTTGCCTGGACGGCCAAGGGGGCAGTGGATCTGGAGAGTTGGGTGTTTGGCGAGGATCTCGATCAGCGAATCAGCTGAGTTGCCACACCACTATCCGGGGTGGGTAGCGCGGTCGGGTATCGCGGACTCGCTTCCGGTACTGGATGGCAGCAGTGGGATGCGGGGCAGGCTACGACGGCCTTTCGGCGCGTGTGTTGCGGGTACCGGCTGCCGACCGGGACGTACCTGTGCGACCGGCGGTTGCGGAGCGTCGGTAGGAATTCAGGCGTGGTGTGGAGTTATCCACAGGCTCGGCGGTTGCGGATTGTGTGCGCGTAGCCTCGCAAAGTGAAGTTCGGGGCTGGACGGGCCGTCTCGTTCCGGCTGGCGGACGTCGCTGAGCGGCGCTCCGGCAGGGCGCGGCGGACTCGGTGACGAGTGCGCGAGTGCCGCGCGGCAGGCGGCTGGGACAGGTCTGGGGCCCGAGGAGCCGGGGAAGCGTGCGGTGAGGCACGCGGAGGGGAGTCGGTATGTGGGTGACGGGGGATGGCGCCAGTGCCTGGCGCGTGGCAGCGGGGGGCGGTAGGCGTCGGCCTGCTGTGAGGGCGATGTTCAGCTTGGGGCTTGCCGCGACGTTGGGGCTGGCGGCAGGCGCGGTGCTGGCTCGGGCTATGACAGGCGAAAAGCAACCAGATGGCAAACAGCGCTGCAGGTGCATGAGCGAACTCGGTGAGCAGACGACGCGTCCGGCTTCAGGTGAGCGGCGGGGCGGGCGAGAAGGGGCGGTCAGGGGTGCCGGCGTCCGGGATGGCGGTGATGGACGTGACCGCCATTCGCGTCGGTGGACCGAGCGGCGCACCACAGCTGGCGGGCGCCGGAGCACCGTCGGCCCGCTGATCGACGACAACGTGCCAGGTGCGGCCGTCGGAATGCGTGACGGTGACAACCCAGGAGGGGGGAGCCACCGGAACCGCCCCGCCACCCGACGCCGACCCATCGCGCCACCGCGCTTCGGGCCGCACCGCGTCGGTCCGTACGACGTCCAGTGCGTCCGCCCGCTGCTCCCGGATCAGCTCGCGGACCGCAAGGTCAGCGGCCTGAGCCGGCCGGTCCCACGTCGAGCGGCCGCGGCAGTGGTCGAGCCCGACTCGGCCGTGACGCGCCGCTTCCACGACGTCCTTGACCAACTGAGCCGAGGCTCGTCCGTAGGCGTAGCCGTAGGGCAGGACGAAGAGCGTGGGGGAGAAGCGGTGTCCGCCGATGTGGGTGACTTCCCAGGTCGCAGAACTACTGGCGGCGAGCTCGGTGGCCAACGGGCGGCCGAGGATGGCGCAGCAGCGATCCCTCTTGCCGTTCGTGCATACAAGAACCACAGGATCTCCGGTGTACGGCTCCCAGAGGCCACCATGCTCGCCCGTGCCCAAGGCGGCGAAGTCCAGCCCCAGAGCCGTCCGCGGGTCGGTGACGGTGGTGGTGCGGATCCAGGAACGGCCCGGAGCGGTGTGTGCGAGGAACAGCCGACGCCGGGGGACACCGTGGCAGTCGGCGTGCCGTCCCGGCCGGCGGATCAGGGCGACGCGTACCCCTGTCCCCTCTGCCGCGGCCTCCAGGGCCCGGCCGACGTGCGGGTCGAGGTGGCTGTCCGTCAGCGCCTTGGCTCCCCACGGTCCGGTCTGCTCGATGAGCAGCCAGGTGAGGGCTGTGGCTGCCGTCCCGGCGACGGGTTCGGCCGATTCACGGGAAGCGGTAGCGCAGGTGCTCACAAAGGTGAGCCTAACTCGGAGTGTCTGACCTCGGATCCTGGGAGGGTGACGGAGGAGGCCACCACGAGTGGCGGCGGTTGGTCGTGCTTGCGTTACGGCGGTGTCGGGCATGGAAGTCGCGCGCTGCGGCGACGTTCCGGGACGCCACGGCGAGGGCCGGCTTCGAGGAGGTCACGGATGACTCGCCGGAACGTGTGAATGAGCGCTGCGCGGGCCGTCAGACCGAGCACAGGGTTGTGGTACGTCCGGTGAGTGTTTCCTGGAGCCGTACGAGCAATGGGGGTGTGCGGCCCGGCGTGAGGGCGTTGGGGCGACGTTCCGGTGAGCGCTGTGTGTGTACGGGGCCTGGCCCGAGTGGTGGGCTTTGCCGGAGCGTAGCGCGAGACGTTCCGCAGCCGCCGCATGAGACGGCACGCGGCTCAGTGTCTCGGATCTGGGGCCAGTGTGGGATTGCGATGGCGTGGCATGGGGACTTCACCTGCCGATACTGGGAGGGCCCTCCTGGCTACGGCGGTATGCGCGTGCCTGCGGTGGCACGGGACACGCTGAGGTCATAGGCGCTGCCCGTTGGCAGACGCGGCTCGGGGGCTGTCCCGTAGGCAGTCCGTTACGATCGACAGCTCGTTCGCCGCCGGTTCGGGCGGCACGCCACCCGCACCATGGAGGCACCCGCTTGGCCACGCAGCAGATCCCAGTCGTCGTGCTCGCGGGGTTCCTGGGGTCGGGTAAGACGACGCTCCTCAACCACCTGCTCCGCGCCGGCGACGGCACCCGTATCGGTGCGATCGTCAATGACTTCGGTAGCATCGAGATCGATGCGATGACCGTCGCAGGGCAGGTGGATTCGATGGTGTCGCTCGGCAACGGCTGTCTGTGCTGCGCCGTCGACACCAGCGAGCTGGACACCTATCTGGAGCGACTGGCCCGCCCTGCCGCCCGTATCGACGTGATCGTCATCGAAGCCAGTGGCCTGGCCGAGCCGCAGGAACTCATCCGGATGATCCTGGCGAGTGACAATCACCGCATCGTTTATGGCGGACTGATTGAGGTCGTCGACGCCGCTGAGTTCGCGGAGACCCGGGTCCGGCATCCCGAACTGGACCGGCACGTGGGCATCGCGGATCTCGTGGTGCTCAACAAGGCTGACCGGATCGGGAATGAGGTGCGTCAGGAGCTCCTGGACACGCTGGCGGATCTTGCTCCCGGAGGTCCGGTGCTCTGCGCGGCGTATGGGCGGATCGATCCGGAGTTGCTCTTCGACAGCGGAGCGGGGGAGGACCGTGACGTAGTCGTACGGCAGCTGTCCTTGGAGGATGTGTTGCGCGAAGCCGCCGCTAATGGGCAGCCGGGGTACGGAATCGAGGACGGCGTCGAGCACGTGCCACACGAGGGGCATGGGCACGGCCATCAGAGCTGTCACAACGGCTGCCATGAGCATGTGGGGCATCTTCATGCCGCGTACCAGAGTGTGGAGTTCACCTCGGATGAGCCGATGCATCCGCGGCGCCTGATGGATTTCCTCGACAGTCGCCCTGCCGGCCTGTACCGCATCAAAGGCTTCGTGTACTTCGATGTCCCGGAGAACCGTCAGAAGTTCACGCTGCACGCGGTCGGTGACTTCCTGCGCTTCTACCCCTCGCCGTGGCCGAAGGGCGAGGAGCCGTGCACCCAGTTGGTGCTGATCGGGAGTGGTATCGATGCTCCCGCATTGCGCAAGGAACTGGAAAACTGCCGGCAGGTCACCCCTTCGGATGCTGACGTGAACAGCATGTGGGGTGTGTTGCGGTTCGTGGCTTCACAGGAGGAGTGAGCCCCGAGGCAAGCCCCTTGACGCGATGAGCGGGCGCATGGGGAGGGGCTCCTTCCTGTGTGGTGGGTTGACGTCGTAAGAGGGGGCGGGGTGAACGCCGGCAACGGCAATCACGAATCAACGTTGACCACCGCTGCAACGGCGACGACCTGCCCCAACCCCAGCCACCTCGCGACTCGGCACCCGCTTACGCTGCGTCGCGCACCCGCCGCCGAGCCGTCGGCGACCGGCTTCTCCCCAGGGGCTGCCCCCGGAACATGCACGAGTGACTTCCCCGGCACAGGCAGAGGTGACTTCCTCGGCACACGCAAGGGTGACTTCCCCGGCGCACAACTGACGCCGCCGAGTCGGTTCTTCACCGGTCCGGCGGCGTCAGTCTCAGAGCTTGCGGGAACGCGTGGTTACACCGGTCCGGCCAGTGCCGCCACCGGCTTCGCCAGCGGCACTCCGGAGCCGTCCCTGCGGGGGTCCGGCTCCGGCAGGTGGACCGGGGCGCCCTTCGCGTCCGCGGCCCGCACCGGAGCGGTGCCGGCCCAGGCCATCGTCAGGCAGTCCTCGCCCTTCAGGAACCGCTGGCAGCGCACACCGCCGGTCGCCCGGCCCTTGCGCGGATACTGGTCGAACGGCGTGAGCTTGGCCGTCGCCACCGAGTCGTCCAGGGTGCCGTGCGACCCGGCGACCGTGAAGACCATGGCATCGGCGGCCGGATCGACCGCCGAGAAGGCGAGCACCCGCGCGCCCTCGCCCAGCTTGATGCCCGCCATACCGCCCGCCGGACGGCCCTGCGGCCGTACCTGCGACGCCGGATAGCGCAGCAGCTGCGCCTCGTTGGTGATGAAGACCAGGTCCTCCTCACCCGTACGCAGCTCGGCCGCGCCCACGATGCGGTCGCCCTCCTTGAGGGTGATGACCTCCAACTCGTCCTTGTTGGACGGGTAGTCGGGCACCACGCGCTTCACAACGCCCTGTTCGGTGCCGAGTGCGAGGCCCGGCGAGGACTCGTCCAGCGTCGTGAGGCAGATCAGCTCCTCGCCCTCCTGGAGCGTCAGGAACTCCGAGAGCTGCGCGCCACCGGAGAGGTTGGGGGCCGCCGCGGTCTCCGGGAGCTGCGGCAGATCGACCACGGAGAGCCGCAGCAGCCGCCCGAGCGACGTCACCGCGCCGACCTCGCCACGAGTGGTGGCCGGCACCGCCGAGAAGATCACATCGTGCTTGACGCGCTTGGCGTCGGCGTCGAACGGCGTCTCGCTCGTGGTGGTGCGCGCCAGCAGGCCGGTGGAGGACAGCAGCACCCGGCAGGGGTCGTCGGCCACCTCCAGCGGAACCGCGGTGACGGGCGCACCCGCCGACTCCAGCAGGACGGTCCGACGCGGCGTGGCGAACTTCTTGGCGACCGTGGCCAGCTCGTTGGAGACCAGCTTCCGGAGCTCTGCGTCGGACTCCAGGATCCGGGTCAGCTCCTCGATCTCGGACCGCAGCCGGTCGCGCTCCGATTCCAGCTCGATCCGGTCGAACTTGGTCAGCCGGCGCAGCGGGGTGTCGAGGATGTACTGGGTCTGGATGTCGCTCAGCGAGAAGCGCTCCATCAGGCGCTCCTTGGCCTGCGCACTGTTCTCACTGGAGCGGATCAGGCGGATGACCTCGTCGATGTCGACCAGGGCGGTCAGCAGGCCCTCGACCAGGTGGAGCCGGTCGCGCCGCTTGGTGCGGCGGAACTCGCTGCGCCGGCGCACCACGTCGAAGCGGTGGTCGACATAGACCTCCAGGAGCTCCTTGAGGCCCAGGGTCAGCGGCTGGCCGTCCACCAGGGCGACGTTGTTGATGCCGAAGGACTCTTCCATCGGCGTGAGCTTGTAGAGCTGCTCAAGGACGGCCTCGGGGTTGAAGCCGTTCTTGACCTCGATCACCAGGCGCAGGCCGTGTTCGCGGTCGGTGAGGTCCTTGACGTCCGCGATGCCCTGGAGCTTCTTCGAGCCGACCAGGTCCTTGATCTTGGAGATGACCTTCTCCGGGCCCACCGTGAAGGGGAGTTCGGTGACGACCAGGCCCTTCCGGCGGGCGGTGACGTTCTCCACCGTGGTCGTCGCCCGGATCTTGAACGTGCCGCGGCCCTTCTCGTACGCGTCCCGTACCCCTCCCAGGCCGACGATCCGGCCGCCCGTCGGCAGGTCCGGACCCGGCACGAAGCGCATCAGGGTGTCCAGATCGGCGTTCGGGTGCTTGATCAGATGGCGGGCGGCGGCGATCACCTCGCCCAGGTTGTGTGGCGGCATGTTCGTCGCCATGCCGACCGCGATACCGGACGTCCCGTTGACGAGGAGGTTCGGATACGCGGCAGGGAGGGCGACCGGCTCCTGTTCCTGGCCGTCGTAGTTCGGCGCGAAGTCGACGGTGTCCTCGTCGATGGACTCCGTCATCAGGGACGTCGCTGACGCCATCCGGCACTCCGTGTACCGCATCGCGGCGGGCGGGTCGTCATTGCCCAGCGAGCCGAAGTTGCCGTGCCCGTCCACCAGGGGCAGCCGCATCGAGAACGGCTGCGCCATGCGTACCAGGGCGTCGTAGATGGACGCGTCGCCGTGCGGGTGGAGCTTGCCCATCACCTCGCCGACCACCCGGGCGCACTTCACGTAGCCGCGGTCCGGGCGCAGGCCCATCTCGTTCATCTGGTAGAGGATGCGGCGGTGTACGGGCTTGAGTCCGTCGCGGGCGTCCGGCAGGGCGCGGGAGTAGATGACCGAATACGCGTACTCAAGGAAGGAACCCTGCATCTCGTCGACGACGTCGATGTCGAGGATCCTCTCCTCGAAGTCGTCCGGCGGCGGGGTCTTCGTGCTGCGGCGGGCCATCGCGGCTGCGGCTCCTTCTGCTGCGTCTACTGCCGATGTTGGATCAACGCTCTGGATCAACGCTGTGGTCGACCGGCTGGGGATCGACCGGTGAGTCTGCCTGAGTCTGACGCGGACCATTGTGGACTGCCCCACTGACAACGCCGACTGCGACTCCCCCCTTCCTCCTCCACGGGGGCCCGGCACGGCGCACGTTCGGGGCCTTCCTCACGGGAACTTCGCCAGATGCCGACGCGGTTGCATACAGTGACAGAACTTCCTCGCAAGCGGATCGAAGGGACGTACATGCCCATGGGTCACACGGCCACAGAACAAGCCGGCTCCGGCGGCCTGACAGCGACCGAGCACCGGCTGGCCAATGGCCTGCGCGTGGTGCTCTCCGAAGACCACCTGACGCCGGTGGCGGCGGTCTGCCTGTGGTACGACGTCGGCTCGCGCCACGAGGTCAAGGGCCGTACCGGCCTGGCTCACCTCTTCGAGCACCTGATGTTCCAGGGTTCCGCACAGGTCAAGGGCAACGGCCACTTCGAGCTCGTCCAGGGCGCCGGCGGCTCGCTCAACGGGACCACGAGCTTCGAGCGGACCAACTACTTCGAGACCATGCCGGCCCACGAGCTGGAGCTCGCCCTCTGGCTGGAGGCGGACCGCATGGGCTCGCTGCTCACGGCCCTCGACGAGGAGTCCCTGGAGAACCAGCGCGACGTCGTCAAGAACGAGCGCCGCCAGCGCTACGACAACGTCCCCTACGGCACGGCCTTCGAGAAGCTGACGGCCATGGCGTACCCGGAGGGCCACCCGTACCACCACACCCCCATCGGGTCGATGGCCGATCTCGACGCGGCCTCCCTGGAGGACGCGCGGGCCTTCTTCCGCACGTACTACGCACCCAACAACGCCGTCCTCTCGATCGTCGGCGACATCGACTCCGAGCAGACGCTGGCCTGGGTCGAGAAGTACTTCGGCTCGATCCCGTCGCACGACGGCAAGCAGCCGCCGCGCGACGGCAGCCTGCCCGAGACCATCGGCAGCCAGCTGCGCACCGTCGTCGAGGAGGACGTCCCCTCCCGCGCCCTGATGGCGGCCTACCGCCTTCCGCACGACGGCACCCGTGAGGCGGACGCCGCCGACCTCGCGCTCACCGTCCTGGGCGGCGGCGAGTCCTCCCGCCTGTACAACCGCCTGGTGCGCCGCGACCGCACCGCCGTCGCCGCGGGCTTCGGCCTGCTGCGGCTGTCGGGCGCGCCCTCGCTGGGCTGGCTGGACGTGAAGACGTCCGGCGGTGTGGAGGTCGCCGCCATCGAGGCCGCGGTCGACGAGGAGCTGGCGCGCTTCGCCGACGAGGGGCCGACCCCGGAAGAGATGGAGCGGGCCCAGGCCCAGCTGGAGCGCGAATGGCTGGACCGCCTCGCGACGGTCAGCGGCCGTGCGGACGAACTGTGCCGCTTCGCCGTCCTGTTCGGCGACCCGCAGCTCGCGCTGACCGCTGTGCAGCGCGTCCTGGAGATCTCCCCGCTGGAAGTGCAGGCGGTCGCCAAGGCCCGGCTGCGCCCCGACAACCGCGCCGTGCTCGTCTACGAGCCCACCGAGCAGACCGACGCCGCCGACACCGAGGAAGAGGAGGCGGCGCAGTGAACGACGCCACCACCCGCGACGACGCCCCCGTGAGCACCATGGACTTCCACCCGCAGCCCCAGGGGGGCGCGCCCAAGCCGTGGGCGTTCCCGGCCCCCGAGCGCAGCCAATTGCCCAACGGTCTCACCCTCCTGACCAGCCACCGCCCCGGCCAGCAGGTCGTCGCCGTCGAGATCAACCTCGTCGCCCCGCTGGACGCCGAGCCCGAGGGCCTGGACGGCGTCGCCACGATCATGGCGCGCGCCCTGTCGGAGGGCACCGACAAGCACACCGCCGAGGAGTTCGCCGCCGAGCTGGAGCGCTGCGGCGCCACTCTGGACGCGCACGCCGACCACCCCGGCGTACGGGTCTCCTTGGAGGTCCCGGCCTCCCGGCTGCCGCGGGCGCTCGCCCTGCTCGCCGACGCGCTGCGCGCCCCCGCCTTCCCGGACAGCGAGATCGAGCGGCTGGTCCGCAACCGCCTCGACGAGATCCCGCACGAGCTCGCCAACCCGGCGCGGCGCGCCGCGATGGCGCTGTCCAAGGAGCTGTTCCCGGCCACCGCCCGGATGTCCCGGCCCCGCCAGGGCACCGAGGAGACCGTGGCGCGCATCGACGCCGGGGCCGTCCGAGCCTTCTACGACGCGCATGTGCGGCCCGCCGCGAGCACCGCCGTCATCGTCGGCGACTTCACCGGCGTCGACCTGGCCGCGGTCCTCGCCGACACCCTGGGCGCCTGGACCGGATCCACCGCCGAGCCGCTGAAGCCCGCGCCGATCGTCGCCGACGACAGCGGCCGGGTGGTGATCGTGGACCGCCCCGGCGCCGTTCAGACGCAGCTGCTCATCGGCCGGACCGGACCCGACCGGCACGACCGGGTGTGGCCCGCGCAGGTGCTCGGCACGTACTGCCTGGGCGGCACGCTCACCTCCCGACTGGACCGTGTGCTGCGGGAGGAGAAGGGCTACACCTACGGGGTGCGTGCCTTCGGGCAGGTGCTGCGGTCCTCCGCACCCTCGTCCCCCGAGGGCGCCACGGGTGCCTCGCTGCTGGCCATCAGCGGCTCGGTGGACACCGCCTCCACGGGACCGGCCCTTGAGGACCTGTGGACGGTGCTGCGCACCCTCGCGGCAGAGGGGCTGACCGACGCCGAACGCGATGTCGCGGTGCAGAACCTCGTCGGCGTCGCGCCGCTGAAGTACGAGACCGCGGCGGCCGTCGCCGGCACGCTCGCCGACCAGGTGGAGCAGCACCTCCCGGACGACTTCCAGGCGCAGTTGTACGTCCGCCTCGCGGAGACCGGCACGGTCGAGGCGACCGCGGCGGCCGTCAGCGCGTTCCCGGTGGACCGCCTGGTGACGGTCCTGGTGGGCGACGCGGAGCAGATCGTGGAGCCCGTCAAGACACTGGGGATCGGCGAGGTGACGGTCGTCGGCGGCTAGCGTCCGCCGGCATGACGCCCGTCATGTGACGGCTGGTCACTTGGCGACAAAGCGGCTCCCGTGGTGGTCACCCGCCACGGGAGCCGTCGCATGTCCGCCGCCGGCCGCAGCGAGCCCGCTGCCCGTTTCCACGTGTCACCGTGCTCCCGTCGGACGGGCACGCCGCGTGTTCCGTGCGTACCGCCGGCCCGCGTTGCCGGTCCGTGCCGCTGATGTCCCGTCCCGCGCTGCTGGTTGCCCTTCCGAGGTGTGGCGTCCCGCACAAACAGCCGATTCTGTTTGCCGATTGAAAGTTGTCCCGTTTAGCGTCGGTCCGGCTGTTCGTCACAAGACCGCCACAACAGTGGCACCGGACAGCCATCGCCGAGTCCCCGTACGGCGCGAGCCAGGGGAGCCGGGGACCCACATGTCCCTTGGGGTGAATCGGGCCCCTCTCCGGAGGAGCCCGTAGGAGACCTTCCTGCTCCGAACCCGTCAGCTAACCCGGTAGGCGAGAGGGAAGGAAAGGACCAGCCAGTACATGGCGTTCACCCGTGCCACCGGGAAGCACCGCCGTGCGAGCCGCACCGCTCGTACGACCCGCAACATCGCCGGCATAGCCACCTTCGCGGCCTCCGGTGTCGTCGCTTCCATGGCGTCGCCCGCGCTGGCCGCCACCGGCGAGGCCGCGCACCACGACACCGGACTCCAGCAGGCCGTCGTCGTGGGTGACGAGCTCGCCGGCCGGATCGAGGCCCAGGCCGACGCGCAGCAGGCGGCAGCCGAGGCCGCCGCCGCGAAGGCGAAGGCCGAGGCCGAGGCCAAGCGGCGCGCCGAGGAGGCCAAGAAGAAGGCCGAGGCGGAGCGGGCGGCCAAGGAGCGCGCCGCCCGCGAGGCCGAGCGCAAGCGCCTCAACACCTTCGTCGCCCCTGTGGACGGCTCCTACGTCTCCACCCCGTACAAGGCGTCGAGCGGCCTGTGGTCCTCGGGCAGCCACACCGGTATCGACTTCCACGCCGCCTACGGGACGTCCGTCCACGCCGTGGGCTCGGGCACCGTCGTGGAGGCCGGCTGGGGCGGTGCGTACGGCAACAACATCGTGATCAAGATGAACGACGGTACGTACACCCAATACGGTCACCTGTCGTCCATCGGCGTCTCCGTCGGCCAGACCGTCACCCCCGGCCAGCAGATCGCCCTCTCCGGCAACACCGGCAACACCACCGGTCCGCACCTCCACTTCGAGGCCCGCACCGGCCCCGAGTACGGCTCGGACATCGACCCCGTCGCCTACCTCCGCTCGCACGGCGTGAGCGTCTGACCTCCCGCCGCATCGCGCGTCCCCCAGGAGCCTCGGCCCGCCCCCCACGCGGGCCGGGGCTCCGCCGTATCCGCCGCATCCGGTCGTATCCGCCGTCGCCGTCTCCGCAGGGCCGGGTGTCCGGCCGGTCCACCGGCCACTGGACCTCCGCCGCATCGGCCAAAAAATATCGATAAATTCACGGCATCCGCAGGAAACCTCGTCCTGGTCGAATAGAGTCGAGGGAAAGGCGCCGATCGGCGGCGTTTTCGAGGGGAATACGGCGGAGGCACGGACGATGCGAGGCCACATTTCCGCGCATGCGGTGTGCACAGCGATTCGCGACGATATCGTCTCCGGCGTGCTCGCGCCGGGAAGCCGGCTGATCGAGGACATTCTCGCCGCGCGTTACGGAGTCTCCAGAGTCCCGGTGCGCGAAGCGCTGCGCACCCTCCAGTCCGAGGGCTTCGTCACCACCCGCCACCACGCGGGCGCCTGTGTCGCCGAACCGACCGAGCAGGAAGCCGCCGACCTCCTGGACATCCGTGCCCTCCTGGAGCCGATGGGCGCCGCCCGCGCGGCCGTCCGCCGCAGCCCCGCCCACCTCAAGGTGCTCCGCGGCCTGGTGCGGCTCGGCCGGGAGCGCGCCCGGCACGGCCACCCCGCGGATCTGCGCCAACTGGACGGCTGGTTCCACGAAACGCTCGCCCAGGCGGCCGGCAGCCCCAGCCTGACGGCGCTGCTCACCCAGCTGCGGCGCAAGATCGAGTGGATGTACGTCGTGGAGCCGACGGCCCGGGTCGCCGACGCCTGGGACGAGCACGGTGCCGTACTGGACGCGGTGGCGCGGAGCGATGCCGATCGGGCCCGTGCCCTGATGGCGGCTCACATCGAGCGCTCCCTTCCGGTGCACCGGCTGCGGCGCCCCGCCGCGGCGGCCGTGAGCGATTCGAAACGGCCCGTCAACACGGCGCGTGCGCGGAATTAACACGCGGGCCGTATACAAAGAGGTGCGGAAAGACTCTTGAGTGGGCCGCAATGACTCCTGTGCGGGCCGGAATGCGTTTCTGTATTTCCGTGCGGCATGTCGGGGGGATGGGGTAGGCGCATCCGGTATTCCGTCGATTTCGCCCGAGGTGGTCGTTGATTCTCGCGGGATGTTATTTCCCGTGAGCTTAATTTCCGCGTCGTTCGGTCCGGATATCCGCTTCCCGTATTCGCCGGCGGTCCCGTGATCGGCCAGAGGTCCCGCCATGCCGGCCCTGTGTGCCGAGTACCGGACCGCGGACAGCGAGACGGCCCCGTCGCGGCGACCGTGTCCGGTCGTCGCGGCGGGGCCGCATCGGCGGAAGTCCCGGCGGGCCCGGCGGGTGCGAGCGGGGCCGCGGAGGGCTTCGAGTGGTCTCAGACGGTCTCGGGGAGCTCTTCCAGGCCCTCCGTGACCAGCTTGGCCAGGCGGTCGAGTGCAGCCTCGGCGCCCTCGGCGTCAGAGGCGAGCACGATCTCCTCGCCGCCCTGGGCGCCCAGGCCGAGCACGGCGAGCATGGAGGCCGCGTTGACGGGGTTGCCATCGGCCTTGGCGATCGTCATGGGGACACCGGACGCGGTGGCCGCACGGACGAAGATCGACGCGGGGCGGGCGTGCAGGCCCTCGGCCCAACCGACATTGACGCGGCGCTCAGCCATGGTGTTGCCCTTCAAGTCGTGACTGTTGTCTAGACCAGTCTCTCACGCTGTGGGCGGTGCTCCCACAGTCCTTCGTCCTGACCTCCAGGTCCGGCTTCCCGGCCGTATCTCCCGGCCGTTCGACCCGCCGGAGACGGCCCTGCGGCCGAGCGTACGCACGCCGAGCCGGCTGTCAGTGCCCGGCCGTACGCTGTCGGCATGCAGACGCCGCCTGATCATGCGTACCCGACCCACTGGGAAGCCGATGTGGTGCTGCGCGACGGCGGGACGGCGCGCATCCGCCCCATCACGCCCGACGACGCCGAGCGGCTGGTCTCCTTCTACGAGCAGGTCTCGGACGAGTCGAAGTACTACCGCTTCTTCGCGCCCTACCCCCGTCTGTCCGACCGCGACGTCCACCGTTTCACCCACCACGACTACGTGGACCGCGTCGGCCTGGCCGCCACCGTGGGCGGCGAGTTCATCGCCACCGTCCGCTACGACCGGATCGACGACCGGGGCCTGCCCGCCAAGAGCCCCGACGACGACCAGGCCGAGGTCGCCTTCCTGGTCCAGGACGCCCACCAGGGCCGTGGTGTCGCCTCCGCCCTCCTGGAGCACATCGCGGCGGTCGCCAGGGAGCGCGGCATCCGCCGGTTCGCCGCCGAGGTGCTGCCCGCCAACTCCAAGATGATCAAGGTCTTCACGGACGCCGGCTACACCCAGAAGCGCACCTTCGAGGACGGCGTGGTCCGCCTGGAGTTCGACCTCGAACCGACCGAGCAGTCGATGGCCGTGATGCGCGGCCGGGAGCAGCGCGCCGAAGCACGCTCCGTCCAGCGGCTGCTCGCCCCCGGTTCGGTCGCCGTCATCGGCACCGGCCGCGCCCCCGGCGGCGTCGGCCGCACCGCGCTGCGCCACGTCCTCGACTCCGGCTTCACCGGCCGCCTGTACGCCGTCAACCACGCCTTCCCCGAAGACCTGCGGCTCCTGGAGCCGGAGGGCGTCCCCGCGGCCCGTACGCTGCGCGAGATCACCGAGCCGGTCGATCTGGCCGTCATCGCCGTCCCCGCGGCCGGCGTCCCCGACGTGGTCCGCGACTGCGGCGAACACGGCGTCCAGGGGGTGCTGATCCTCTCCTCCGGTTACGCCGAGGCCGGCCCCGAGGGCCGTGAGAGGCAGCGCGCGCTGCTCCGTCAGGCCCGCTCCTACGGCATGCGCCTCATCGGGCCCAACGCCTTCGGCCTGATCAACACTGCCCCCGACGCCCGGCTGAACGCCTCCCTCGCTCCCCGGATGCCCGGCGCCGGCCGGATCGGCCTGTTCACCCAGTCCGGCGCCATCGGCATCGCCCTCCTCAGCGGACTGCACGCGCGCGGCCCCGGTGACGGCGGTATCGCGGGCATCTCCGCCTTCGTCTCGGCCGGCAACCGCGCCGACGTCTCCGGCAACGACCTCCTCCAGTACTGGTACGACGACCCAGACACCGACGTCGCGATCCTCTATCTGGAGTCCATCGGCAACCCCCGCAAGTTCGCCCGGCTCGCCCGCCGCACCGCCGCCGTCAAACCGGTCGTGGTCGCCAAGGGCGCCCGGCACACCGGCACCGCCCCCCTGGGCCACGCCGTCCCCACCGTCCGCATCCCCGACAGCACCGTCGCCGCCCTGATGCGCCAGGCCGGCGTGATCCGCGTCGACACGGTCACCGAACTCATCGACGCCGGGCTGCTGCTCGCCTCCCAGCCGCTGCCTTCCGGCCCGCGCATCGCCATCCTGGGCAACGCCGAGTCGCTGGCGCTGCTGGCTTACGACGCCTGCCTCACCGAAGGGCTGCGCCCACAGCGCCCGCGTGTGCTCGCCTCCGACGCGACCCCCGAGGACTTCCGCGCCGCGCTCGCCGAGGCGCTGGCCGGCGACGGCTGCGACGCCGTCGTCGTCACCGCCATCCCGTGGGTGGGGGAGGAGGCCGCCGCCTCCCCGGGCGGCAGCGGCGAGGGCACCTCACTGGCAGCGGCCCTGCGCGCCGCGGTCACCGCCGACCCGGGAAAGCCGGTCACGGTCGTCCACCTCGCGATGGACGACCTCGCCGAGGCCCTCGCGGCACCGCCCGGCCAGCAGGTGCCGGCGGCCCCGGCCCCTGACGGCGGGCCGTCCCACCCCGAGACCCCCGAGCGGTCCCCGGAACAGCCGCCCGCCCCGCCCCTCCCACCCCACCCCCCGCTGCCGCCGCACCCCCCGGCCCCCTCGTACGCCCCCGGCCCGCCGCCCGTCCCGGGTGCCCGGCAGACCGCCCCCGAAGCCGACGCGCCCGCCGCGCCCCGCCCCCGCCCCGCCCTGATCCCCGCCTATCCCGCCGCCGAGCGCGCCGTCCGCTCGCTCGCCGAGGCCGTCCGGTATGCGGCCTGGCGCCGGGCGGCGGTCGAGCCGGGACGGGTGCCCGAGTACGACGACATCCAGGAGGCCGCGGCCGGCGCCGACGTCGAGCGGCTGTTGGACCAGCTCACCCAGGGCGTCGCCCCCGGCCGCTCCGTACGGCTGCCGTCCGCCGACGCCGAGGCCCTGCTCGCCCGCTACGGCATCCACGCCCGCCCCGCCCTCCCGGCCCCCGATCCGGACACCGCCGTCCGCGCCGCCGCCCGGCTCGGCTATCCGGTCGCCCTCAAGACCACCGCCCCCCATCTGCGGCACCGCGCCGACCTCGGCGGCGTCCGCCTCGACATCGCCGGCGAGGCCGAACTCCGCCGTACGTATGCCGAATTGACCGATTTCCTCGGTTCCCCCCAGGAGCTGCGACCGGTCGTCCAGGCGATGGTGCCGCGCGGTGTCGACACGGTCGTCCGCGCCGCCATCGACCCCGCAGCCGGCGCCGTGCTCTCCTTCGGGCTGGCCGGCGCCCCCTCCCAGCTGCTCGGCGACATAGCCCACCGATTGATTCCGGCCACCGACCGCGAGGTCAGCGAGCAGATCCGGTCGATCCGCAGCGCCCCGCTGCTGTTCGGCTGGCGCGGGTCCCAGCCCGTCGACACCGCCGCCCTGGAGGAGCTGCTGCTGCGGGTCTCCCGGCTGGTCGACGACCACCCCGAGGTGGTCGGCGTCGACCTCGAACCGGTCGTGGTCGCCCCGCACGGCCTCGCGGTCCTCGGGGCTGCCGTCCGGATCGCCAGGCCGCCCGCCACCACTGACCTCGGCCCCCGCCGGCTGCCCGTCTACTGAGGCTCTCGCGGCCCGGTACGCCCCGTAAGATGGACCCCATGGCTAAGACCGGTACGACGACCCAGGGGCTGCGCGCGGCGATCGAGCGCAGTGGCTATTACCCGACGCTCGTGGCCGAGGCGGTGCAGGCCGCGGTGGGCGGCGAGCCGGTCGTGTCCTACCTGGTCCACCAGGAGACGACGTTCGACGCCAACGAGGTCCGCCGCCATGTCACGGTCCTGGTCCTGACCGGCACCCGCTTCATCGTCAGCCACACCGATGAGCAGGCCGCCGACGCCACCTCCCCGTCCCCGTATGCCACGACCTCCACCGAGTCCGTCAAGCTCGGCCGGATCTCGTCCGTGGTGCTCAGCCGGGTCGTCGCCAACCCCGAGTCGTACACCCCCGGCCAGCTGCCCCGCGAGGTCGTGCTGACCATCGGCTGGGGCGCGGTCGCGCGGCTCGACCTGGAGCCCGCCAGCTGCGGCGACCCCAACTGCGACGCGGACCACGGCTACACGGGCTCGTCCACCGCCGACGACCTCTCGCTGCGGGTCAGCGAAGCCGGCGACGGCCCGGACTCGGTACGCGAGACCCTCACCTTCGCCCAGGCGCTCTCCGAGGCCACCGCGGCCACCACCAGCACTCGCTGATGGCGCACACCGCTCCCGCCTGGTCGGAACCGGAACCGCTCGACCCGCTCAGCGCCCCGGTACCCCCGTACGGCACCGGCTCGCTCTCCGATCTGCTGCCGACCATCGTTGCCGGACAGGGCGTCCGTGACCTCGTCACCACGATGGAGCTGGCCCCCGCCGACCGGGCCTGCGTCTTCCTGATCGACGGTCTCGGTTGGGAGCTGCTGCGCGCCCACCCGGACGAGGCACCGTTCCTCAGCTCCCTTCTGGGCACCTCGTTCAACGGCAGCGGCCGCCCGTTCACCTCCGGCTTCCCCGCCACCACCGCCACCTCCCTCGCCTCGGTCGGCACCGGCCTGCCACCGGGCGCCCACGGCCTGCCCGGATACACCTGCGAGGACCCGGCCACCGGCGCGCTGATGAACCAGCTGCGCTGGCGCCCGTGGACCGATCCGCACGCCTGGCAGCCGTATCCGACGATCTTCCAGCTCGCCGACGCCGCGGGCATCCACACCTGCCAGGTCTCCGCACCGGACTTCGAGCACACCCCGCTCACCAAGGTCGCGCTCAGCGGCGGCACGTTCCACGGCCGGCTCTCGGGCGAGGAGCGGATGGACCTCGCCGCCGAGCAACTGGCCGCCGGCGACCGCTCGTTGGTCTACACGTACTACTCCGAGGTGGACGGCAAGGGCCACCGCTACGGCGTCGACTCCGACGCCTGGCGCGGCCAGCTGATGTACGTCGACCGGCTCGCCCAGCGGCTGGCCGAGCAACTCCCGCCGCGCAGCGCCCTCTACATCACCGCCGACCACGGCATGATCGACGTACCCTTCGACCCTGACTCCCGGATCGACTTCGACGAGGACTGGGAACTGCGCGCCGGCGTCCGCCTGTTGGGCGGCGAGGGCCGGGCCCGGCATGTGTACGCCCACCGGGGCGCCGCCGCCGATGTCCTCGCCGTTTGGCGCGAGGTGGTCGGCGACCAGATGTGGGTGGCGAGCCGTGAAGAGGCCATCGCCGCGGGCTGGTTCGGTCCGCGCGTCGACGACCGGGTGCGCGGCCGGATCGGCGACGTGGTCGCCGCCGCCCACGCCGACATGGCCATCATCGCGACCGAACGGGAGCCCCGCGAGTCGCAGATGGTCGGTCTGCACGGCTCGATGACCGCAGTGGAGCAGCTGGTGCCGCTGCTGGAAGTCCGTACCTGACCCGCACGGCCCCGCCCGACCCGGTCCGTGCGGCACCGTCCGCACGCCGTCCCGCCCCTTCCGTACGAGCCCGAAAGGCCCGCCACCCCCATGCCCGAGCTGGTGTTCTTCTCTGGAACAATGGACTGCGGGAAGTCAACTTTGGCGCTACAAATCGAACACAACCGGACGTCGCGTGGTTTGCAGGGGTTGATCTTTACGCGTGATGACCGTGCGGGTGAGGGCAAGCTGTCGTCGCGTCTGGGGCTGGTGACCGACGCGGTGGAGGCCGGGCCGGGGCTGGATCTGTACGGATATGTGGTGGAGCAGTTGTCTCGGGGTGGCCGGGTCGACTATGTGATCGTGGACGAGGCCCAGTTCCTGCTTTCTGAGCAGATTGACCAACTGGCCCGGATCGTGGATGACTTGGAGCTGGATGTCTTCGCGTTCGGCATTACCACTGACTTCCGGACGAGGCTCTTTCCTGGTTCCCAGCGTCTGATCGAGCTTGCGGATCGCTTGGAGACTTTGCAGGTCGAGGCGATGTGCTGGTGTGGTGCTCGGGCCACGCACAATGCGCGCACCGTGGGTGGAGAGATGGTCGTCGAGGGGGAGCAGGTTGTCGTGGGCGATGTGGCTCAGTCAGCGGCGGAGGTCGGGTATGAGGTGCTGTGTCGACGTCATCACCGCAGGCGGATGACGAGCGCCGCGGCGCGGGGAGCGGCGCTGTCGTCGGACGTGCTGCCGGTCACCNTGTGGCTCAGTCAGCGGCGGAGGTCGGGTATGAGGTGCTGTGTCGACGTCATCACCGCAGGCGGATGACGAGCGCCGCGGCGCGGGGAGCGGCGCTGTCGTCGGACGTGCTGCCGGTCACCGCCACTTGACCTCTGGCCGGCGAGAAGCGCGTCGAGTTGTTTGTCGGCCGTGCTGGCCACAGGGGAGCGAGTGCTGGAGGGTGGGCGGTTCTGGGTCGTGGGCTCGGGAAGGTGGCCTTGGCCGCAGGTTCGAGTCCTCGGCGGGAGCCGCAAACAAGGGCTGGTCGCGTGGAACACCCTGTGGCCTGTGGAGATTCGCTCGTCGTGACGACGTCTGCAAGTCTGCCGAAAACACGGGTCGGCTGACGTGGTGATGAGGCTCTCGGAACTGCTTGCGCTGCGCACGGGCGAGCCCTCTGCGGGGGACCCGGGACATGGGAACGGGGAGAGCCGCTGGTTGGGGGTGGGCAGCTGGTGATCCAGACAGTCGTCGGGCTGAGGCGATAGACCGTCGGTTCGTGGTCGCAGGTTCGAGCCCTTGGCAGAGCGTCCCATCGCACTACGCCGCCCGCCGCCGCGTGACCGATCGTTTCGCCGATCGGTTCGCAATGGCTCGAAGCGCGTGCGCACCACTGGGCGCTGGGCAGCCGCACGATGTGAGTGAGCGGGGCGGTGCGCCGAAGAGGTGGCCCCCATGCCTGTGGCCGGGCTTCGGTGAGGGCACCGGAGCCCGGCCACATGTTGTCGCGTGCGAGCACCTCCGCTGCGGCTGGGTGTGCTGCTTCGCGTTGGGGTCAGTCTCGGAAGACGCGGCTGTCCTGGCGCTTGAGAGCTTGCTCCCAGCCCGACAGGTCGGTCGGCTGGACGCCGATCTTGCCCACGTAGGCGGCCGAGGGCCGGATGATCTTGCCGAGGCGCTTCTGCTCCAGGATGTGCGCGCTCCAGCCCGCGGTGCGCGCGCAGGTGAACATTGGGGTGAACAGCTCCGCGGGGATCTCCGCGAAGTCCAGTACGACGGCTGCCCAGAACTCGACGTTGGTGGCGAGCACGCGGTCGGGCTTGCGCTCCCGGAGTTCGGCGAGGGCGGCTTCCTCCAGGGCAGCGGCGGCTTCGTAGCGCGGCGCGTCGAGTTCCGCGGCGGTCCGACGCAGCAGCCGGGCGCGCGGATCCTCGGCCCGG
>NZ_JBNHIN010000032.1:0-93004 GCF_050054615.1 Streptomyces sp. YGL11-2
CCGGCTGGCAGGCCGAGCCCGCCGTCCCCTCCCCCGGCCCCGGCCCCTTCCACCCCCTCGGCACCTGGATCGGCTCCGGCGCCTACCTCGACGCCGCCACCGGCCGCATCGTCCAGGACGGCAGGTCCGGCGCCTCGTTCGAACTGGTCGTCGCCAGCAGCCTCCCCCAGTACCTGGCCCTTCTCTGCCTCTACCGGACCTTCGAGATCAGCGCCTTCGCCACCACCGCCGAGCACCGTGACGCCAGGTCCGCTCTCCACCAGTGGGCATCCCGCATCGACCCGGTCGTCGACGACAGTGACGCCTGGAACGCGGTGCTCTCCGGCTCCATGGAATCCGACCTGATCACCAGCGGATGGAACCTGCCCGGCCTCAAGCCGGCCTGACCAACTCACCCACAGCGGAACGTCCGACGTGCCACAAGCAGCTCCCGACCACTCCCGCCACACCACCGAACAGGCCGTTGCCCGCGTCCTCGACTGGTGGGCGCACGGCCGCGACGACGCGGGCCGGGTGCAGCTCGCCGTGGCACGGGACGGCCCGGCGGTCGACGCCGTGGTGCGGCAGGTGCCACACGGCGTCCCGGGCAGCGTGCTGCTCGACGCCACCGGCAGGACGGCGGAGGAACTGCTCCAGGAGCTGCTGGAGAGCATCGGTGTCCCGGAATCCGCCCGGTCTCCGTGGGATTGGGACGAAGCCGTCGAAGACCTGGGCGAGGACCACCTGGTCCTGATCAACCACGCCCCGTCCGCGGGTCCCACCCGCCGGTCCGCCCAGCCCGAGCAGTTGGTGAGTCAGCTGGCCGCACGGCTGGGTATCACCGACGGCCTCGGTGTGGTCCTCGCCGTACGCGCGGACCGCGCACAGCGGACCGGAAGCGTCACCCTGCGCCTCGACGACCCGGCCGAGGCGGGCTCCGGAGCTCCCGCGCCGGCGGACTTCCCGCTCCCCGTCCAGGCCCTCGCGTTCTCGGAACCCCGGCAGGTCCCGCTCGCCGTATGGCGCGAGCTGATCACGGCGGCCACCTCCGCCGGCCTCACCGCGCCCGCCCCCGCAGCGACCCCCGGGCCGCCCGCCGATGACGCCGAACTCTTCTCCCTGGCACAGCAGTTCACCGACCTCCTCCGGTACGTGGACGGCCATGTCAGCTTCCTCGACGAGAGCACCGCCGACGCGATCCGCGGGGCGTACGGACCGGAACTCCCCGGCGCCGTCGGACGCCACATGGTCGGCTGGCTGCGGGAGCGCGCGGCCGACTTCCGGCACCCGGACGGCTGGGCCGCCTCCGGCGGCATCGGCCGCTACGCCGCCGAGGGCATCGCCATGCACGCGGTCCAGGCCGACCTCTTCGACGAGCTGCTGACCGACGGCACCGTCATCGCCCAGGTTCCCCAGCGCTCCCTCCTCGACGCCGCACACTGCGCCTACAACGGCTCCCTTCCGGGCAACAACGCCGCCGCCGACGCCGTCCATCTCCAGATGTACGGCCTCGCACGGACCGACCAGCCCACGTGGGCGGCATGGCTCCACCTCATGGCCACCGCCCGCAACGACACCGCGTTCGCCGACGCCATCGAGCGCTCGGGCATCCAACTCCCCTGGCAGACCCTCTGGACCCGCTGGCGCCCCCCGGGCGGCTACCACCACACCTACCTCCGCCCCGGCTCGATCGGCAACCTGTTCTCCGTACGGTGGCAGGGCCGCCCCGCCGTGCTCTCCGACGGCGGACGCAGCAACGGCATCCGCGTATGGGAACCGGCCTCGGGCGAACTCCTCGCCGGCCCCTGGGCATCAGGCGAGGACTTCCCCGCCGAGGTCCGGCCCTCCCTCGCCTGGGCCACCGACGACCGCGGCACCCCCGGCCCGACGGCCCTCCGACAGCTCCGTGGCACCGCGCCCGCCGCGGACGACTGGGAAGGCGCCCTGGAGGAAGTCCTCTTCGTCTCCCTGACCGCCGACGTCCCCGGTCCCACCGTCGTCGTGGCCGGCGTCGGCGGCCTCTTCGCCGTACGGCCACGGCCGGGTGAGGATGCCGCCGGAATGCGCCTCCCCGACGCGACTCCCCTCCTCGGCGCCACCACGGCCGCCGGCCCGGCCACGCCCGCCGACGCCCCCGACCCCTCGCCGCAGGACCTGACCGATCTCCACGGCGCGGAGGCGTGGGTCACCACAGCCCCCGAGAACCTCCCCGAGGGCCTCACCGACCCGACCGCCCGCCGCGTCCTCACCGAGACCGGACTCCCCGACACCACCGAGCGCGGACTCCGCTTCGAACCGTCCTACGAGCGCTTCCTGTGGGAGATCCCCTGGCCGGAAGGGCACCCGCAACAGCCCGACGAGACAGGCCCGTTCTTCCAGATCGGCAGGTGGATGGGCGGCGAGATCCTCATCGACGGGCCGACCGGCCACGTCCTGCGCCGCCCCGGCGGCATCGACGACCCCACCACGGAAGGCGGCGTCCTCGTCGCCACCGGCCTGGAGAACTTCCTCACCATGGCGGCCCTATGGCTCACCGGCCGCCGCATCCTCGCCGACATCGACAACAGCGACGACTCCCACCTCCTGCGCCAGCACATCGAGGACGCCCTGTGGACCGTCGACCGGGACGGTGCCGGCGCCGGCGCCGGCGCCTGGACGTACCCGCTCCACAACGAGTGACCGTCCCCCGCACAACAGACAACCGCCGGCGGGCCCTTGAGCCTGCCGGCGGTTGTCTGTTGTGCGCTGCCGCTCAGCCCCGCGCGTCCGCGATCTGCCGCGACATGATCGTGGTCAGCTCGTACGCCGTGTGCGAGGCGGCGACGGCGGTGATCTCGGCGTGGTCGTAGGCGGGCGCGACCTCGACGACGTCGGCGGAGACGAGGTTGCAGGACGCCAGGCCGCGCAGGATCTCCAGGAGTTCGCGGGACGTCATACCGCCCGCCTCCGGCGTGCCGGTGCCCGGGGCGTGGGCCGGGTCGAGGCAGTCGATGTCGATGGAGATGTACAGCGGCCGGTCGCCGATGCGCTGGCGGAGCTGGTCGGCGACCTCGTCGGCGCCGCGGCGGTAGACGTCGGCCGAGGTGACGATGCCGAAGCCCATCTTCTCGTCGTCGGTGAGGTCCTTCTTGCCGTAGAGCGGGCCGCGGGTGCCGACGTGGGAGAGGGCGGAGGTGTCGAGGATGCCCTCCTCGACGGCCCGGCGGAACGGGGTGCCGTGGGTGTACTCGGCGCCGAAGTACGTGTCCCAGGTGTCCAGGTGCGCGTCGAAGTGCAGCAGGGCGACCGGGCCGTGCTTCTTGGCGACGGAGCGGAGGAGGGGCAGGGCGATGGTGTGGTCGCCGCCCAGCGTCATCATGCGGGCACCGGTGCCGAGGATGTCGTCCGCGGCGGCCTCGACGGTCTCGACGGCCTCGTTGATGTTGAACGGGTTGGCGGCGATGTCGCCGGCGTCCGCGACCTGGGCCAGCGCGAACGGGGAGGCGTCCTGCGCCGGGTTGTAGGGGCGCAGCAGGCGCGACGCCTCGCGGATGGCGTTGCCGCCGAAGCGCGCGCCGGGCCGGTAGGAGACGCCGGAGTCGAAGGGGACACCGACGACGGCGACGTCGGCCCGCCCGCCGACCTCGTCGAGGCGGGGCAGCCGGGCGAAGGTCGCCGGCCCGGCGTAGCGCGGGATGCGGGAGGAGTCGACGGGGCCCACGGGCTCGTGCGATGCGGTGGTCATGGGGGTGAGGGTAGGGGCGGCCGGGCTCCCGGCACATGGACATGTGCGCGGCGTGGGTGGTTGTCATTCGACGTTCTGTCCAAGCGGTCGGGGTCGGCGACCGCGCCGGTGACCACTCTGCGGAAGCCCCGGCCGCCGCGGTGCCGTCCGGGCACAATGGCGCTATGCCGATAGCCGCTACGGCCCCCTCGCGTGCCGAACTCATCGACCAGCTCGTCCGGACCCGGATCGCGGGGAACGTCGCCACGCCCCGCGAGAACAACCTCCTTCACTACCGCAGGCTCGCGAACGGCGACCGCCACTACTGGTTCGGCCTGGAGCTGGGCGACCGGTGGACGGACGAGCAGGACGTGCTGGCCGTGATGGCGGAGCGCTGCGGTGTCAGCGACGACCCGCACCACCGGCAGGGCCAGGACACCATCGACCCCGCGCTCACGGTGGACGCGCTGGACCGCGCCGGCACGGTGCTGCGCAAGGCGGCCGCGGACCGGCAGCGGGTGCTGTTCGCCACCGGCCATCCCGGCGGCCTGCTGGACGTGCACCGCGCCACCGCGCAGGCGCTGCGCGAACGGGGCTGCGAGATCGTGGTCGTCCCGGACGGGCTCCGGGCCGATGACGGCATGGTGTTCCAGTTCGGCGACGTGGCGATGCTGGAGCGCGGCGCGACGCTGTGGCACACCCACTCCCCCGAGCCGATGGCCGCGGTCCTCGACGGCCTGGAGCGCGCCGGCCGGCCGCTGCCGGACCTGGTGATGGCCGACCACGGCTGGGCGGGCTGCGCGGGCCGGCGCTCCATCGCCACCATCGGCTTCGCGGACTGCAACGACCCGGCGCTCTTCCTGGCCGAGGCCGAGGGCACGCTCCAGGTGACCGTGCCGCTGGACGACCATGTCGCGAGCCCGCGCCACTACGACCCGTTGACCGCCTATCTGCTGGACGCGGCCGACCTACTCTGAGCCGCGGGGGGCGCGGCCGGCGTCAGTCGTCCCACGGGACCCGCACGACCCCCTCCTGGATCACCGACACCACCAGCTGCCCGTCGGCGGTGAAGATGCGGCCCTGGCCCAGGCCCCGGCCGGCCTGGGCGGTGGGCGACTCCTGGTCGTAGAGCAGCCACTCGTCGGCGCGCAGCGGACGGTGGAACCACATCGCGTGGTCCAGGCTCGCGCCGACCACGTCGCCGACCGCCCAGCCGCCGCGGCCGTGCGCCAGCAGGATCGAGTCCAGCAGCGTCATGTCGGAGACGTAGGTGACCAGGCAGACGTCGAGCAGCGGGCGGGGGATCTCGCCGGCGTCGTCGAGCTTGCCGTGGGTGCGGAACCAGACCTGGGACCGGGGGTCGCGGGGCTGCCCGACGGTGGCATAGGGCGGCTCGTCGACGTACCGCAGGTCGATCGCGGCCCGCGCCTCCAGCAGCCGCTCGGCGACGTCCGGGGTGAGGTACCGCTCGGCGTGGCGGGGCAACACCTCGGCGGCGGTGGGCAGTTCCGTCGGGTCCGGCGCGGCCGGCATCGGCTCCTGGTGCTCCAGCGCCGCCGCCTCGTGCGCGTGGAAGGACGCGGTGAGGTGGAAGATCGGCTTGCCGTGCTGGACGGCGACCACCCGGCGGGTGGTGAACGACCGCCCGTCGCGGATCCGGTCGACGGTGTAGACGATGGGCGCGCCGGGGTCGCCGGGGCGCAGGAAGTAGGCGTGCAGGGAATGGGGCGGGCGGTCGGCGGGGACCGTGCGGCCGGCCGCGACCAGTGCCTGGGCCGCGACCTGGCCGCCGAAGACCCGGGGCACGACCGAGGCGCGGCTCTGGCCGCGGAAGATGTCCTGCTCGATCCGCTCCAGGTCCAGCAGATCGAGCAGCGACTTCAGTGCGTCGTTCACGTGCGTGAGGCCCTGGCGCCCTTACAGGCCCATGGACTTGGCGATGATGGACTTCATGACCTCGCTGGTGCCGCCGTAGATGCGGTTGACGCGGTTGTCGGCGTAGAGGCGGGCGATCGGGTACTCGTTCATGAAGCCGTAGCCGCCGTGGAGTTGGAGGCAGCGGTCGATGACACGGTGGGCGACCTCGGTGCAGAAGAGCTTCGCGGAGGCGGCCTCGGCGGCGGTCAGCTCGCCGGCGTCCAGGGCCTCCAGCGCGCGGTCGGCGACGGCCTCGGCGGCGTCCACCTCGGCCTGGCAGCCGGCCAGTTCGAACTTGGTGTTCTGGAAGGAGGCGACGGTCTTGCCGAAGACGGTGCGCTCCTGCACGTACTGCTGCGCGAACCGGACGGCGGCCTTGGCCTGCGCGTAGGCGCCGAAGGCGATGCCCCAGCGCTCGGAGGGCAGGTTCCGGCCGAGGTAGGAGAAGCCCTTGTTCTCCTCGCCGAGCAGGTCCTCGACGGGCACCTTGACGTCGACGAAGGCCAGCTCGGCGGTGTCGGAGACCTTCAGGCCGAGCTTGTCGAGCTTGCGGCCGACGGAGTAGCCCTCGGACGTCGTGTCGACGGCGAAGAGGGAGATGCCGTGGCGGCGGTCGTCCTCGCGCGGCGCGGAGGTGCGGGCGCACACGATGACGCGGTCGGCGTGCACGCCGCCGGTGATGAAGGTCTTGGAGCCGTTGAGGACGTAGTGGGTGCCGTCGGCGGAGAGCTTGGCGGTGGTCTTCATGCCGGCGAGGTCGGAGCCGGTGCCCGGCTCGGTCATCGCCAGGGCCCACATCTCCTCGCCGGAGACGAACGCGGGCAGGTAGCGCTTCTTCTGCTCCTCGGTGGCGAGCATCTCGATGTACGGCAGGCCGAGCAGCACATGGACGCCGGAGCCGCCGAAGGTGACGCCGGCGCGGGCGGTCTCCTCGTACATCACGGCCTCGAACTTGTGCGAGTCGATGCCGGCGCCGCCGTACTCCTCGGGGACGCGGATGCCGAAGACGCCCAGCTCGGCGAGCTTGTAGTAGAAGTCGCGGGGCACCTGGCCGGCGGCGTACCAGTCGTCGTAGACCGGTACGACCTCGGCCTCGATGAAGGCGCGTATGGTCTCCCGGAACGCCTCGTGATCCTCGTTGAACACCGTCCGGCGCATGCCCTCGGCCTCCTTCACCACCATGCTCGGCTAAGCGTTTGCTCAGCGAAAGCTACCCGCGGGTCACCGAAGCTGTCCAGAGGTGGGGACCGCTGCTATCCGACGGCGGGGACCGCCTGCGCCGGCTCCTCCTCCACCGCCCCGAACGCCCCGAGCGCCAGCCGGTGCAGCAGCCGCGCCATCTCCGTACGACCGGGGAGCGACCCCGGCCGGCCGAGGTGCGGGGTGGAGTTCAGCAGCCCGAAGACCGCGTGCACCGCCGCCCGCGCCTGGGACTCCGTCGGCCCGGGGTGGACCCGGCGGACGACCTCCACCCACAGCTCCACGTACTGCCGCTGGAGCTGCCGCACCCGCTTGCGGTCGGCCTCCCGCAGCCGGTCCAGCTCGCGGTCGTGCAGGGTGATCAGCGGGCGGTCGTCCAGCGCGAAGTCGATGTGCCCGTCGATCAGCGCGTCCAGCACCGCCTCGGGGCTGTCGCCGCCCTCCGCGACCCGCATCCGGCCACCCGCCAGCAGCCGCTCGCTGATCCCCACCAGCAGCTCGGCGAGCATCGCGTCCTTGCCGGCGAAGTGCCGGTAGAGGCCGGGCCCCGAGATGCCCACGGCCGCCCCTATCTCGTCCACGCCGACGCCGTGGAACCCGCGCTCCGCGAAGAGCCGGGCGGCCTCCTTGAGGATCTGCTCGCGGCGGCTGGTCGGGGCGGGGGCGTGCGTATTACTCATGCCGTCGATTGTAGACAGCCGGGTTAGTGCTCGTTAACCTGAGGGAAATGAGGTTAACGCCCATTAACCCGCCTGGCCCCGGCGCACACCCCGCGGGCGCCCGGCGGGCAGCTGACCGAGCAAGGGGGCTCATGGCAATGGACGGCATCGAGCAGGCACCGGTGCTGGGGAGTGCCGCCGATCCGGCGTCCGACTCCTGGCGGGCCAACGAGGCCGCGCACCGCGAGCTGGCCGCCCGGTTGCGCGAGAAGCTCGCCGCGGCCCGCCTGGGCGGCGGCGAGAAGGCCCGCTCGCGGCACACGGCACGCGGCAAGCTGCTGCCCCGCGACCGGGTGGACGCCCTGCTGGACCCCGGCTCGCCGTTCCTGGAGCTGGCGCCGCTGGCCGCGGACGGGATGTACGGCGGGGACGCACCGGCCGCCGGGGTGATCGCCGGGATCGGCCGGGTGAGCGGCCGGGAGACCGTCATCGTCGCCAACGACGCGACGGTCAAGGGCGGTACGTACTACCCGATGACGGTCAAGAAGCACCTGCGCGCCCAGGAGGTCGCGCTGGAGAACCGCCTCCCGTGCCTCTACCTCGTCGACTCCGGCGGCGCCTTCCTGCCCAAGCAGGACGAGGTCTTCCCCGACCGCGAGCACTTCGGGCGGATCTTCTACAACCAGGCGCGGATGTCCGGCGCCGGGATCCCGCAGATCGCCGCCGTCCTCGGCTCCTGCACGGCGGGCGGCGCCTACGTCCCCGCCATGAGCGACGAGGCGGTGATCGTCCGCGACCAGGGCACGATCTTCCTGGGTGGCCCGCCGCTGGTGAAGGCAGCCACCGGCGAGGTGGTCACCGCCGAGGAGCTGGGCGGCGGCGAGGTGCACGCCCGCACCTCCGGGGTCACCGACCACCTCGCCGAGGACGACGCACACGCGCTGCGCATCGTGCGCACCATCGTGTCCACCCTCGGCGACCGCGCCCCGCTCCCCTGGTCCGTACGGCCCGTCGAGGAGCCCAAGGTGGACCCGGCCGGGCTCTACGGCGCGGTGCCCGCGGACTCCCGTACGCCCTACGACGTCCGCGAGGTGATCGCGCGGCTCGTCGACGGCTCCCGCTTCGCCGAGTTCAAGGCGGAGTACGGCACGACCCTGGTCACCGGCTTCGCCCGCCTGCACGGCCACCCGGTCGGCGTGATCGCCAACAACGGCATCCTGTTCTCCGAATCCGCCCAGAAGGGCGCCCACTTCATCGAGCTGTGCGACCAGCGCGGCATCCCGCTGCTCTTCCTCCAGAACATCTCCGGCTTCATGGTCGGCCGCGACTACGAGGCGGGCGGCATCGCCAAGCACGGCGCCAAGATGGTCACGGCGGTGGCCTGCGCCCGGGTCCCCAAACTGACCGTCGTCATCGGCGGCTCCTACGGCGCGGGCAACTACTCGATGTGCGGCCGGGCCTACTCCCCCCGCTTCCTGTGGATGTGGCCCAACGCCAAGATCTCCGTGATGGGCGGCGAACAGGCCGCCTCCGTCCTCGCGACCGTCAAGCGCGACCAGCTGGAGGCGCGCGGCGAGGAGTGGAGCGCCGCGGACGAGGACGCCTTCAAGGAGCCGATCCGCGAGCAGTACGAAACCCAGGGCAACGCCTACTACGCGACCGCGCGGCTGTGGGACGACGGGGTCATCGACCCGCTGGAGACCCGCCAGGTCCTGGGCCTGGCGCTGACCGCCTGTGCCAACGCCCCACTGAGCGAGCCGAGTTTCGGCGTCTTCCGGATGTGAGAGGACCTATGACCACCTTCGACACCGGCCGCTTCGACACCGTCCTGGTCGCCAACCGCGGGGAGATCGCGGTCCGCGTCATCCGCACGCTGCGCGCGCTGGGCATCCGCTCGGTGGCCGTCCACAGCGACGCGGACGCCGGCGCCCGGCACGTCCGCGAGGCCGACACGGCGGTACGGATCGGCCCGGCCCCCGCCGCCGAGAGCTATCTGTCGGTGGACCGGCTGCTGGACGCCGCCGTCCGCACCGGCGCCCAGGCAGTCCACCCCGGCTACGGCTTCCTCGCCGAGAACGCCGCCTTCGCGCGCGCCTGCGCCGCCGCCGGGCTGGTCTTCATCGGGCCGCCCGCCGACGCCATCGCCCTCATGGGCGACAAGATCCGCGCCAAGGAGACGGTGCGCTCGGCCGGCGTCCCGGTCGTCCCCGGCTCCTCCGGCAGCGGCCTGGACGACGGGCAACTGACCGCCGCCGCACGGGAGATCGGCACCCCGGTCCTCCTCAAGCCGTCCGCCGGGGGCGGCGGCAAGGGCATGCGGCTGGTCCGGGACACGGCCCTGCTGGCCGACGAGATCGCCGCCGCCCGCCGCGAGGCCCGCGCCTCCTTCGGCGACGACACGCTGCTCGTGGAGCGCTGGATCGACCGCCCCCGGCACATCGAGATCCAGGTCCTGGCCGACGGCCACGGCACCGTCCTGCACCTCGGCGAGCGCGAGTGCTCCCTCCAGCGGCGCCACCAGAAGATCATCGAGGAGGCCCCGTCGGTCCTGCTGGACGACGACACCCGCGCCGCGATGGGCGCGGCGGCCGTCCAGGCGGCCCGCTCCTGCGGCTACCGGGGCGCCGGCACGGTCGAGTTCATCGTCCCCGGCAAGGACCCGTCCTCGTACTTCTTCATGGAGATGAACACCCGCCTCCAGGTGGAGCACCCGGTCACCGAACTGGTCACCGGAATCGACCTGGTGGAGTGGCAGGTGCGGATCGCCGCCGGCGAGCGCCTGCCGTTCACCCAGGAGGACATCACGCTCACCGGGCACGCCGTGGAGGCCCGGATCTGCGCCGAGGACCCGGCCCGCGACTTCCTGCCGACCGGCGGCACGGTGCTCGCCCTGCACGAGGTCAACGGCGCATGGGACTCCCCCCTGCCCCAGGGGAGCCGAGGACCCGGCGCGGTCCGCACCGACTCCGGCCTCTCGCAGGGCGCGGAGGTCGGCAGCCGCTACGACCCGATGCTCTCCAAGGTCATCGCGCACGGCCCGGACCGCGCCAGCGCCCTGCGCACGCTGCGCGCCGCGCTGGCCGCCACCGTCACGCTCGGGGTGACCACCAACGCCGGGTTCCTGCGCCGCCTGCTGACCCACCCGGACGTGGTCTCCGGCGACCTGGACACCGGCCTGGTGGAGCGGGTGGCGGCCGACCTGGTCGACGGCACGGTGCCGGACGCGGTGTACGCGGCGGCCGGCGCGGTCCGGCAGGCCGCGCTGGAGCCGGCGGTGCCCGAGGGCGGCTGGCGCGACCCGTTCGCCGCCCCCACCGGCTTCCGGCTCGGCGGCGAGCCCGCGCCGGTCCGCCACTGGCTGCGCGTCCCCGGCCGCGACCCGGTCGCGTACGACGTCCGGCCCAGCGCCCCCGAGGACATCCGGGAGGTCACCGCGGACCGGGTCCGGATCACCGTGGACGGCGTGCTGCACACCTTCCACCGCAGCGGCGACTGGCTGGGCCGGGACGGCGACTCCTGGCACGTCACCTCCTACGACCCGGTGGCCGAGGCGCTGCGCGGCGCCGCCGGGGCGCACGGCGCGGACACCCTCGCCGCCCCGATGCCGGGCACCGTCACCGTCGTCAAGGTGGCCGTCGGCGACGACGTGGTCGCGGGCCAGGGCCTGCTGGTGGTGGAGGCGATGAAGATGGAGCACGTCATCTCCGCGCCGCACGCCGGGACCGTCACCGAGCTGGACGTCACCGCGGGCGCCACCGTCGCCATGGACCAGGTCCTGGCGGTGGTCGCCCCGCACGAGAGCGCCACGGACGCCGGGGACGCCTCCCCGCACGCGGAAGAGGAGGACGCGTCATGACCGCGCCCGGACTGCCCATGGCGGTGCAGGCGGAGGGCCTGCCCACCCGCGTACGGATCCACGAGGTCGGCGCCCGGGACGGGCTGCAGAACGAGTCGGCGGTGATCCCCACCGGGATCAAGGCCGAGTTCATCCACCGGCTGGCCGCCGCCGGGCTGCCCCTGGTCGAGGCGACCAGCTTCGTCCACCCCAAGTGGGTGCCCCAACTCGCCGACGCCGAGCAGCTGTTCCCGATGCTCGACGATCTCGACCCGCACCGGCTCCCGGTGCTGGTGCCCAACGAGCGCGGCCTGGAACGGGCGCTGGCGCTGGGCGCCCGCCGGATCGCGGTGTTCGGCAGCGCCACCGAGTCGTTCGCCAGGGCCAACCTCAACCGCACGGTCGACGAGGCACTGGCGATGTTCGCCCCGGTCGTCCAGCGCGCCCGGGACGAGAAGGTCCACGTCCGCGGCTACCTCTCCATGTGCTTCGGCGACCCCTGGGAGGGCCCGGTGCCCATCGCCCAGGTCGTCCGGGTCTGCCGCGCGCTGCTCGATCTGGGCTGCGACGAGCTGAGCCTGGGCGACACCATCGGTGTCGCCACCCCCGGCCACGTCCAGCACCTGCTCGCCGCCCTCAACGAGGCGGGCGTGCCCACCTCCCGGCTGGGCGTCCACTTCCACGACACCTACGGGCAGGCCCTCGCCAACACCTTCGCCGCGCTCCAGCACGGCGTCACCACCGTCGACGCCTCGGCGGGCGGCCTCGGCGGCTGCCCGTACGCCAAGAGCGCCACCGGCAACCTCGCCACCGAAGACCTCGTGTGGATGCTGCACGGCCTCGGCATCGAGACCGGCGTCGACCTCGACCGGCTGACCGAGACCAGCGTCTGGCTGGCCGGAGTCCTGGGCCGCCCCAGCCCCTCGCGCACCGTCCGCGCACGCGTGCAGCCCGCACAGTCCCCCAAGGAGTGACCATGTCCCTGGACCACCGCCTGCCCGCCGAACTGGAGGAACTCCGGCGCACGGTAGAGGCGTTCGCGCACGACGTCGTCGCCCCGCAGATCGGCACGTACTACGAGCAGCACACCTTCCCCTACGACATCGTCCGCCAGATGGGCCAGATGGGCCTGTTCGGCCTGCCCTTCCCCGAGGAGTACGGCGGGATGGGCGGCGACTACCTGGCGCTCGGCATCGCGCTGGAGGAGCTGGCCCGGGTCGACTCCTCGGTCGCCATCACCCTGGAGGCCGGCGTCTCGCTCGGCGCCATGCCCATCTACCGCTTCGGCACCGAGGAGCAGAAGCGCGCCTGGCTGCCGAAGCTCTGCTCCGGCGAACTCCTGGGCGCCTTCGGCCTCACCGAGCCGGACGGCGGCTCGGACGCCGGCGCCACCCGCACCACCGCCGTCCGCGACGGCGACTCATGGGTGATCAACGGCAGCAAGTGCTTCATCACCAACTCCGGTACGGACATCACCGGCCTGGTGACGGTCACCGCGGTCACCGGCCGCACCCCCGACGGCGCCCCGCAGATCTCCTCGATCATCATCCCGTCCGGCACCCCCGGCTTCACGGTCGCCGCCCCGTATTCCAAGGTCGGCTGGAACGCCTCGGACACCCGCGAACTGTCCTTCTCCGACGTCCGCGTCCCGGCCGCCAACCTCCTGGGCGAGGAGGGCCGCGGCTACGCCCAGTTCCTGCGCATCCTCGACGAGGGCCGGATCGCCATCGCGGCGCTGGCCACCGGCCTCGCCCAGGGCTGCGTCGACGAATCGGTCAAGTACGCCAAGGAGCGCCACGCCTTCGGCCGCCCCATCGGCGCCAACCAGGCCATCCAGTTCAAGCTCGCCGACATGGAGATGCGCGCCCACACCTCCCGGTTGGCCTGGCGCGACGCCGCCTCCCGCCTCGTCCTGGGCGAACCCTTCAAGAAGGAGGCGGCGCTCGCCAAGCTCTACTCCTCCGAGATCGCGGTGGACAACGCCCGCGAGGCCACCCAGATCCACGGCGGCTACGGCTTCATGAACGAGTACCCGGTCGCCCGCATGTGGCGGGACGCCAAGATCCTGGAGATCGGCGAGGGCACCAGCGAGGTCCAACGGATGCTGATTGCACGGGAGTTGGGCTTCTAGGGCGACGCCTCTCCTGGAGGATCGATTCCAGGGGGTTCAGTGATCGTAGGCGGTCGGTGCGCACTGACCGGCCGGCCGCGCAGGAACCTGACTCCCCTCGTCAGGCCCCCTTGGAATCGATCATCCAGGGAACCGGGAGGCGCTCTACCGGCGGACCGCCGAGATCAGTCCGCCGGGCCGCTCCTCGCGCTGCGGCGGGGTGCTGATCGGGCGGCCGTAGGCGGCAGCGCGCTCGCGCAGGGTGTGGCTGTCGGCCTCCCAGCCGTGCCCGGCCAGCCAGCCCACCGGGTCGTCGGGCATCTCCGAGACCCACATGGACGCCGCCGATCCCGGCACGGCGTCCGCGCCGAAGCGCTCGATCACGCCGCGCGAGCCCAACGTCAGCCCCATCCGACTGCCTGTCGCCGACTGCGCGCTGATCCGGGCCAGCAGCGGTTCCACCGCGTCCTCGGGCAGATAGATCAGCAGTCCTTCGGCGATCCACACGGTCGGCGCCGCCGGGTCGTGCCCTGCGGCGGCCAGCGCGCCCGGCCAGTCCTCACGCAGATCCACCGCGACGGTGATCCGCTCGCAGCGTGCGACGGCCCGCTCCTGGCGCAGCACCGAAGCCTTGAAGTCCAGTGGCGCGGCGGTGTCGACCTCGAACAGCCGGGTGCCCTCGGGCCAGTCCATCCGGAAGGCCCGGCTGTCCATGCCGGCGCCGAGCAGCACGACCTGCCGGACCCCGGACGCGGAGGCATGCTGCAACACGTCGTCGAGGAACTTCGTCCTGATGACGATGGAGAACGACACGGCCAGCCGGCGGCGTCGCGCGGCCTCGTCATCGGGCGGCGGCGAGGAGGGCCACAGGCCGCCGGCGGTGGCGAAGGCCCGGGCCAGTGGGTCGCGGAACAGCGCGTTCCCCCGCTCGGTCTCCAGCGCCCGCACCCTGGCCACCCCCACCGCCGTGGCCCACACTCCCGACGGCTGCACCCGCTCCCGCTCATCAGTCACCGCGCCAGCCTAGATGATCGATTCCAAGGGGCCTGATGAGGGGAGCCAGGCCACAACGCGGCGGGCCCGCAAGGCAGTTCCCGAGCCCGCCACGCGGTGCGTCACCTCACCGGCCCTCAGGCCACGGCACCTCCGCCGCCCGGTAGTAGTCGATGCCCTGCGCGTCCCAGCGCGGCCCCTGGGCGGCCAGCCGCACCTTGTAGGCGTCCCAGTCGTGCGTGCGGGACGGGGACCAGCCCAGTTCGGCGATGCCGGGGAGCCGGGGGAAGGCCATGTACTCGATGTTCGCCGAGGTGGTGAGCGTCTCCGACCACAGGGACCCCTCGACGCCGAGCACGGAGGCCGGCGGTGCGTCCTTCAGGTAGCCGCCGGGGTCCCAGTCGTAGGCGCGCCGGACGTTCACGTAGCCGGCCCAGTTCAGGCCGAGCGGGGTGTCCTTGTCGTACTTCATGTCGAGGTAGGCACGGTCCGCGGGCGACAGGACGAGCCGGGTGCCGTTCCGGGCGGCGTCGGTGACCTGCTTGCGCTCGGCCGGGCCGGTGGCGTCGTAGCCCCAGTACTGGGCGACGGCACCCTTGGCGGGGTGCGCCCCGGTCAGCTGGTGCCAGCCGATCACGGTCTTGCCGTACTTGGCGACCATCGGCTGCACCCGGTCCATGAAGGCGACGTAGTCCGCGTGGCTGGTGGCGTGCGCCTCGTCGCCGCCGATGTGGAGGTAGGGGCCGGGGGTGAGCGCCGCGATCTCCCGGATGACGTCGGCGGCGAAGTCGTACGTCACCTTCTTGGGCACGCACAGCGAGCTGAAGCCGACGTTGGTGCCGGTGTAGAGCGGCGGTGCCACGCCGTTGCAGTTCAGCTGGGCGTACGAGGCCAGCGCGGCGTTGCTGTGGCCGGGCATGTCGAGTTCCGGGACCACCGTCAGGTAGCGGCTCGCGGCGTAGCGGACGATCTCGCGGTAGTCGTCCTTGGTGTAGTAGCCGCCGCGCCCGCCGCCGACCTGGGTGCTGCCGCCGTAGGTGGCAAGGCGCGGCCAGGACGCGAGGGCGATCCGCCAGCCCTGGTCGTCGGAGAGGTGCAGATGCAGCGTGTTGATCTTGTAGGCCGCCAGCTGGTCGATATAGCGCTTGACCTGGCCGACGGTGAAGAAGTGCCGTGAGACGTCCAGCATCGCGCCGCGGTAGGCGTAGCGCGGGGTGTCCGCGATCGTGCCGCCGGCGATCCGCCAGGGGCCGGGCTGCGGGGTGTGCTTCTCCACCGCGGCGGGCAGCAGTTGGCGGAGGGTCTGGACGCCGTGGAAGAGGCCGGCGGGGTGGGCCGCGCTGATGGTGACCGCCCGGCCGCCGGAGGTCAGCCGGTAGCCCTCTGCGCCGAGCCCCCGGGCGTCCTGGCCGCCGAGCCGCAGGACGATGCCGTCCCGGCCGCCGTCGGAGGTGACCGGCAGCCGGAAGCCGGTGGCGGGCCGCAGCAGCCCGGCCAGATAGCCGGCGATCCGCCGGGCCTCGCCGGAGCCGCCGGGCACCCGGATCCGGGTCCGTTCGCCGATCGTGTAGGCGCCCTGGGCCGGGTGTACGGAGGCCGGGGCGGGGATCACCCGGTCCAGCGGAGCGGCGGCCGGGGCCGCGGCGCCGGCCGGCGGAACGGCGGCGGTCACCGTCCCGGCCGCCGCGACCAGCAGTAACGAGATCAGCAGTCTGCGTCGTCTCACGGGTGATCCCTTCGGCGAGCTTCGTCAGCGGCACGTTTCTGCACAGCGGCACATCGGCATGGCATGGAGCGACCGAACGGTGACCATGCGTACCGCGCGCCCCGGACCCGGTCAAGGTGTAGACCAGTATCCGCCCGCTATGTCGGCGACCTGCCCGATACCGGGCAGATTTCTTGCGAATCTCCGCGCCGACCTTCAGTATCGACGGGTGCTCGAACGCCGTCCGTCCCACGAGGACCTCATCGACCACCTGGTACGCAGCACGCCGCTTCAGCGCGGCGAGGCGGCCCGGGTGGTACTGGACGTGCTCGCGTACTTCGACGAGACCACGGAGGGGTTCGTCCGCCGCAGACACCGCGAGCTGCAGTCCCAGGGGCTGCGGAACGAGGCGATCTTCGAGCGGATCTCCCACGAGCTGCCGCACCGCGCCGTGTCCCCTCCCCCCCTCTCGATACGCCAGCTGCGCCGCCTCGTCTACGGCTGAGCGGCGGGCCCCCAGGGCCCCGCGGACGGGCGGGCACCCGTGAACGATCGACAAGACGCTCAACAAGAAGGGTCACCGTATGTGCGGGATCGTCGGATACATCGGCAAGCGCGACGTCGCTCCGCTGCTCCTTGAGGGCCTTCAGCGCCTGGAGTACCGCGGCTACGACTCGGCCGGCATCGCCATCCACGCCAAGGGCACCGGCAAGGCCGCGGGCGGTCTGAAGACCGCCAAGGCCAAGGGCCGGGTCCGGGAGCTGGAGTCCCGCCTGCCGAAGCGCTTCGCCGGCTCCACCGGCATCGCGCACACCCGCTGGGCCACCCACGGCGCCCCCACCGACGAGAACGCCCACCCGCACCTCGACACCGAGGGCAAGGTCGCGCTCGTCCACAACGGCATCATCGACAACGCCGCCGAGCTGCGCGCCCGGCTGACCGCCGAGGGCGTCGCGTTCGCCTCCGAGACCGACACCGAGGTGCTGACCCACCTCATCGGCCGCTCCACCGCCCCGACGCTGGAGGAGAAGGTCCGCGAGGCGCTCCGCCACATCGAGGGCACCTACGGCATCGCCGTCCTGCACGCCGACTTCGCCGACCGCATCGTCGTCGCCCGCAACGGCTCCCCGGTCGTCCTGGGCATCGGCGAGCACGAGATGTTCGTCTCCTCCGACGTCGCCGCGCTGGTCTCGCACACCCGCCAGGTCGTCACCCTGGACGACGGCGAGATGGCCACCCTCAAGGCCGACGACTACCGCACGTACACCACCGAGGGCTCCCGTACGACGGCGACGCCGGAGACCGTCGAGTACGCGGCCGAGTCGTACGACCTGGGCGGCCACGACACGTACATGCACAAGGAGATCTCCGAGCAGGCGGAGGCGGTGGACCGGGCGCTGCGCGGCCGGATCGACGACCGCTTCTCCACCGTCCACCTCGGCGGCCTGAACCTCGACGCCCGCGAGGCGCGCGGGGTGCGCCGGGTCAAGATCCTGGGCTGCGGCACCTCGTACCACGCGGGCCAGATCGGCGCCCAGATGATCGAGGAGCTGGCCCGTATCCCCTCGGACGCCGAGCCGGCCTCCGAGTTCCGCTACCGCAACCCGGTCGTGGACCCCGACACCCTCTACGTCGCCGTCTCCCAGTCCGGTGAGACCTACGACGTGCTGGCCGCCGTCCAGGAGCTCAAGCGCAAGGGCGCGCGGGTGCTGGGCCTGGTCAACGTGGTCGGCTCGGCGATCGCCCGGGAGACCGACGGCGGCATCTACGTGCACGCCGGCCCCGAGGTCTGCGTGGTCTCCACCAAGTGCTTCACCAACATGGTGGTCTCCTTCGCGCTGCTCGCCCTGCACCTGGGCCGGATCCGCGACCTGTCCGTCGCGGACGGCAAGCGGATCATCGAGGGCCTGCGCAGGCTGCCCGGCCAGATCGACGAGATCCTCAAGGGCGAGGAGGAGATCAAGAAGCTGTCGGCGCAGTACGCGGACGCCAAGTCGATGATGTTCGTCGGCCGGGTCCGCGGCTACCCGGTGGCCCGCGAGGCGTCCCTCAAGCTCAAGGAGGTCTCGTACATCCACGCCGAGGCGTACCCGGCCTCGGAGCTCAAGCACGGCCCGCTGGCCCTCATCGAGCCCGCGATGCCGACCGTGGCGATCGTGCCGAACGACGAGCTGCTGGAGAAGAACCGCGCCGCGATGGAGGAGATCAAGGCCCGCAGCGGCCGGATCCTCGCCGTCGCCCACGAGGAGCAGGAGAAGGCCGACCACACCATCGTCGTGCCGAAGAACGAGCCCGAGCTGGACCCGATCCTGATGGGTATTCCGCTCCAACTCCTCGCCTACCACACGGCGTTGGCCCTGGGCCGGGACATCGACAAGCCGCGGAACCTCGCGAAGTCGGTCACGGTGGAGTAACTCCCACCTCTTCGCCAATCCCACCTCTTCCGTCGAACGAGGCCCTTCCCCCCGAAGCGACAATTGAGCAACCCCCACGGCGAGCAACCCCCTCCGCGAGAGCGGCGGCGGTTTAGCCGCAAGGGAAAGAACAGGCGGCGGCTTCGCGCGAGCCACCATGCGCGCGAAGCCGCCGCCTCCCCTTTGCCGGCGTCGCCCATTACGCCGGCGGGATGCCACCGCCCCGGGGATCCGTCACCTCCCGGCCGGCAGCACGCCGTTGTGACCGTTTTCTACCCATCACAAGCGCACAACCAACCTCGGGGAACCAGCCGGACTCCGCCGTGCCCACAATCCTCATGACGCCCCCTCAACTGTGGCGACGCCGAGGAGAACCGATCACGCGGCCGCCCCCGCAAGGGAGTTCACACCCAGCGCGGCACCCGGGCCGCGTCAGGGAACGACCATCACGGGATGACCATCACGGGTCGCTGCGCGCGCCGCGCCAGCCGACCGGCGACCGAGCCGAAGATCCGGCCCACGATGCCGTGCGTGGAGCCCACCACGATGGCGTCGGCCTCGTACTCCCGGCCGACCTCCTCCAACTCGTGGCAGATGTCGCCGCCGCGCTCGACGAGGATCCAGGGGACCTCGGAGAGATGGTCGGCACACGCCAGTTCCAGCCCGAGCACTTCGGTGCGGTGGTCCGGTACGTCCACGAAGACCGGCGGCTCGCAGCCCGCCCAGACCGTCGTCGGCAGCCGGTTGGCCACATGGACGATGATCAACCCGGAGCCGAGGCGCCGGGCCATACCGATTGCATACGCCAACGCGCGTTCGCTCGACATGGAGCCGTCGAAGCCCACCACGACGCCGTGCCGGAAGGCGGGATCGCAGGAATGGCGCTTCTGTTCCGCCGCTTCGAGGTCCGCCATCGGATCGGCGACCTGCTTGCGGTCCGCGGGTTCAGGGGTTTCGTGACCGGCCATGGGTGTCTCGGCGAGAACGTCCTCTAGCGGAGGGGCGAACGGGAACGGCGATTGACTTGATCCGGCAGTTGACCGAACAGCTCGGCCAAGGAGCAGGAGCCATAGTTCAAAGGGGAACGATACGACTGGGAATCATCTTTCCAAGCCGATACCCCAAGAGTACGGCGCTACTCCTCCACTGCCCAGGGCACGAACGGGCCACCGGGGGCCCGCACGGGCGGCCCGGGGCTCGAACGTTCCCCGGAGCATGCCGGAGCGTGGCGCGGATGGCAATGCCCCGCCCTGCCCCCGTACGTACCCCCCGGCGGTGACCCAAGATCGACGGCGGCGTTGTAGTAGCTGCCCGTCCGAGGGGAGCCAGCCGTGCCGGTGCCGTCCCGTAGATCACCCGACCCAGTGAGCGATGTCGCGCGCTGGGGTGCCTTCAGTTGCGCCCTGGTGCCGGTCGTCCTGATCGTGAGCGGCGCCTCGTGGGCCGGCGCGGCGGGCACCGCGGCCGGCCTCGCCGCGATCACCTGCGTCTGCCGCGCGCTGCTGCGGCGATCCGAACGCACCGCGGCCGGAGTCCGTTCCGCGGGTGGCGGACGCCGCAGGGACAGAAGAGGACGTAACGGGGCAGGAGCACATGGGGGCGGGCGGCACTCCCAAAGGCGTACGCCGGCCGATTGAGGCGCCCGCAAGTCTGCGCACGACCGTTTTCAGCCAACTTCCAGTCGGCACCCACCCCTTGCCCCCGACCCCCCTCAACCCTGGTGTGAGCAGGGCGGAAAGGACCGCTGGGCATGGTTGTGCCCTACTGCGAACGGGCAGAGCCGAGACGCGTACTTCCCATGCAGGCCCGACGAGTGGAACGCTTCGTGATCGAATGCTTCGCGCCAAGTTGCCATATCGACATACCAGTGGGTGGTGAACTTGGCCATCCATCCTCACGGGACACAGTAGATTCGATCTTGGTAGCTACGGCGGGGGAACTGTGCAGGACCGCGAGGGCGAGACGACCGAGGGGGGCTTAAGTGCCATGAGCCAGGACTCCGCTGCCGTACCAGATGCCGCACGCAAGCTCGCCGCCCGACGACGCCGCGAAATAGTCGCGGTGCTCCTCTTCAGCGGCGGCCCCATTTTCGAGAGCTCCATTCCGCTCTCGGTCTTCGGCATCGACCGCCAAGACGCAGGCGTTCCGAGGTACCGGCTTCTTGTGTGCGCGGGCGAAGATGCGCCTTTGCGCACGACCGGGGGGCTCGAACTGTCAGCCCCCTACGGGCTGGAGGCGATCTCCCGTGCCGGGACGGTCGTCGTACCGGCCTGGCGTTCCATCACCCAGGCCCCACCGCCCGCGGCGCTCGACGCGCTGCGCCGGGCGCATGAAGAGGGGGCCCGGATCGTCGGGCTGTGCACGGGGGCGTTCGTCCTCGCCGCGGCCGGACTGCTCGACGGCCGGCCGGCCACGACCCACTGGATGTACGCGCCGACGCTCGCCAAGCGTTATCCGTCCGTCCATGTGGACCCGCGCGAGCTCTTCGTCGACGACGGCGACGTGCTCACCTCCGCGGGGACGGCCGCCGGGATCGACCTGTGCCTGCACATCGTGCGCACCGACCACGGCGCCGACGCGGCCAACGCGCTGGCCCGCCGGCTGGTCGTACCGCCGCGCCGGACCGCCTCGGACATGGGGCACCAGCGCTACCTGGACAGGTCGTTACCAGAGGAGATCGGCGCCGACCCGCTCGCCGAGGTCGTCGCCTGGGCGCTGGAGCACCTCCACGAGCAGTTCGACGTGGAGACGCTGGCGGCCCGCGCGTACATGAGCCGGCGCACCTTCGACCGGCGCTTCCGCTCCCTCACGGGGAGCGCTCCCCTGCAGTGGCTGATCACCCAGCGGGTACTGCAGGCCCAGCGGCTGCTGGAGACCTCCGACTATTCGGTGGACGAGGTCGCCGGGCGCTGCGGGTTCCGCTCGCCGGTCGCACTGCGCGGCCACTTCCGGCGGCAGCTGGGCGCCTCGCCCGCGGCCTACCGCGCGGCGTACCGCGCGCGCCGGCCGCAGAACGGCGCCCCGGAGCCCGCGCTCAGGGCCGAGCGGCCGGAGCGTGCCGAGCGGCTGGAGCGCGAGCGGACGTCGCTGGCGGCCGGCGGCGCGGAGCGGTTCGCCGCCGCCGCGCTGGCCGGGCACGGGCTCACCGCAGAGGCGGCGGACCCGGGCAAGCCGCAGCCGGACGCGTACGCCGCACGGCTGCCGGAGACCCCGGTCGGCCGCGGGGCCGGCCGCCCCGTACTCCCCGGCCAGCGGGAACGCCCCGTAGGGTGAGACGTATGAACGATCGCATGGTGTGGATCGACTGCGAGATGACCGGACTCTCGCTGGCGAGTGACGCGCTTATCGAGGTGGCCGCCCTGGTCACCGACTCGGAACTGAATGTGCTGGGTGACGGGGTGGATGTGGTGATCCGCCCCCCGGCCGAGGCGCTGACCACCATGCCGGAGGTGGTGCGGCAGATGCACACCGCCTCCGGGCTGCTGGCCGAGCTGGACGGCGGCACGACGCTGGAAGCGGCCGAGGCACAGGTGCTGGAGTACATCAAGCAGCATGTGCCGGAGCCGGGGAAGGCGCCGCTGTGCGGAAACTCCGTCGGTACGGACCGCGGCTTCCTGCTGCGCGACATGCCGACGCTGGAGAGCTATCTGCACTACCGGATCGTCGATGTCTCGTCCGTGAAGGAACTGGCCCGGCGCTGGTTCCCCCGGGCGTACTTCAACAGTCCGGACAAGAACGGCAATCACCGGGCACTGGCGGACATCCGGGAATCCATCGCGGAACTGCGCTACTACCGCGAGGCCGTCTTCGTGCCGCAGCCCGGGCCCGACTCGGAGACCGCGAAGGCCATCGCGGCCAAGCACAAGCTGTCCGCCGATCCGGAGTCGGCAGGAGCGTGATCCAGCTCGCTCCCGGGGACACCAAACCTGGGAGCGAGCACCCCTCCGGAGCCTGTACACTTTTTCTCAGCCGGTGGGGAAAAGGAACCACACAGCACCGGTCTTGGTGGGTATAGCTCAGCTGGTAGAGCACCTGGTTGTGGTCCAGGATGTCGCGGGTTCGAGTCCCGTTACTCACCCCAGCAACAAGGCCCCCGATCTTCGGATCGGGGGCCTTGAGCGTTTTCCGGGAACACTGTTTTCCGGAATCGCCTCCCGGGCCGGGCGCGGGCGTTGGCGCTCAGTGGTCGACGGTTCAGTAGCCGACGGTGAAGCGCTCGCCGAGGTGGGCGGGCTGCTCAAGCTCGTCGAGGAGCGCGACGGCGTAGTCCTCGGCGGAGATCCGGCTGCTGCCGTCCTCGGCGACGATCAGGTCTTCGAGGGCGGTGCGGTAGGTGCCGGTGCGCTCGCCGGGCTCGATGGTCGCGGCCGGGCTGATGTTGGTCCAGCGGACGTCGGAGACGGTGCGGTAGAAGTCGAGGGCGTCGCCGTGCGCGTGCATGATCTGGAGCAGGGGGACCGGCAGGCCCTCGGTGTCCCAGACCTGGATGCCGTCGGGCTTGCGGAGCGAGCCGGCGCCGCCGACCGCGATCAGTCGGGGCATCTCCCCGCCCCGCATGCGCAGGCCCTCGACCAGTGCCTCGGCGGCGGGCCGGATGGTGGCGATGTGGCCCGGGCCGTCGCCGCCGCCGACCGCGCTGACCACCGCGTCCTGGCCCTTGGTGACCTCGGCGACGGATTCCGGGTCGAGCACGTCGCCGTAGGTCACGGTGAGGGCCGGGTGGGTCGTGGTGACCTTCGCGGGGTCGCGGACGGCCGCGGTGACCTGGTGGCCGCGGCGCAGCGCCTCGTCGAGGATGCGGCTGCCGATGGTGCCGGTGGCCCCGAAGAGAGCGATCTTGGACATGGTGGGTTCTCCTGGTGGTTCGGTGGGGGGGCGAGGTGTGCCCGTGCGGACCGCGGTGTTCCGGCCTCCGCGGTGCGGCTGCCGTTTTCCGCCATCAGTCGTGCTGACGTCTCCTACGCTAGGGGTATCAACGGGAGATTCCGGGGTAACGAGGCGACGAGCGATGGTGAAAAACCGACAGGACCCCCGAGAGGACGAAGGGGAGATCCGCGAGGTGGTGTTCTCCGCCCCGGCCGGCCGGCCCGCCGGGGTGGAGGTGATGACCCTCGCCGAGCTGCGCGGGCGGGCCGCGGCCTGTCAGCTGTCGACCCCGCACCGCCCCGGGTTCCACCATCTGCTGGCCGTCGACAGCGGCCGGCTGGTGCACAGCGTCGACTTCCGGGAGCACGTCCTCGCGCCGGGGGACCTGCTGTGGTCGCGCCCCGGGCAGGTGCAGCACTTCGGGGACCTGACGGGCGCCGAGGGGCGGCTGGTGCTCTTCGAGTCCGGCTTCCTGGACCCGGCGACCGCCGCCGCGGCCCGGATCGAGGACTGGTACGGGCCCGCCGTACGGCATCCACAGGGCGCGGCGGCGCGGGCGCTGGACGAGGCGATGGGGCAGCTGCACCGGGAGTTCGCGGCGCTGGGCGGGCTGCCGCTGGAGGTGCACCTGGACGTACTGCGACATCTGCTGGCCGTGCTGGTACTGCGGGCCGCGCATCCGGGCGGGGCGGCGGACGGGGCGGACGGTGCGGAGGGCTGCGGGGCGAGCGAGACGTATCTGCGGTTCCGGGACGCGGTGGAGCGGGACTTCACCCGCAGCCGCCGGGTCGGCGACTACGCCCGCTCACTGGGCTACGCGCCGCGCACCCTGTCCCGGGCCACCGAGGCGGCGGCCGGGGTCGGGGCGAAGGAGTTCATCGACCGCCGGGTGGCCCTGGAGGCCAAGCGGCTGCTGGCGCACGGCGACCAGTCGGCGGCCCGGATCGCGGTCCGGCTGGGGTTCGCGGACGCCACCAACTTCAGCAAGTTCTTCCAGCGGCAGGCCGGGACGACGCCGATCGCGTTCCGGGCCGCCGTACGGGGCGGGAGCTGACCGTCTCCCGCCCTCGCGGACCCGTGGTGGCGGGACGCAGCGGGTGGGGGGAACCGCCGCGCCCCGCCGGGGCGGTCCGGGGCGGGGGCCCGGACCGGTGTGGGGGGTCGGAATCAGCCGGTGTAGGCGCCGAGCGCCTTGGTGAAGTCCAGCGGCGACTGGGCGAGGGAACTACACGTCGGCTGAGCGGAGTTGGAGGTACCGCCGGGGCACGGCTTGTCACGGGTGGCGGACCACATGGACAGCCAGGCCAGGTGCTTGCTCTGGGCGAACTTCACCAGCGTGGCGGCGTCGGCGGGCTTGAAGACCTCGTTCTGGACGTCGTTGACGCCGATCATCGGGGTCACCGCGACGCTCTTCCAGGCGTCCGCGTCGCTCAGTCCGAGGGCCTTCTTGAGCTGGGCCTGGGTGGCGGTGGCGGCCTGGGTGGCGTAACCGCCCATGCTGCCGCTGTAGGAGGAGCCGTAGTCCATCGCCATGATGTTGACGGCGGAGATCTTGACGCCGTCCTTCTTGGCGCCGGTGAGCAGGGTGACGCCGTCCTGGGTGAGGCCCTCGGGCATGACCGGGAGGGTGAAGGAGACGTCCAGGCCGGGGTGCTGCTTCTGGAGCTGGGCGACGGCCTGGTCGCGGCGGGTGTTGGCGGCGGTGTCGGGCAGCGCGCCGCCCTCGATGTCGAAGTCGACCTTGGTGAGCTTGTACTGGTCGATGACCTTGCCGTACGCGGCTGCCAGCTCCGCGGCGGAGGAGCAGGCGGCGCCCAGCTCGGTGCCGTTGGCGCCGCCGAAGGAGACCCGGACGTCGCCGCCGGCCTTGCGCAGGTCCGGTATCTGCTTGGCCACCGCATCGCTGCCGAGGTCGCCGGAGCCGCCCCACTTGGGGGTGCAGCCGCCGCCGGAGGTGATGAAGGCGAGGTTGAAGTTCTTCACCCCGGTCTTCTTGGCGGTGTCGGCGAGGTCGTAGGCGGGGGTGAGGGAGGTGTCGACGAACGGGGCGAAGCCGGCCTTCGCGGCGGCGGGCGGCCGCGGTGCCTTGCTGGCCATCGCGGAGCCGGCGACGGCGAACGCGCCGCCGGCCGCCAGCGTGCCGGCCACCGCCGTCCCGATCAGCTTGACCGTGCGGCTCGTGCGCCGGCGGTGTGCCGAGGAACTCATCTCGTGCCTGCCTGTCTCACGTGGGGGGGAGCTGGAGGGGGGTGCACCGTGGTGCGTCCCGCACGCTAGCGGCAGCGAAACGGACAAATGCCAGGATCCGTACGGCCGTTGGCGGAATTATGGCCGCCTTAAGGAAGCGGAAGGGGGTGGTTAAGAGCCGCGCCCCGGCGGCCCGTTGCGCGTCACCGGCCCGTCACGCGCCGGCGTCGGACGTGCCGGCGTCGGGTGTGCCGGTGCCCCGCGTGCCGGTGCGCGCGGCCCGCCGCCCGCGGGTGCCCAGGCCGCGGCCGCCGAGCCTGCGGCGCAGCCGGTGGCCGCGGCGCACGCCGTGGGGGGCGCGCCGGCCGTCCAGCGCCAGCCAGACCCGTACCTCGGTGCCGCCCAGGACGGAGCGGCCGATCCGGACGTCGCCGCCGGTGGACTCGGCCAGCCGGCGCACGATGTCCAGGCCGAGGCCGGTGGAGCCTCCCCCGGCTAGCGCTGGGCGGTGCCCCCATCCCCCGCCCCCCGACCAGCCGCGGCGCAGCGCCGCGTCCGGGTCGGCGATGCCGGGGCCGGCGTCCGAGACCAGCACGATGACCGCCTCGTCGGCGTGGTGCACGTCCACCGCGAAGGCGGTGCCCTCGGGGGTGTGCCGGAAGACGTTGCCGAGCATCGCGTCCAGGGCCGCGGTGAGTTCGGGGCGGGCGACCGGGACGCGGGCGGGGCGGTCCGCGCCGGCGACCCGGACCGTGCGGTCCTCGTCCTCCGCGAGCGCCGACCAGAAGTCCATCCGCTCGCGGATCACCTCGGCGGCGTCGCAGCCGGCCGCGGCGGCCGCCTGCTGGGTGTGCGCCTTCTGGGCGCGGGCGGTGCGGATGATCTGGTCGACCTCGCGCTCCAGCTGCTCGACGGCCGCCCGGGTCTGCTCGGCGGCCGGGCCGTCGCCGAGCGAGGCGGCGTTCAGCCGCAGCACGGTCAGCGGGGTGCGTAGCCGGTGCGAGAGGTCGGCGGCCAGCTCGCGCTCGTTGGCCAGCAGTTGGACGACCTGGTCGGCCATGGAGTTGAAGGCGCTGGCCGCGGACCGCAGTTCCCTGGGGCCGTCCTCCGGGACGCGGACGCCGAGCCCGCCCCTGCCCAGGTCGTGGGCGGCGGCGGCCAGCCGTTCGGCGGGGCGGACCATGCGGGTGCCGAGCCGGTCGGCGACCGCGACGGAGCCGATGACCAGCGCCAGACCGACGCCGGCCAGCACCGCCCAGGAGGTGGTCACGCCGTTGGTGAGGGCGTCGTCGGGCACGTACACCTCGACGACCGCGATCCCGGAGGCCACGGCGGTCGGCTGGAGCAGCGAAGTGCCTCCGGGGACCGGTGCGATGGAGGCCCGGCCGAGCTTGACGGCGGCGGCCACCTCCGCCGGGGAGGCCCGGCAGGTCCCGATCTCGGCGGGCGTGCCGCCCTGGGTGGCGGCCGGGACGTGGACACCGATCCGGCCGCCGGGTCCGGTCTCGGCGCTGGCGACGGCCCGCTCCAGTTGCGTGCGGTCGGTGGTGATGGCGAGCACCGGGCCGATGGTGGCGGCCTGCCGCTCGGCGTTGGAGTACGCGCGGTCGCTGGCCATCTCCTTGACGACCAGCCCGAGCGGCACCGCGAACGCCACCACGACCATCGTGGTGACCGCCAGCGCCACCTTGACCAGGGCCCATCTCACGGCGTCCCGTCCTTCGCCGCACCGTCCACGGGGCGCGGCGGTACGGCTCGCACCGTCGTCCGCGGCCGGGCGGCCGCGTGCCCTCCCGCGGCTAGCGCCAGCAGGCGCCCCCGGCTCACCGGGGTGGCTCCAGCTTCACGCCGACGCCGCGCAGGGTGTGCAGATACCGCGGCCGGGCGGCGGTTTCGCCCAATTTGCGGCGGAGCCAGGAGAGATGGACGTCGATGGTCTGGTCGTCTCCGTAGGACTGCTGCCAGACCTCGGCGAGCAGTTCCCTGCGCGGGACGACGACGCCGGGGCGCCCGGCGAGGAAGGCCAGCAGGTCGAACTCCCGGCGGGTGAGGTCGAGCGCGGTGCCGTCCAGCTCGGCCTGGCGGCGCAGTGGGTCGATGGACAGGCCGCCGACCCGGATCACTCGTGAGGGCGGTTCCGCGCCGGCCGCGGCGGCACGGGAGCGGCGCAGCACGGCCGCCATCCGCGCGGAGAGGTGTTCCACCGAGAAGGGCTTGGTGAGGTAGTCGTCGGCGCCGTCGTTCAGCAGCCGTACGATCTCGGCCTCGTCGTCCCGCGCGGTGGCGATGATCACGGGCACGTCGGTGATCCCGCGCAGCATCTTCAGCGCCTCGCCCCCGTCCAGATCGGGCAGGCCGAGGTCGAGGATGACGACGTCGAAGCCGACGTGCGCCACCTCGCGCAGCGCCTCCAGGGCGGTCCCGACGCTGCGCACCGTATGGCCGGCGTCGGTCAGATGCCGGATAAGGGCCGAGCGTACGAACTGGTCGTCCTCGACCACGAGCACACTTGCCATGGGCGGCACCGTACGCCATACGGGCGGGTTTCCCGGTGCGCGGTTGACGCACGGAGGGCGGTGGCCCCCGCCTCGGGAGGGCTGCGACGGGGCGGACGGGTGGTGCAGTATGAGCCAAATGCAACGAGGACTGGTTCATGCGGCGGCCTGGACGCTGGCGACCGGCGCCGCGGTCACCCTGTCGTGGTTCGGCGTGCACACGGTGCTGTCCGGCACGGCGTACGACCCGCCGCGCGCGCTGCCGCTGTCCGACCAGGTGGCCTCTTCTGCCACGCCTCAGGCATCCTCCACCCACCGCCCCAGACCATCGGATCCGGCCACCGCGAGCCCCTCCCCCTCCGACAGCGGGACACCCCGGACCGCCGACCCGTCTCGTACCGACGGCGGTACGTCGCAATCCCCCTACCCCACCCCGGGCGGCGGCTCCGCGCCGGCCGCCGGCGGCCGGATCCGGAGCTATGCGAACTCCGGCGGCCGGGTCGTCTTCGACCTCGGCTCCTCCTCCGCCGAGCTGGTCTCGGCCACCCCGAACGCGGGCTGGGAGATGCAGGTGTGGAAGCAGAACCAGTGGATCCGCGTCGATTTCAGCGGTGGTGGCGCGCACACCTTCGTCATCTGCACCTGGAACGGCCACCCGCCGACCGTGGTGACCAGCAACAACACCACCTAGCAGGGGAGTTGTGAGCCCCGCGCCGGTGCGTCAGTCGAAGGCGCCGGCGGGCGGGGCCGGCGAGGCGACGGCGGTGGCGTCGGTGACCGGGGCCGCGCCGCCGGTGAAGTCCTGCAGGCCGCGGCCGTGTTCGACCCGGCCGGCGTGCGGATCGCCGGCCGCCCGCCGGGTCAGCTCGGCGAGAGGCAGCTCCCGGTCGGCGGCGAGCAGCACGGCGTTGCCGAACCGCTTGCCGCGCAGCACCGCCGGGTCGGCGGTCAGCGCGAGTTCCGGGAAGACCGTGCGGACGGTGGCTATCTGGCCGCGCAGGAACCGCAGCGGCGGCCCGTCCGCGAGGTTGGCCGCGTAGCAGCCCCCGGGGCGCAGCGCCCGGCGCACCTCCGCCACGAATTCCGTGCTGGTCAGGTGCGCGGGCGTACGGGCGCCGCCGAAGACGTCGGCGATGACCAGGTCCGCCCAGCCGTCCGGGATCCGCGCCAGCCCCGCGCGGGCGTCGGCGCCGCGCACCCGGATCCGCCAGCCGCTGTCCAACGGCAGCCGGCTGCGGACGAGTTGGACCAGCGGGGTGTCGATCTCCACGACCTGCTGGGTGGACCGCGGGCGGGTGGCGGCGATGTAGCGCGCCAACGTCAGCGCACCGCCGCCCAGATGGACCGCGCGCAACGGCGCGCCGGGCGGGGCGGCCAGGTCGGCGATGTGGCCGAGCCGCCGCTGGTAGGAGAACTCCAGGTACGCCGGGTCGTCCAGGTCCACATGGGACTGCGGGGCGCCGTCGATGAGCAGCGTCCAGCCGCGCGGCCGGTCCCGGTCGGGCCGCAGTTCCGCGACGCCGCCGCCGACCGTCTCGGTGACGGACTCCGGGCCGCCGCGCCCGCGCCTGCTCTTCGCCATGCCTTCAGTATGGCGTGCCGGCGCGGGGCCGTATCCGCAGGTCAGCGGCTACGGGCCGGCCGGACCCGAGATGTCCGGCCGGGCCGAGCGGCGGACCGCCCGCGGCCGAAGCCGTGGGCGGTCCNGGTCACGGTCACGGTCCCGGCCGAAGCCACCACGGTCGTCACGGCGGTCGTCACGACGCTCGAAGGAACGGGCGCCGAAGCGGTCGTCACGGCGGTCACGGTCGCGGCCGAAGCCGTGGGCGGTCCGCCACTTCATGCCATGACCCGTGCCGGTCCGGTGTCCCTCCGGCCCGGCGGTGGGTCACTTGTTGATGCAGACGTTGCCGAATGCCGGGTTCAGCAGCGCGAGCACGTTGACGCTGTTGCCGCACACGTTGATCGGGATGTCGATCGGAACCTGGATGACGTTCCCGCTGAGGAAACCCGGCGAGTGCTTGGCGAAGCCGATCGCGGTCGCGCCCCGGTGGTGGCGGATGACCTTCTCGATGCCACGGCCGTGGTGGCCGTGCTTGCCGCCGTCACTGGCGGATGCGATGCCCGCGCCACCCAGCACCAGCGTGGAGGCCATGGCAGCCATCGCGGCGGTCTTGATGAACCGCTTCATCCCATTCTCCTTTCAGTTCGCGAATGGGGCATCGGACACAACGAACAATGGCAACGGGGGATGCGGACGTTCCCTCTTACGGGAAAACGTTGGGCTGTCTGGCTGGTATTCGGCTGATCGGAATCCGGTTCGGCCGCGCGGCGTGCCTCCCGCGATTTCCAACATGATTTCTGTCAGAGTGCTCTCCTGTTTGACTGACTAGCAGCCGGAGAGGAAGTCATGCGGAAGTCGATGGACCGAACCGGGCGCGGCGCCGTATGCGCGCTCGCGGCCCTGGGATTGTCGGCCGCGCTGACTTCGGCGGCAGCCGCACCGGCGCCGAAGGAGTCCTCCCGAATTCCTTTCAGTGAGCGGTTCCATGCGACGCAGCACGGCGGTATCGCGCGCGCGTCCAATTCCCCGGTTTCCGCGGCCGGCTCCCCGGTTTCGGCGGCCGGCTGCCGCCCGGCGGTGCACCGGGCCGGCCCGTCCCACGCCCCGGACGCCGGCGGCGCCCGGCTGCGGCTGCCGGCCGGCTCCCGGGTGAGCTACGCCCGGCTGTACTGGGGCGGCGGACTGCGGGCCGGCGGGCCCCAGTCGGCCGGAGACGCCGGCCGGGTGCTGCTCGCCGGGCCCGGCGGCCGGTCCGACGAGGTGCGCGCGGACAGCGCGATCGGCCACCGGCACCTGTCCCGGTTCGACGGCTACCAGGCGTCCGCGGACGTGACCGCGCTGGTGCGGCGGAGCGGTCCGGGCGGCTACACCGTGACCCGGGCGGGCAAGGCCACCGGGCGGTCCCGGGCCGGGACACCGGACGGCTGGACGCTGGTGGCCGTCTACGAGAACAAGAAGGAGCCGCTGCGCCGACTCGCGCTGTGGGACGGATTCGAGGTGCTGGGCGCGGACCGCAGGGAACTCGCGGTACAGCTCAAGGGACTCCGGATTCCGGCGCATTCGCGGGGCACGGCCGGTGTCGTGGCATACGACGGTGAGCCCGGGAACGGGAACAACCAGATCGCGGTAAGCGCCGGGAAGCAACCGCCGGTGACGCTCGGGGATTCCGCAAAACCGGCGCCCGGCACGCAGAACCCGACCCGTACCGATTTCGGCCCGAAGACCGTTCGGACGCCGGACCGCCGGACCGCTCCCGGATTCCATTCGGATGTCTACGACCTGACGCCGGCGCTGCAGTCCGGCGGCGACCGGCTCACATTCCGCTTCACCACCCGCAATACGGGATATCTGCTCGGTGCGCTCTTCGTCCAGACCGATCCGGGGCATTGAGCAACGCCGGCCGGTAATTCCCGCGGAGTTCTGTCAGCTCGGTAATCAGGGGAGCAGTGCGCGTGCTGCGACAGGAACCGCCGTCCCAGGAGCGGCCCACGGTTTTGCATGTGTCCCAGCCGGTGGACGGCGGGGTCGCCCGGGTCGTCGCCGACCTGGTGCGGGCCCAGGTGGCGTCCGGGCTGCGGGTCGTGCTGGCCTCGCCGCCCGGCGGGGTGCTGCATGCGGAGGCCGCCACGGCGGGCGCGGAGGTGGTGCTGTGGCCGGCGCGCCGCGGCGCCGGGCCCGCGCTCTCCGGTGAACTGCGGCGGCTGGCCCGGGTGATCCGGCGTACCGGCCCGCAGCTCGTCCACACCCACAGCGCCAAGGCCGGGCTCGCCGCCCGGCTGGCGGTACGGGGGCGGATCCCGACCGTGCACCAGCCGCACACCTGGTCCTTCGAGGCGTCCGGCGGGGCGGTGGCCCGGCCGGCGCTGGGCTGGGAGCGGTACGCGGCGCGCTGGTCGCACCGGGTGCTGTGCGTCAGCGAGGCGGAGCGGGCGCGCGGGGTGGCGGCGGGCGTGCCGGGCCGGTGGGTGGTGGTCCCCAACGGGGTGGACCTGCACCGGTTCTCGCCGGCGGCCGACGACGAGACCCGGCAGGCGCTGCGCACGTCGCTGCCCGCACTGCGGGAGCCGGCGCTCCCGGCCGGGGCGCCGCTGGTGGTGTGCATGGCCCGGCTCTGCCCGCAGAAGGGTCAACTGACGCTGCTGCGGGCCTGGCCCGAGGTGGTCGCGGCGGTGCCGGACGCCCGGCTGGTGCTGGTCGGCGACGGCCCGGACCGGGCGGCGCTGCGCCGGGCCGCGCCGCCCGGGGTGCGGTTCGCGGGCGCCGCCGACAGCGCCGTCCCCTGGTACCGGGCGGCGGACCTCGTCGTGCTGCCGTCGCGCTGGGAGGGCATGGCGTTGGCCCCTCTGGAGGCGATGGCCTGCGGCCGGGCCGTGGTGGTCACCGATGTCGGCGGGGCCCGGGAGTGCCTGCCGCCCGGGGCCGCGGTCGACTGCCTGGTGCCGCCGGACGAGCCGGCCGCGCTGGCCCGGGCGATGCGCGATCTGCTGGCCGACGGCGAGCGGCGGCGGGCGCTGGCCCAGCAGTGCCGGGAGCACGTACGGGCGGCCCACGACGTACGGCGGACGGCGGGCGCGGTGCTGAACGTGTACCGCGAACTGTTCGCCGTACCGCGCCCGCCGGCCGGGGACCGGGTCCGGCGATGACGACGGAGCGGGCGGACGCGTCCCGCCCCCGGGGCCTGCCCCCGGCGCCCGCCGGGCCCCCGGCCGCCGCGGTCCACCCGCCCCGCCGCCCGGCCCACTGCCCACTGCCGCCGGCCCGCCCCGGCGGGGCCGCACCGCACCGGGCCACCAACGCCGCGCTGATCGCCGCGGACCTGCTGGCCACTGCCGGGGCGGCCTTCCTGCCGCCCGGCCCGGGACCGGCGCCTGCGCTGCTCGGCGCGCTGGCGGCCGGACTGCTGCTGCTCCACGCGCGCGCCGGGCTCTACCGCCCCGGGCCGGCGCCGGCCGCGCTGAACGAGCTGCCGCCGCTGCTGGTCCGGGCCGCCGCCGGCTGGTGCGCGGTGGCCGCGCTGCGCCCGGGACAGCCGCCGCATCCGGCGGTCCTGCTGGGCGCGGTGGCAGTGCAGGCGGTGCTGGCGTGCGCCGGCCGGGCCGCGGTGTACCGGGTGCGCCGCGGCGTCCTCCGGCGCCGGCCGCGCGCCGCGCTGCTCGTCGGCCCGGACCCGGCCGCCCGGCAGCTCGCCGCCGCGCTCACCGCGCACCCGGAGTACGGGCTGCGCCCGGTGGGCCTGGTGGCGTGCGGCCCGGTACCGCCCGGCGGGGCGCACACCGCCTTGCCGTGGCTCGGCTCCGCCGAGGAGATCACCCGGGCCGTCATCCGGCACACGGTGCGCGACGCGGTGTTCCTGGTGCCGCCGGAGCACGCCCCGGACACCGCGGCGCTGCTGCGCCGGTTCCTCGCCCAGGGCTCGGCGGTCTGGCTGGCCGGGGCCGGGGCGGCTCGCGACGGCCGCCCGCCGGAGCCGGGCACCGGCCACCTGTGGGGCTTCGCCTGCCGGCCGTGGGAGCCGGCGAACCCGCGGCCCGGCGGCCCGCCGAAGCGGCTGCTGGATCTCGCGCTGGCCGCGGTGGCGCTGGTGGCGACGGCTCCGCTGCTGGCGGGCTGCGCGCTGGCCGTACGGCTGCTGGACGGGCCGGGGGTGCTCTGCCGGCGGGAGCGCGTCGGCCGGGGCGGGCGCCCCTTCACCCTCCTCACGTTCCGCACGCTCGGGCCCGGGGAAGCGGAGGGACCGGCGGCACGGGGGAACGCGGCCGGCGACCCGCGGGCCGGCTCCGTCGGCCGGCTGTTGCGGCGCACGTCGCTGGACGGGCTGCCGCAGCTGTGGAACGTCCTGCGCGGCGACCTCGGCCTGGTCGGACCGCGCCCCGAACACCCCGTCCTCGCCGAGCAGTTCACCCACCGCTGCGCCGGCTACGCGGCCCGGCACCGGATGGCGCCCGGCATCATCGGGCCGGCGCGGGTGCACGGGCTGCGCGAGGACGCCTCCCTTGAGGAGCGCACACGCTTCGACAACCTCTACATCGACAGCTGGTCGCCGTGGCAGGACGTCCGGATCCTGCTGCGGACGGCGTGCCGTCCGCTCCACCGGCGGCGGCGGTGAGCGCGCCCGCCGTGACCGGGGCGGTGCCGCCGCCGGCCGCCCCCGCCACCGCGCCGCCCACCGATCAGGCCACCCCGGCCGCTGACGAGACCACCCTGGCCGTAACCCCTGGAGGCATCCGGTGAAAGTCCTGCATGTCATCACCGGCCTCGAAGTGGGCGGCGCCGAGCTGCAGTTGCGTCTGCTGCTGCGCCGGCTGCCCGCCCGCTGCGAGGTCATCACCCTGACCACCCCCGGCCCGCTCGCCGCGGCCATCGAGGCGGACGGCATCCCCGTCACCCACCTCGGCATGACCGACAACCGCGATCTGAGCGCGATCCCCCGCCTGGCCGCGCTGATCCGCGCCGGCGGCTACGACCTCGTCCACACCCACCTCTACCGGGCCTGCGTCTACGGCCGGATCGCCGCGCGGCTGGCGGGCGTTCGGGCCGTGGTCGCCACCGAGCACTCCCTGGGCGACGCGGTCATCGAGGGGCGCCGGCTGACCCGGGGCGTGCGCGCGCTCTACCGGGCCACCGAGCGGCTGGGGTCGGCGACGGTCGCCGTCTCGGACACCGTGGCCGCCCGGCTGCACCGCTGGGGCGTACCCGAGCGGCGGATCCACGTCGTCCCCAACGGCGTCGAGGCGCACCGCTTCGCGTACGACCCGGCCACCCGGGCCACCGTGCGCGCCCGGCTCGGCCTGCCCACCGACGCCTTCGTGGTCGGCGGGGTCGGCCGGCTGGTGCCCGGCAAACGGTTCGACGTCCTGGTGCGGGCGGTCACCCGGCTCCCGGGCGTGCAACTGCTGCTGGCCGGGGACGGGCCGGAGCGGGAGCCGCTGCAGCGGCTGGCGGAGCAGTTCGGCTCCGGCGACCGGATCCGGCTGCTGGGCGCCCGCGAGGGGGCGGAGCGGCCGGCCGCCGGCGACGCCCCCAGCATCCCCGGTCTGCTGTCCGCCATCGACGTCTTCGTCTCACCGTCCCCGGACGAGGCGTTCGGGCTGGCCGCCGTCGAGGCGCTGGCGTCCGGGCTGCACGTGCTCTACGGCAGCTGCCCGGCCGTCGACGACCTGCCGGAGGACCAGGCCCCCGGAGCCCGCCGCGTCAGCCCCGTCGTGCACGAACTCACGGCCGAGCTGCGGGAGTTGCGGCGCACCGGACCGGGCCGGCTGCCGGTGCCCCCGGTCGTGTGGCGCTACGACATCGAGCGCAGCGCCCAGGACCTGATGGCCGTCTACGAGGCGGCGGTCGCTTCGGCGCGCCGCCGCAGCCGCCCCGCGCCGGTGCCCGCCCCGCAGCCGGCCGGGCCCGCGTCGCCCGCCCTGCCCCCGGGCGTCGCGCTGCCGGACCCCTCCCCGGCTCCGTCGCCGGCCCGCCGGACCGCCTCCCGGTAACCGGCGCATCCGGCCCCCGCGTTCCGTCCGTCCGCGGCCCGGCCGCCGCGTGGCGCACCGCCTCCGCGGCCACCGCCCCGGCCCGCCCCGGGCACACCGAAGGGGCCGCCCGGCATCAGCCGGCGGCCCCACACCCCCGCCTCACTGGCAGCGGTCGACGGCTTCGATGGTGCGCGCCGCCTCGCCCAGCGCCGCGCGCAGCACCACGGGGTCGGTGGCATCCGCGTACGCCCCCTCCGGCGGCACCAGCCAGCCCGTGCCGGTCACCGGCGGGTCGACGACCGCGCCCTCGCCGCCGCCCGGGGCGACACCGCGGCCGTACGTCTGCGTGCAGGCGCTGCCCGGCACGTCCCAGCCGTCGGCGGTCCCCGGCGGGACCAGGAAACCCAGGGTGTCGCAGGCGCCGTCGTGCAGGACCGGGCCGACGCCGTCCCGCAGCCGCAGGATGTCGACCGCCTCCAGGCCCTGCCGGGCCGGCACCGTGACGAGGTCGCAGGGCTGGGACGGTACGCCGCCGGGCGCGGCACGCCCGCCGTGCCCGGCGGCCTGGCCCGCGGACTCCTTGCCGCCCCTGCTCACGCCGGTCTCCCACACGGAGAACCCCTCCTCAATGCACGCGCCACACCCTTTACACCGTCTTCAACGGCCGGACGCGTCAACAGCTACGGCGGCGGAACGCTGCAAAGGATGGCACTTCATGGCGGATCGTGGGTGAGATATCCGGTTTGTAGCCAAACCCTGGGTGCCGGACCCGTCACAGCCGGTACCGTCGTCCCGCCGCACCGCCAGGATGCGGCATCGCCGCAAGATGGCACGGAGAGGGCACGGAGAGGGTCCGCCATGGCGTCGCCAGCCGCAAGATCAGCGTCGTCCCGCACCGTACCCGTCCGCCCGAACACCGCCTTCCGGCAGCTGCGCGGCCGGCTGTCGCCGGGTGAGTTCGCGGCGGCGGTCCGACGGTCCGCCCGTGAGATCGGCGAGCAGGTCTCGTGCGACGCCCGCTATGTGGGCCGCGTCGAGTCCGGGGAGATCCGGTGTCCGAATTACGCCTACGAGCGGGTGTTCCGGCACATGTTCCCGGGCCTGACGCTGCCCGACATGGGGTTCACGCCGCGGGAGACGGTGCGCGGACGGGGGGCGCGGCGCGAAGGCGCGGCATCAGCCGCCCCGGTGATGGGGGCCTCCCCTGCTCGAACGGATGCGAGAGCTTGGGGAACGGTGCCCGCACCGGTGGTCAGCGCCGCGCCCCTGGCAACCGACCCCGACCACCGCGATACCCGTATCCAGATCTGCGAGGAGAGCGACGTGCTGCGTCGCGCGTTCATCACCGGCGGCCCGGCAGCCGCCCTGGGCCTGGCCGGCCTCTGGCCCGGCGACCCCTTCGGCCCCGACGGATCCGCCGCCGTCGCCACCGTCCCCGGCCCCCGTACACCGCCCGGCGGCCGGGCCGGCGCCACCGAGGCCACCGCCGTCGAGGAAGCCGTCCGCCGGATCCGCCTGCTGGACGACCGGCACGGCGCCGACGGCCTCTACCCCCGCGCCACCCAGCCGCTGCGCGCCGCCTACGAGCTCCTGGACTCCGGCGTACAGCGCCGCGCGGTCTACGACCGGCTGCAGGCCGGCGCGGGCGAACTCGCCATCTCCGTGGGTTGGTTGGCGCACGACTCCGGCCGCTTCGACGACGCCCGCTCGCACTACGCCGAGGCGTTGTCCACGGCCCGGGTCTGCGGCGACGCCGCCCTGGAGGCGCACGCCTTCTGCAACACCGCGTTCCTGGCCCGCGACGCCGGGCGCCCGCGCGAGGCGGTACGCGCCGCGCAGGCCGCCCAGCAGGCCGCCAAGCAGCTCTCCTCGCCGCGGCTGCGGTCGCTGCTGGCACTGCGCGAGGCCGGCGGCCGGGCCGGGCTCGGGGACCGTACGGGGTGCGAGCAGGCGCTGGCGCGGGCCGAGCGGCTGTTCGCGGCCGGGCCGGGCGAACGCGACCCGGAGTGGATGACCTTCTACGGCGAGGCCGAACTGGCGGGCCTTGAGGCGCAGTGCTGGTCGGCGCTGGGCGAGACGGGGCGCGCGGCGGAGCACGCGCGCCGGGCGGTCGCTCTGCAGGATCCTCACTTCACCCGCAACATCGCCCTGTTCACCGCGGAGTTGGCCGGCAACCTCGCGGCCGGCGGCGCCCCCGAGGAGGCCGCCGCTGCGGGTATCCGGGCGCTGGCGCTGCTGGAGCAGGTCCGCTCGGCGCGTATCCGGGCGATGCTGGACAGCACCGCCCGGAAGCTCCGCCCGTACCGCAGCTGCCGCCCGGTCCCGGAATTCCTGGAGCAGCACGCGGCGTCGGCGGGGCGGCAGCCGGTCTGAGGCCCGCGGCCACCGGTCAGCCGAGGTGCCCGGTGTCGTTCCACCGCTCGATCGCCGGCTCGCCGTACGCCCAGCCGAGGACCGACAGGGACGTCGGCTCCAGCCGGATGCGGGCCCCGAACGAGATGTCCAGACCCAGCCAGCGGGCGCCCAGGGCGCGCAGGATGTGGCCGTGCGCGAAGACCAGCACATCGCGGTCGGCGGACCGCGCCCAGGCGACCACCTCGTCCGCCCGCGCGGCGACCTCGGCGAGCGTCTCGCCCTCGGGCACCCCGTCCCGCCACAGCAGCCAGTCCGGCCGCCCGGCCTTGATCTCGGCCGGCGTCAGCCCCTCGTAGGCGCCGTAGTCGACCTCCAGCAGCGCGTCCCAGTCCGCGGCCCGCTCGCCGAACCCGGCCAGTTCGCAGGTCTCCTTGGCCCGCACCAGCGGGCTGGTGCGGACCTCGACGCCCGGCAGCCCGTCCCACGGCGCGCGGTGCAGCCGCTCACCCAGCAGCTTGGCGCCCCGCCGCCCCTCGTCCAGCAGTGGAATGTCGGTCCGTCCGGTGTGTCTGCCGGAAAGGGACCACTCCGTCTGCCCGTGCCTGGCCAGGAGAATGCGCGCTGCCATGGGTCGTACCTCTCGCCGGTTTCCCGGCTTCTCGTCGTGCGTGTGTCGGCGCGGGCGGCGTTGACCGCGGGCCTTCCATCATCGCGCACCGCGCCGGACGGCACCGGGCGGCCCTGCTTGTGGGTGGCGGATGCCAGACTTCGGCGGGTGAACGTTTCCCGCGAGAGTCGACCCACGGCGGCCGGAGCAGGAGGCGCGGCGCCCGCCGCTCCGGTGGTTCCCGTGCCCGCGCCGGCCCCGAGCCTGCGGCGGAGTCTGAGCGCGCTGCGCGGAGCCGGGGTGCGCCCCCGGTCGCTGGACGCCCGCGCGCTAGCCGCGCTCGCCGCCAACCCCGGCTGCCGGCGTCGCGCCCTGCTGGACGGCGCGGGCGTCGACAAGGCCGCACTGGCCCGCGCGCTGGGCTCCCCCGCGGCGTACGGGCAGTCGCAGTTCGCCCTGGTACGCGGCAACTCCTTCGAGGCGCGGGTGAAGGCGGACGGCGGCGCGGAGCTGCTGCGGCTGGTGTGCGAGCGGCTCGCGCCGGACGGCCCGGCGCCGGAGGCCGACGCGGTCGCCCGGCCCGATCTGTCCGCGGCCGGGCCCGAGGGCCGGGCGGCGCGTACGGCGCTGGCGCTGCGCGAGGCGACCGCGGCCGGCGGCTGGGCGCTGCTGGACCATCCGATGCTGGCCCTGGAGGTGGCCGGGTCGCCGGCCTATGTGGAGCCGGACGCGGTGGTGGTGCATCCGGACAGCGGCTGGACGGTCGTGGAGATCAAGTCCTTTCCGATGATCGACGGTGCCGCGGACGCCGCCAAGGTGGGCGCCGCCGCCCGGCAGGCCGCGGTGTACGTCCTCGCCCTGGAGGCGGTCGCCGGGCATGTCGCGGCGCGCACCGGCCGCCCCGCCCGGGTCCGCGACCGGGTGCTGCTGGTCTGCCCCAAGGACTTCTCCAACCTCCCCGCGGGCGCGGCCGTCGACGTCCGCAAGCAGCTGGCCACCACCCGCCGCCAGCTGAGCCGGCTGACCCGCGTCGAGGAGATCGCCGCCGCGCTCCCCCCGGGCACCACCTTCGACCTCGGGACGGACGGCGACGGCGCCCCGACCCGCCCGCCCCAGGAGCTGGCCGCGGCCGTCGACGCGGTGGAAGCGGCCTACGCCCCGGAGTGCCTGGCCGCCTGCGAACTGGCCTTCCACTGCCGCGGGCGGTCCCGCCAGGAGGGGTCGGTGACGGCCCTGGGCCGGGGCGTACGGGGCGAGTTGGGCGGCCTGCGCACCATCGAGGAGGTGCTGGCCGCCGCGAGCGGCCCCGACGCCTCCGATGCCCCCCATGCCCCCGACGATCCCGATGCCCCCGACGATCCGGCCGTGGCGGCCCTGCGCCGGGCCGCCGCACTGCGCGCCGAGGCGCTGTCCGCCGCCGTACCGGCCCCGCGCGACGGGGGGCCGGGATGTCGTTGATCGAGACGCTGGCTCGGATGGAGGCGGTGGCCGCGGGCCGCGCCCAGCCGCTGACCACGGTGCGGCACCGCCATCTCTCCGAACGCCCGCTGGTGTTCGTCCCGTTGACCACGGCCGGTGAGGCCGGCGCCCCCCTGGGCGCGCTGGTCGGCACGGACCGGGAGAAGCCGCTGCTGCTGACCGTCCCGCAGCCGCGCGACCGCGATCTGCGGTTCGCCTTCCTGGCCGAACTGGCCGAGTCGGTGCTGCCGTACGTGGACGGCTTCGCCGACGACGTCGAGTCGGAGGAGCGCAAGGAGACCGATCCGGAGACCGGAAAGAAGGTCCCGGTGCAGGTCGAACTGTGCGCGGACGCGCCGCAGTTGATCGTCCCGAGCACCGCCGGCATCGAGTACGTGCGGCTCCTGGGCCGCTCGATGCGGTTTCGGCGTACGGCGGAGCAGGAGCCGGCGGCGCCGCATCCCGCACCGCCCCATGTCCCGCTGCTGGGCCGCTGGTTCACCCACTTCGGGGAGCGGGCGCGGGTGCCGGGCGCCTGTCTGCTGCTGTCCATGACGGGCCTGCTGACCCGCCATTGGGCGACCGGCCAGAGCGTCCTGGAGGACCAGCACCTGGGCGCGCTGCTCGCCTGGATCGCCCCGCCGCCGGGCGTACGGGGCCAGGACGCGGCCGAGTACGCGGAGGCGGCGCGCGACGACGGCGGACAGCTGCGGTGCCCGCCGGCCGGGCCCGCCACCGACCCGGCGTTCGACAACCGGCTGCTCGCCCCCGCGATGGCCCGCTACGACGCCGGCCTGCCCGGCGCCGCCGAAGAGGTCCGCACCCTCGTCGAGAGCCAACTGCGGCCCACCTGGGACGCCGTGTGGCAGGGCATCGACCTGCTGCGCGGTCTCCCGGAGGGCGCCCGGGTCGCCGACCGCTGGAGGCGCGACCGCTGGTCGTACACCGCGCACCGCGACCGGATCCGCGCCGGGGAGCCGCCGCAGCCCCGGCAGGACGACGCCGTCACCGCCGCCCAGAAGCTGTCCGCCCGGGAGAGCGCGCAGGCCCAGCTGGACGCCCAGGAGGCCCTGGACGACACCCTGGTCATGGCCGCCCGCCGGCTGGCCGGGGAGGCGCTGCACGGCACGGTCACCGCCGTCGAGATGGCCTACTCCGAGGGCAGGCGGCCGATGCCCCGCCCCCTGGTGACACTGCGCACCGCCGACCGCCCCCAACTGGACGAAAACGCCAAGCTCCACCGCGTGCTCACCGACGGCCGCAGCCAGACCGCCGAGTTCGTGGCGTACGGGGCCGGGGAGCCGGGGACCCTGGTGGTGCGGCTCACCGGCGGTATGGGCCGCGGGAAGACCCCCGAGCCCGGGTCGGTCCCGGAGCCGGGCGACGCGGTGTGCTGGACGCTCTTCGAGCACGCCCCGCGCGGCGGCCCCGGCCTGCCGGACCCGGAGGACACCCCCTGGACCCACGGCGGCCCGCCGCCCGGCACCTCCGGCACCACAGGTGCCACCCCACATCTCCCGCCCACCGCCCCGATTCCCGCCCCCGACACCGTCACCGCGGAGGACTTCCTGTGATGCCCCGTTCCGCCGACTCCCCGGCAGGCGCCGCGGTATGACGGACCTTCACCACGACCGGCCGGGCGGCGTCCGGCAGCCCTTCGACCCCGGCGCCGCGGCCGGCCGCGCGACCGAAGCGATCCTGCACGACACCCTCCACAGCACCCACCGCGGCGTCGTGGTGGACTCCCCGCCGGGCGCCGGGAAGTCCACCCTCGTCGTCCGCGCCGCCCGCGAACTGGCCGCCGCGGGGCGCCCGTTGATGGTCGTCGCGCAGACCAACGCCCAGGTCGACGACCTGGTCCTCCGGCTGGCCGGCAAGGACCCCGACCTCCCCGTGGGCCGTCTGCACAGCAGCGAGCCGGGTTCCTTCGACCCCGCGCTCGCCGAACTCCCCGCCGTCCGCACCTCCGCCCGGATCGCCGACCTCGCCGGGATGGACGTCGTCGTGTCCACCGCCGCGAAATGGGCCTACACCAAGGTCGACGAGCCCTGGCGGCACGCCATCGTCGACGAGGCGTACCAGATGCGCTCCGACGCGCTGCTGAGCGTCGCCGGGCTCTTCGAGCGCGCGCTGTTCGTCGGCGACCCGGGCCAGCTGGACCCGTTCAGCATCGTGGGCGCCGAGCAGTGGGCCGGTCTCGCCTACGACCCCTCCGCCAGCGCCGTCTCCACCCTCCTCGCCCACAACCCCGACCTGCCCCAGCACCGCCTTCCGGTCTCCTGGCGGCTGCCGGCCTCCGCCGCGCCCCTGGTCTCCCGCGCCTTCTACCCGTACACGCCGTTCCGCAGCGGCACCGGCCACGGCGACCGGCGGCTGGCGTTCGGCGTACCGGGCGACGGGTCGGCCGTGGACCGCGCCCTGGACGAGGCGGCCGAGACGGGCTGGGGACTGCTCGAACTCCCCGCCCGCCACACGCCCCGTACGGACCCGGAGGCGGTCCGGGCCGTGGCGCTCGCCGTCCGCCGCCTCCTGGACCGCGGCGGTGCCGCCACGAGCGAGAACTCCGCCGATCCGGCACCGCTCACCCCCGCCCGGATCGCCGTCGGGACCGCGCACCGGGACCAGGCCGCGGCGGTCCGCGCGGCCCTCGCCGGGCTGGGCGTGACCGGTGTCGCGGTGGACACCGCCAACCGCCTCCAGGGCCGCGAGTTCGACGTCACCGTCGTCCTGCACCCGCTCTCCGGGCGCCCCGACGCCACCGCCTTCCACCTGGAGACCGGCCGGCTCTGCGTGCTCGCCTCCCGCCACCGCCACGCCTGCCTCGTCGTCTCCCGCGCCGGCGTCGCCGACCTCCTGGACGAGCACCCCTCGACGGAGCCGGTCCAGCTGGGCGTCACGGTCAAGTTCCCGGACGGCTGGGAGGCCATGATGTCCACATGGGATCACTGGTCCGAGCACCGGGTGGTCTGGCGTCCCTGACCGTCGCGCCCCGGCACCCGGCCGACGAGCGCCGAGCTCGTCGCCGCCACTTCGCAGGACGGAGTCCGGCACGCCGCCGGAGGCGGCCAAGGGGAACGGCCCGGACGGCTGGGAGGCCGACCACGCCGTCCTCGCCCACCTCGCGGAACACCGGGTGAGGTGGCGGATCTGAGCGCTACGGGCCACCGGTCCGGCTACCGGCCTGTGGGCCACGCCACCCGGCGCCCGTGACCACCCCACCGGCACCCCGACCGCCGGCACCCGGCCGACCGGCCCCCGGGGCGGGCGGATCACTCACCAGGGGGCCTACTTGCGCACGGCGGGACAATGGAATGCGGCAGACAACCCTGGAGGTAGGTACATGTCCGAGCCGCGACCGGCTCCCGATCCCCGCGGTACGGCGTCCGGCTACCGGCGCATGAAGCCCGCGCAGCTGCTCTTCGAGCCCCCCGAGGCCACCGCCGACCCCGAGCACTTCTTCGGCCTGGAGTCGATGGAGGATCCCGGCGCGCTGCTGGGCCGGGCGACCGAGCTGACGCTCGCGTTCCGGGCGGCGGCCGACCGCGCCACGGAGTTCCAGGCGGTCGCCGCCGCCCAGCTGACCGACCCCCGCCGCTTCGACCGGCTGCCGCTGTCGGTGCTCGCCGAGCGGGCGGAGTGGACCGAGGACTACGCGCAGAAGATGGTCGAGTTCGGCCGCAGCCTGATGCGCAGCGGCAGCGCGGTGCTGGGCGACATGGACTGACCCCGGGAACCAGCCCCCCAGGAGGCACTCCGGCCCCACCCACCCCACGACGGCTCATGGTCCAAGATCATGAGCCGCTGGCATATGCGGGGAGCGGAAGATACTCCCTGCCGTACCGTCCTGTCCCGGTTTCCGCCAATCAGCCCTGCCGGTACGCGATGCCTCGGTAGACCTGTCCGCATGAGCGAGCACAGCGAGTCGGTCGACCATGAGGGGCGTGCCTCGCACAGGCGGGGACGAGCGGAGCACGGGGGTCCCCCGGGCCGGAGGCCGGGGGGACCCGGCCTGCGCGGCCGGCCGCCCGGGACCACCCGGGCCCCGGCCCTCCCCACCACCGCGTACGTCACGCTCGCCGGCGCCGACTGGCTCGCCTCGGCGAGCCCGTACCCCGGCAGCATGCACGCCCTGTGGGCGGAGCGGCCCACGGCGCCGAGCGTGCTGCCGTGCGGCGCCGTCTTCGACGTGATCAACGCGCCGGTGCTCTTCGGGCGGCGCATGGCGGACCGGCTGTGGTCGGCGGGACCGGGCTCGGGGCCGGTGGCCGTACACCGCGGGCGGCTGCTGATCTTCGCCGCGCCGGGCACCGCCCAGCGACTGCCCGCGCTGCTGGCCTGGGAGGAGTGGGCCGCGGCGGTGCCGCCGCTGCTGTGCCACGGCGGCGGCGACGCGGTGACGGTCCCGGCGTTGCACCCCCGCCCCCATACGCCCGGCGCCGCCGCCGAGGACGACCCGGCCGCGTCCGGCGCGTCCCGCTGGCTGGTCGCCCCCGATGTGCGCGCCCCCTGGCTGCCCGGCCCGGACATCCTGCTGTGGGCCTGCGTGGGGGCGGCGCGGAGCACGCTCGCGGCCGACCGGGAAGGCGCCCGCACGCACCGCGAAAGCGCTGCTCAGCCCTTGGATACCACGGCCACGCGGGGCTGAGGGGAATCGATTTTTGCCCTCCCCGGCCAGGATGCTAATGTTTTCCCCGTCAGCAGGCGCCGCTAGCTCAGTTGGTTAGAGCAGCTGACTCTTAATCAGCGGGTCCGGGGTTCGAGTCCCTGGCGGCGCACCGACAGACGAAGGCCCCCACTCCGGTGGGGGCCTTCGTCGTGTCCGTTCCGCGCCGGTCAGGAACTGTGGCTCACCTTGACCACCCAGTCCCCGCCGGCCGTCCGCCCCTGCACCTGGACGCGTACGCCGTCCCGGGTGTCGTTCATGCTCTCCCCCACGCCCAGGGGGGCGTCGGCGAGCGGCGGGTAGACGGAGGTGCCCCAACAGGCCGAGGTGCCGGGGTGGCCGTCCAGCACCTGGACCGGGCCGGACCCGGACGCGGTTCCGCTGAGCACCCGGTAGACGAGGATGCCCTCGGTGCAGATGTTGCGGTCGTTGCCGACGGCGCCGCGGGCCTCCATGGCGAGCGCGCTGTCCCGGCCGGTGCGGACGACCAGGAGGCGGGTGCGGTGGCGGTCGCCGGGTTCCTCGGGGGCGGACAGGGTGCGCAGCGCGTGCATGGTGGGGTGGGCGGGCTCGACGCAGTCGACCTGGCCGTCGGTGATCCAGCCGAGGCGCCATTTGTGCCAGGCGAAGGGTTCGGGGGCCAGCCCGAACTGGCTGCCCATGAGGTCCCAGTCCCCTACATAGGTGTCCCAGTCGCGCTTGCCTTGCTGGGGGCGGTGGTAGAGGTCGGGCAGGTCGAAGACGTGGCCGGTCTCGTGGGCGAGGACGTTGCGGTCGGGCGGGCTGTGCTCGAAGACGGTGACGAAGCGGCGCAGCTCGACGCCGTCGACCTGCATCGGCTCGTCGAGGTTGACGACCTTGGTGGCGTCCGAGTCGACGCCGGGGGCGCCCGGGTCGGCGACGAGGTAGACCAGGTCGTAGCGGCTGAAGTCGACCGAGGGGTGCGCGGCGGCGACCGCGTCGCGGAGGTAGCCGGCGCGCCGGCCGGAATCCCAGTCGCGCTGTATCCCGTACGAGGTGGACGGGTGCGGCATCCGGACCCAGTGATTCTGGATGTGCGGGCGCAATGTGAAGGTGCCGTAGGAGGCGCGGTCGAAGAAGCGGGACGTGGCGGGAAAGTAGTCCCCGGAGAGCTGCTGCGGGGTGGTCGTGGGGCGGGCGTCCGGAAACGACAGAAAAATCATCACCGCGTCAAGGGTGCGATTCGGGCGCGGGTAGGCGTCGTTCCAGCCGTCGACGCCTTCGGAGTGGTGGGCGTCGGTGCGTCCCAGGGCGCAGGAGAGGGAAGCCTCGGAAGCAGTGGCCGGACCGGCCACGATGGAGGTCGCGATCAGCGCGGTCAGGGAGGTGAGAACGGCTGCGATGCGCCGCATTCGGCGGCTGTCCACCCCCCGGGGGGTCTGGCGGCGCAGCACATGGACCTCCAGGGACGGATTCGGGACACCCACCTACCCTGAGGCGATTTAATGCTATTCGTCCTGTTCTGGAACCCCATATGAGTGACCGGCGAGTCCCCTGTGTCCCGTAACGGAAAGTCACAAGCGACCAAAGGGGCAAACGGTGCGAACAGAGCCGGGCAGAAATGGCTGAAGTTCCGTCATGCGTGCGGATGGTCACGGCTACGTCGCTGGATCGGCCGTTGCGCCAGCCTCTATGATCGCCACACTTTCCAGCGCGAGGTCCCCCCTCCGTCACGAGACAAGCGCCATGCGGGAGCGAGCAGTGAGCGGACACCCCGACGGTACGGGCCGCACGCCGGGAGCGACACTGCCCTCGGTGACCGAGCGTGATGGTACGACCAAAGAATCCGGCACCGACCGGACCACCCCGGCGGCGCCGTGCGACGGTTCGGCGCGCTGCGACGACACCGCCGCCTCACTCGGCGACTACCGCGCCGCCTTCCACGCCTCCCGGCACCCGATGGCGGTCCTCAACCGCGACGGGCTGGTGCTGGCCGCCAACCCGGCCTTCGGCGAACTGGTCGGCGCCGACCCGGACGACCTGGTCGCGGCCACCGCCGCCGACCTCACCGACCTCGGCGCCGACCCCCGGGTGTGGACCGCCTACCGCGAGGTGCTGTGCGGCCGCAGCGACCGGCTGCGCTGCACCCGCCGCCTCAAACAGTCCGACGGGAACTCCGTATGGGTGGAGGTGACCGTCGAGCCGGTGACCGACGGACCGGCGGGCGGCGAGGAGCGGGTGCTGCTGTCGGTATCGGACATCAGCGACCGGCACGATCTGCTGGCCCGGCTGCGGCATTTGCAGATGCACGATCCGGTGACCCGGCTGCCCAACCGGGCGCTGTTCTTCGAGCGGCTCAGCGCGGCCCTGGAGACGGCCGCCTTCGAGCCGGCCGGCACCGGCCGCATCGGGCTGTGCTACCTCGACCTGGACGGCTTCAAGGCCGTCAACGACACCCTCGGGCACCGCGTCGGCGACCGGCTGCTGAGCGCCGTGGCGCAGCGGCTGACGCGCTGTGCGGAGAGCTCCGCGGACCGCGGTCCGGGCCGCGGCGGGCACCTGGTGGCGCGGCTGGGCGGCGACGAGTTCGCGCTGCTGGTCGAGGACTCCACCGGCACCGACCAGGTGGCCGAGCTGGCGCAGTGCGTCCTGGACGCGCTGCAGCGGCCCTTCGACCTGGCCGGGCAGCGGCTGTCGGTGTCGGCGAGCATCGGCGTCGTGGAGCGGACCGCGAGCGGCACGACGGCGACCGGGCTGATGCAGGCCGCGGACACCACGCTGTACTGGGCCAAGGAGGACGGCAAGGCCCGCTGGACGCTCTTCGACCCGGAGCGCAACGCCCACCGGATGACCCGGCAGGCGCTGTCCAGCACGCTGCGGCCGGCCGTGGACCGCGGTGAGTTCACCCTGGAGTACCAGCCGCTGGTCGGGCTGGGGGACGGCCGGGCGCAGGGCGTGGAGGCGCTGGTGCGCTGGCGGCACCCGCAGTTCGGGGTGCTGTCGCCGAATCGGTTCATCGCGCTGGCAGAGGAGAACGGCGCGATCGTCGAACTGGGGCGCTGGGTGCTGGAGCGGGCCTGCTATCAGGCGCGGGCCTGGCAGCTGGCGCACCCCGGCGGCCAGCCGCTGTTCGTCAGCGTGAATGTGGCCGTACGTCAGGTGTGGGACTCCGACCTGGTGGCCGATGTCGCCGGGATCCTGGCGGAGACCGGGCTGCCGCCGCGGCTGCTCCAGCTGGAGCTGACCGAGTCGGCGGTGATGGGCTCGGCCGGCCGGCCGCTGCAGGCGCTGCAGGCGCTCAGCGACATGGGCGTACGGATCGCCATCGACGACTTCGGCACCGGCTACTCCAACCTCGCCTATCTCAGCCGGCTGCCGGTGTCCGTGTTGAAGCTGGACGGGTCGTTCGTCCACGGCTTCCGGTCGCAGGAGCACCCGAACCCGGCGGACGAGATGATCGTGGAGGCGCTGGTCGCGCTGGCGCACCGGCTCGGCCTCACCGTCACCGCGGAGTGCGTCGAGAGCGCCGAGCAGGCCGAGCGGCTGCGCCGCATCGGCTGCGACACCGGGCAGGGGTGGCTCTACTCCCGGCCGGTGGCGCCGGACCGGGTGGAGGCGCTGCTGGACGCGGGGCGCGCCTGCGGCTGACCGCGCGCCCCGTGCCGGCGGCGGGCGTCAGCCCCGCGGGAGTCCGTAGGCGTCGGCTATGAGGTCGTACGAGCGGCGCCGGACCGCGCCGGTGTGGGCGTTGGCGGTGAGCATCAACTCGTCGGCGCCGGTGCGCTTGGCGAGGTCGTCGAGGCCCTGGCGGACGGCGTCGGGGGTGCCGTGGACGACGTTGCCGAGCCAGGTGTCGACGAAGTCGCGCTCGATGTCGCCGAAGCGGTGGGCGGCGGCCTCCTCGGGCGTGGGGACCAGGCCGGGGCGGCCGGTGCGCAGCCGGAGCATGGCCAGTGCGCCGGTGAGGACCTGGCGGCGGGTCTCCCGCTCGTCCTCGGCGGCCAGCGCGGAGACGCCGATCAGGGCGTAGGGCTCGGCGAGGACCTCGGAGGGGCGGAAGGACGCGCGGTAGAGGTCGAGGGCGGGAACGGTGTTGGCCGCAGAGAAGTGGTGGGCGAAGGCGAACGGCAGGCCGAGGGTGCCGGCGAGCCGGGCGCTGAAGCCGGACGAGCCGAGCAGCCACAGGGGCGGGCGGTGCGGGGACTGCACGCCGCCGGGCGAGGTGGCCTGGACGGGGCCGGGGACAGCGTGGATCCGGGCGTACGGGTGGCCGTCGGGGAAGGAGTCGTCGAGGAAGCGCGTCAACTCGGCGAGCTGCTGCGGGAATTCATCGGCGCCCTCCTGCAGACGCTCGGTGCGGCGGAGGGCGGCGGCGGTGGCGCCGTCGGTGCCGGGGGCGCGGCCCAGGCCCAGGTCGACGCGGCCGGGGGCCATCGCCTCCAGGGTCCCGAACTGCTCGGCGATGACCAGGGGGGCGTGGTTGGGCAGCATGACGCCGCCGGAGCCGAGCCGGATGCGTTCGGTGTGCGCGGCGAGGTGGGCGAGCAGCACCGCCGGCGAGGAGGAGGCGACGCCGGGCATGGAGTGGTGCTCGGCGACCCAGTAGCGGTGGTAGCCGCGGCGCTCGGCGGTGCGGGCGATGTCGACGGCGGTACGGACCGCGGCGGTCGCGGTGCTGCCGGCGCCGACCGTCACCAGGTCGAGCACGGACAGGGGGACGGGCGCGGTGCCCCGGGCGGTGCCCCGGATCCCGTCGACCCCGGGGGCGTCGCTGCCGGCCGCGCCTTCGTTGCCCGGGGCCTGCTGGTCTTCACCGCTCACGGTGCGGGTCCTCCTCGCGTCGCTGAACTGCCGTCACGGTCCCCGTCACGGGTCTGCCGCGGCGGGTCTGCGAGGAGGACAACCGGAGTAATTCTCCGGTTATTCCCGAGCCGGGGTGGCGGTTCCGGCGGTGCCCGCCGGGGCCGGTCGCGGTCAGTCGCGGGCGGCCCGGGAGAAGAGCGAGCCCAGTGCCGGGCAGGCGAGGGTACGGCCGAGCAGCCGCAGGCCCTCCCAGGCCGTCACCTGATTGGCGGTGAGGACCGGTTTGCCGAGCGCCGCTTCGAGGGCGGGCAGATGGGCGGCGGTGTGCAGGGCGGTGTCGGGCAGCAGGACGGCGTCCGCGTCGGGGTGGTCGCCGGCGCGGGCCAGGGCCAGCACCTCGTCGCGGCCCCAGGTGCCGACCTCGGCGGCGGTGATGATGCCGCTGCCGCGGGTCGCGACGACCTCCGTGCCGGCGGATTTCAGGAACGCGTGGAAGTACTCGGCGACGTCGTCGGGATAGGTCGCGGCGATCGCGACCCGGCGGGCGCCGATCGCCCGGACGGCGTGGGCGAAGGCGAAGGACGTACTGGAGGCGGGCAGCCCGGCGGTGGCCGACAGCTCCCGCACCTGCTGCTGGGCGCCCTCCCAGCCGTAGACGAAGCTGGCGCTGGTACAGGCCCACACGACGGCTTCGGCGCCGCGGGCCCTGAGCGCGGCGACGCCGGCGGCGAGCCGGGGGGCCGCGCCCATCTCCAGGAGGGCGTCGACGCGGTGGGCGTCCTCGCCGATGTCGGTGTGCACGAGCGGCAGGCGGACGGTGCCGCCCAGCAGCGCTTCGAGCCGGGGGTAGTCGTCCTCGGCGGAGTGGCCGGGGTAGAGGAAGCCGACCGATGCCATGCGGTTCTCTCCCTTGCGGGTGCGCGTACGGGGGTGCGGTGCGGGAGGCGGGCTGCCGGCGGGGGACGCCGGCAGCGGGCGGGCGGGGCGGAGGTGGACCGGCCTCACACGGGGGGCTGGGGTCCGGGGTCGTCGGGCAGGTACGGGGGCGGTTCGGTGCCGTCGACGGGGTCCGCCTCGGGCGGGACCGGGGGTCCGGCGAAGGCGGCTTCGGGGGTGGCGCCCGGTCCGCCGGCGGGCGGCGGCTGAGTGCCGGTCATGCCGGTCGTGCCGGTCATCGCCGCCGGCCCACGCCGCGCCACCGGGTCGAGCAGCGCCTGGTACGCGCCGACGGCCGGTACGCCGATGGCGCGCAGCGCGGCCCACATCGTGACCTGATTGGCGGACAGGACCGGCATCCGCAGCTCGGCTTCCAGCTGCGGGATGACGTCGTAGGTGGGCAGGTTCGTGCAGCTGATGAACAGGGCCTCGGGGCCGCCGACGACGGCCGCGCGGGCCATGTCGACGACGTCGCGGTAGGGGACCTTCCAGATGTGCCGGGTGAGTCCGAGGTAGGCGCGGCCGGTGACCGTGATGCCCGCCTCGCCGAGATAGTCCTCCAGGGAGTCGGTGACCGATTTCGTGTAGGGCGTGACGACGGCGATGTGATGGGCGTCGATCTCGCGGAGTGCGTCGATGATCGCGCCCGAGGTGGTGAGCGAGGGGACCTCGCCCGCCTGCGACATGGCCGCGCACATCGCGCGTTCGCCCGCCATGCCGCCGACGAAGCTGCCGGACGTGCAGGCATAGGCGATGACCTGGGGCGATACCGCGCACAGCGCCTCGACGGCGGCGTGCAGCGTCTCGTGCTCGCTGACCAGACGGGCCAGGTCGAGACTGACCTCGACGGGCACGAAGGGGGTTCGGGTGAGGTGGAGGGACACGTCGTCGGGGACCCAGCGCCACAACTCCCGGTCGAGCGCGAAGTCGAAGGGTGCGACGACGCCCACGCCGAGCTGCGGCTGTGGGCCACCCAGGAAAGAGACGTCCATGAAGGCCCCTAGAAGACACGAAGGGCTGGAATGGCCAGGCCAGTGGCCGGATGAGGTGGTGCAGCCGGACAAGCCGGGACGTCGGGACAGAGCCGTTGTTGACACGGTAGATACGACTTCCTAGCGTGGTCAATCCTCGCATCTCAGGCATCTGTCGGCGCCCTCTTCCTGCATACGGGGCACACGTTTCAGAACGGTTTCTGGCCTATGTCCGCACGCACCGACTGCACCGTTCTCGTCCTCGGCTCCGACCCTCCCCCGAAGCTGGACCGGCTCGCCGGCCGGGCCCGGGTGGTCTTCACCGACGAGACGGCGCTGTCCGATCGACTCCCCACCGCCGACGTGCTGTTGGCCTGGGACTTCACCTCCGACGCGATCCGTGAACGGTGGCCGGAGAGCGGCCCCCGCCCCCGTTGGGTGCACACCGCGAGCGCCGGCGTGGACCGGCTGCTGAGCCCGGCGCTGATCGCCGACGACACCGTCGTCACCAACGCCCGCGGGGTCTTCGAGCAGCCGATCGCCGAGTACGTCGCCGGGCTGGTGATCGCCATGGCCAAGGACTTCTACGGAAGTTGGGAGCTGCAGCGGCAGCGGCGCTGGCAGCACCGCGAGACGCTGCGGCTGGCCGGCACCCGCGCCGTCGTGGTGGGCTCCGGGCCGATCGGCCGGGCCATCGGCACCACCCTGCTGGCACTGGGTGTCAGGGTGGATCTGGTCGGCCGGCGGGAGCGGCCCGAGGATCCGCGGTTCGGCCGGGTCCATGCGGCCGGCGCGCTGAACGGGCTGCTGCCGCACGCGGATTGGGTGATCTGCGCGGCGCCGCTGACGGAGGAGACCCGCGGCCTGTTCGGCGCGGCGGCGTTCGCGCGGATGCCGCGCCGCGCCCGGTTCGTCAACGTCGGGCGCGGGCCGCTGGTCGACGAGGCGGCGCTGGAGGCGGCGCTGCGCGGCTGGCGGATCGCGGCGGCGGCGCTGGACGTCTTCGAGCGCGAGCCGCTGGGCACGGACAGCCCGCTGTGGGACGTGCCGCATCTGGTCGTCTCGCCGCACATGAGCGGCGACACCCTGGGCTGGCGGGACGCGCTCGCCGACCAGTTCCAGGACAACTTCGACCGGTGGGCGGCCGGCGAGCCGCTGCTCAACGTGGTCGACAAGCAGCTCGGGTACGTACCGGTCACGTGAGCACCGGTGATCTGACGCCGCGGGCCGCCGCGGGCCCGCGCCCCGCCCGCCGCCCCGCCCGGGGCCGCCGACGCTCGGAGGACGCATGACGAACGGACCGACCCCCCTCGCCGATCTCACCGCCACCCGTCTGACGGCCGGCTACGCCGCCGGCGAGTTCTCCCCCGTGGAGGTCACCGCGGCCGTACTGGAGCGCGCCGCCGCCGCCCAGGCCGCCACCAACTCCTTCACCCGGATCACCGCGGACGAGGCGCTGGCCGCCGCCGGGGAGTCGGCGAAGCGCTGGCTGCGCGGGGAGCCGGCCGGGCCGGTGGACGGGGTGCCGGTGACCGTCAAGGACGTGCTGCTGACCCGCGGCACGCCGACGCTGCGCGGCTCGCGGACGGTGCGGGCCGAGGGTGCGGTCTGGGACGAGGACGCGCCGGCGGTGGCCCGGCTGCGCGAGTCGGGCGCGGTGTTCGTCGGCAAGACGACCACACCGGAGTTCGGCTGGAAGGGTGTCACCGACAGTCCGCGGCACGGGGTGACGGGCAATCCGTACGATCCGCGGCGCACCGCCGGCGGCTCCAGCGGCGGCAGTGCGGCGGCGGTGGCGCTGGGGGCGGGGCCGCTGAGCCTGGGCACGGACGGCGGCGGCTCGGTGCGGATCCCGGCGTCGTTCTGCGGGATCTTCGCGCTCAAGGCGACGTACGGGCGGGTGCCGCACTATCCGGCGAGCCCGTTCGGGACGCTGGCGCACGTCGGTCCGATGACCCGGGACGCGGCGGACGCGGCGCTGATGATGGACGTGGTCTGCCGTCCCGACTGGCGGGACTGGTCGCAGCTGGGGCCGGTGGCCGGCTCGTTCCGGGAGGCGCTGGCCGGCCCGGTGGCCGGACTGCGGGTGGCCTACAGCCCGTCGCTGGGCTGGGACGTCCCGGTGGCTCCGGAGGTCGCCGCGGCGGTCCGCGGGGTGGCGGACCGGCTGGCCGGGCTCGGCGCGCACGTCGAGGAGGCCGACCCGGGCGTCGAGGATCCCGTGGAGGCGTTCCACACGCTGTGGTTCAGCGGCGCGGCTCGGCTGGTGCAGCCGCTGGGGGACGCGGAGCGGGCGCTGCTGGACCCGGGGCTGCGGGAGATCTGCGAGCGGGGTGCCCGCTACAGCGCGCTGGAGTATCTGGCGGCGGTCGATGTGCGGATGGCGCTGGGGCGGGCGATGGGCGGCTTCCACCGCGGCTACGACCTGCTGGTGACGCCGACCGAACCGATCACCGCCTTCGAGGCGGGCGCGGAAGTGCCGTCCGGTTCCGGACACACCCGCTGGACAGGCTGGACACCGTTCACCTATCCCTTCAACCTCACCCAGCAGCCCGCCGCGACGCTGCCCTGCGGGGTGGACGGCGACGGGCTGCCGATCGGGGTGCAGCTGGTCGGCGCGCGGCACGCGGACGCGCTGGTGCTGCGCGTCGCGCACGCGCTGTACGGGGCCGGGGCCGCGGAGATCCCCCCGCCCCCGGCCGCGTAGGTCGTGTCCGGGGTTCCTCAGGCCCGGCGGAAGTTCAGGGTCTCCCCCAGGGCCCCGGCCCGCCACAGGTCCTGGCAGGCGTCGGCCATCCGGTCCAGGCCGTCGACGACCGCGCCCCAGACGATGCCCGGCACCCAGCCCGCGTCACCGTTGATCAGCAGGTTGTTGCGTTCGTAGAACAGTGCGAGGTCGACGACGGTGGCGCGGCCCTGGTGCTTGGCCTCCTGCTCGTAGCCGTACGACGCGGTGCCCAACTGGGTGTCGCTGAAGGTGAAGTAGCACAGGTCGCCGGGGATCGGGGTGATCGTCGGGTTCTCCAGCGGCGGCTCCTGCGGCGCGAACGGCGGAACCAGCGTGTAGATCTCGTTGCGGGCGTACTTGGCGTGGTAGACATCGCCGCCGAGAGGGAGCGCGTCCCAGACGGCATTGCAGGTGATCGGTGCGCGGTCGTCGAGCAACTTGGCCGTGCAGCTCACGCCGCGCTTGTCCAGGGAGACTTCGATGAAGCGATCGGTCATATCCCGAGCGTAGGGGGCAATACCGGCGTACGGAACATCTCCCGCACCCACGTGACGGGCCGGAAACGATCGGCATATGTGTGAACGGTTCGGGTAGCCGCGCGCCCATGGCTCCACCACAGGGGAACACGTCAGACAACCAAGGACAACGAACCAGCGGCATCCGCCGCCGCTCGCTGCTCGCGGGGGTGGCGGCGCTCGGCGCGGCGGGTGCCATGGGAGCGCTCGGCGCCTGCAGCCGGGTGCCGACCGCCGACGCCGCGGACGGCGGGCATCTGCTGGAACGGCTGCGCAAGAAGGGCTCGGTCACGCTGGGGCTGGCGGGCGAGCAGCCCTACGGCTACATCGGCACCGACGGCACGATGACCGGCTCCTCCCCCACCATCGCCAGGACGATCTTCCGGCGGCTCGGCGTCCCGCGGGTCGAGCCCTTTCCGACGGACTTCGGCTCGCTGATCGTCGGGCTGAACTCGCAGCAGTTCGACGTGGTCGCGGCCGGGATGTACATCAACCCCGCGCGCTGCGCCCAGGTCATCTTCGCCGACCCCGAGTACCAGATGCTGGACGCCTTCATCGTCCCCAAGGGAAACCCGAAGAAGCTGCGCAGCTACCAGGACATCGCGCGGACCGGCGCGCGGATGGCCACCGGTGTCGGCTACGCCGAACTCGGCTACGCCAAGGAAGCCGGGGTCAGGGACATCACCACGCTGCCGGACCAGTTGGCCGGTCTGCTGGCCGTCGAGCAGGGCCGGGTGGACGTCTTCGCCGGCACGGCCGTGACGGTGCGCAACGTCGTACGGCAGTCGGGGACCACGAAGGCGGAGGCGACGCCCGAGGTCACGCCGCTCATGAAGGGCAAGCCGGTGATCGACGTCGGCGCCTTCGCGTTCCGCACGCCGGAGACCAATCTGCGCGACGCCTTCAACCGCGAGCTGCACAAGATGAAGAAATCGGGGGAACTCCTGGACCTCATGCGGCCCTTCGGCTTCACCGAGCATCAGATGACGGAGATCACCGCCAAGGAGAAGTGCCGGCCATGAGCGAGCGAATCTTTGACAGGTGCGCGCCTCGCGCAGACGGGGGCGGGCGAAGCGAGGTGCTGGCATGAGCGAGCGCAGCGAGCGAATCATCAGGAGGTGCGTGCCTCGCGAATGCGAGGGCGAGCGAAGCGAGGTCTCGGCATGAGTGACATCACCTGGGGGCTGTGGCAACTCCTCTTCAAAGGGGTCTGGATCACCGTCCAACTGACCGTCTACAGCGCGGCGCTGGCCGCCGCGGTCGCATTCGGCATCGGCATGGCACGCACCCACCGGCTGTGGATCGTGCGGTTCCTGTCCGGGGCCTATTTCGAGATCTTCCGCGGCACCTCCGCGCTGATCCTGATGTTCTGGATGTTCTTCGTGCTGCCGATCGGCTTCGGATGGCAGCTGGTCCCGATGTGGGCCGCCGTCCTCACCCTGGGCCTGACCTATGGCGCGTACGGGTCCGAGGTCGTGCGGGGCGCGATCGCGGCGGTGCCCGCGGGGCAGCGGGAGGCGGGCGTGGCGCTCAGCTTCTCGCCCGGCCAGCAGCTGCGGAAGATCGTCCTGCCGCAGGCGTGGCCCGGCATGGTCCCGCCGTTCAACAACCTGCTGATCGAGCTGCTCAAGGGCACCGCGCTGGTGTCGATCCTGGGCGTCGGCGACATCGCGTTCGGGGCCTCCCTGGTCCGCAACGCGACCGCCCACAGCGCCCCCGTCTACACGATCATCCTGGTCTTGTACTTCGTCCTGGCGTTCCTCCTGACCCGCGGGATGCGGGTGGTGGAGCGCCACGCCAAGGCGGGCGTCGGCCAGGCCCCGGCCGCACGGTCCTCCCTGAGGAGCCGGCTGAGCACCGGCCCGGCCGTCACGGGCGCCGGCGCCGCCGCGGAAGGTGATGCACGATGACGTTCGACTGGTCCGCGGTCGGCCACTTCATGCCGATGTTCTGGAAGGGCGTCCTGGTCACCCTCCAGGCCCTGGTCCTGGGCTCCCTGATCGCCTTCGCGCTCGGCCTCGTGTGGGCGCTGGCGCAGCGCTCGTCCGTCAAGGCGGTGCGCTGGCCGGTGACCGTGATCACCGAGTTCGTGCGCAACACCCCGCTGCTGGTGCAGCTGTTCTTCCTGTTCTACGTGATGCCCGAGTGGGGCATCACCCTCAGCGCCCTGGCCACCGGCGTGATCGGCCTGGGCCTGCACTACTCGACGTACACCGCCGAGGTCTACCGCGCGGGCATCGACGGTGTGCCGGCCGGCCAGTGGGAGGCGGCCATCGCGCTGAGCCTGCCGCGCCGCCGCACCTGGACCGCGGTGATCCTCCCGCAGGCGATCCGCCGGGTCGCCCCGGCGCTCGGCAACTACGTCATCGCGATGCTCAAGGACTCGCCGATGCTGTTCGCCATCGGGGTGCTGGAAATGCTCGGCGAGGCACGGCAGTTCTCGTCCCAGACCTTCCAGACCGTCGAGCCGTACACGGTCGTCGGCGTCGCCTTCATCCTCATCGCCTACCCCGCTTCTCTTCTCCTGCGAGCCCTGGAGCGTCGCCTTGTCCGCTGACCGCAACACCCCGAACACGCCGCCCGCGAAGAACGCCGGCGGCGGGCCGGACGCGCCGCGGCCCGGCGAGGCCGTGGCGTCCGCCGAGGGCACCGAACTGATCCGCTTCGAGGCGGTCACCAAGCGGTTCGGTACCCACACCGTCCTCGACGCGCTCGACATGAAGGTCTACAGCGGCAAGCACGTCACGCTGATCGGCCCGTCCGGCTCCGGCAAGACCACGATCCTGCGGCTGATGATGACGCTGCTCAAGCCGGACGAGGGCACCATCAAGCTGGGCGACCGGTACCTCACCCACGAGGAGAAGGGCGGCAGACTCGTCCCCGCGAGCGACCGCTACAGCCGCGAGGTCCGCAAGAACATCGGCATGGTCTTCCAGCAGTTCAACCTCTTCCCCAACATGAAGGTGCTGCGGAACATCACCGAGGCCCCGGTGCACGTGCTCGGCCTCGACAAGGACGCCGCCGAGGAGCGCGCCCGCGAACTCCTCGAACTCGTCGGCCTCACCGCCCACCTCGACAAGTACCCCACCCAGCTCTCCGGCGGCCAGCAGCAGCGGGTCGCCATCGCCCGCGCCCTGGCCATGCGCCCGCAGGTCCTGCTGCTCGACGAGGTGACCTCGGCACTCGACCCGGAACTGGTGGCCGGCGTCCTGGACGTCCTGCGGGACATCGCGCACACCACGGACATCACCATGCTCTGCGTGACGCACGAGATGAACTTCGCCCGGGACATCTCCGACTGCGTGATGATGTTCGACGCCGGCCGGGTCATCGAGTTCGGCCCGCCGGAGCAGATCTTCACGGAGCCGGCGCACGAGCGGACCCGCGAGTTCCTGAGCGCGGTCCGCTAGCCGTGTGACGAGCCGTGCAACGGGGGCGCGCCAGGACATCCCCCCGGCGCGAGCCCGGCTCCCGGGCCGNCGCACGAGCGGACCCGCGAGTTCCTGAGCGCGGTCCGCTAGCCGTGTGACGAGCCGTGCAACGGGGGCGCGCCAGGACATCCCCCCGGCGCGAGCCCGGCTCCCGGGCCGGGCTCGCGCCCGTACGGTCGGATCCGGCCTACGAACCGTCAACTCCGGTCGTCACCACCGGACGTCAACGCCGGCGGTCAGCCGCCCGCCTCCGCATCCCTCACCTGCCATTCCCGCCGGTCGGCGCGCGATCCCATGACCTGGGCATATGCCAGAGTGTAGGGCTCCTGCACAGACGCGTGAACCGGTCCGGTTTTCGGTCAAGACCCCCTCCATCGAAGCCCGTTGGCCGCTATCGTGATACAAGCCCCGTTGTTCCGGGAGCGGTCCGCGAACCCGCGGCCGTGACCAACGACGGTCACGACGCAAGCGGTACCAACCTGCTAGGGGGACACCGTGGCGCTGAAGCCCGAGCCGACCGCGCCGTTCCATTCGGTGCAGTACGCACTTCGCGTACTCGAAACCATCTCCAGGCACGCCGGCGGCGTGACCGACGTGCAGATCGCACGGGAAACGGGCCTGCCGACAGGCCATCTCGCCTCCATGCTGGCGATGCTCCGGCGCGAGGGATACGCCGAGCAGCTCTCCGACGGCGCGTATGTCGTCGGCGAGTCACTGCTCCTGCTGGGCTCGGGCGGCAACCGCGACCGCGCCCTGCGGGACAAGCTCCAGCTCCCCCTGGACCAGCTGCGCGACTCGGTCGGCGCGGCGGTCTACATCAGCCGGTACATCGACGGCGAGGTCAAGATCCTCCACTACGCCGACGGGCCGCTGGCTCCCAAGGTCAACGAGTGGGCCGAGTTCCGCCGCACGGCACACGCCAGCGCGGTCGGCAAATGCCTGCTCGCGCAGCTCGACTACGACGGCCGGATGGACCACCTCTCGCGCCACAAGACCGCCCGGCTCACCTCCCGGACGATCACCAACGAGAAGGTGCTGTTCCACAAGCTCGACAGCCAGCCGCCGACGGTCCCCATGCTGGACCTCCAGGAGTACGCGGTCGGCACGGTCTGCGCCGCCGTACCGATCACGGCCGGTTCGACGGTCGGCTGCCTCGCGCTGTCGATGCCGCTGGAGCACGCCCACCGGCTGCGGCAGGCCGCCGACGCCCTCAACCGCAAGGCGGCGCCGGTGCTGCTGTCACTGGCGATCTGAGGCGGTGCGCACCACGGCCCCGTGGGGCCATGCCGACGTGGTCACGAGCACCCCTGTCGACCAGGTAGTATTTCTTTTGTCAGCGCGCGCCGCTAGCTCAGTTGGTTAGAGCAGCTGACTCTTAATCAGCGGGTCCGGGGTTCGAGTCCCTGGCGGCGCACGTAGGAAGTGGGCGTTTCCGGAGTACCGGGAACGCCCACTTCGCTATGCCCGCTCACTGCTGACGGGGGCCTCTCCTCGTTCCCCTCTCTTCTCTCCTTCTCCTCATCTCCTCTCTCCTCTTTTGTCTCTCCTCCGCTCACCGGTCCAGGAGATGGTCGCGGTCGTGATCGCGGTACTGCGCCATGAGGGCCGCGCGGTCCTCGTCCGTGAACGGGCGGTAGTACGGACCGGGGAGGGGGCGCCGGCCGCTGCCCGCCGGGGCCGCACGGGTATCGGGGGCGCGAGGGACGCCGGGGGCTCCCTGTGGTGACCACCACACCGGCTCCGGGCAGCGGAAGCCGGCCCGCCGGAGGGCGACCCGGTGCACCTTGTTGGTGGCGGTCACCGGCAGTGCACCGACGATCCGCACGAACCGGGGCGCCATCTTCGTACCGAGATCGGGCTGGGCGGCGAGGAAGGCCGCGAAGCCGTCCGGGTCGAACGCCGCGCCCCCGCGCAGTGCGAGGGCGGCCATGACCTGATCGCCGGCGACCGGGTCGGGGACGGCGTAGACGGCGACGCCGGCGGCCGGGGCGTAGCGGGCGAGGATGTTCTCGATCATCGCGGCGGCCAGGTTCTCGCTGTCCACCCGCAGCCGGTCGCCCGCACGCCCGGCGAAGTGGAAGAACCCGCCCTCGTCCCGGAAGAACAGGTCCCCGGTCCAGTACCAGCCCGCACCGACCCGCCCCGCCGCCCGGCCACCGGTGCGGGCGGCGGTCGCCTCGGGATTGCGCCAGTAGCCCTCGAAGGAGCTGCGGCCCCGGTTGACCAGCTCGCCGATGGCCCGGTCGCCGTTGAGCAGCCGGCCGGCGGCGTCCAGCCGGGCGCGCGGCAGCTCGGCGCCGGTCGCCGGGTCGACGACGGCGAGATCGTCGCCGGGGGCCGGCCGGCCGATGGCGCCGGGCGGGGTGTCCGGGGTGCGCTGGAGTGCCGCGCCGCCCTCGGAGGAGCCGTACCCCTCGACCAGCCGCACCCCGAACCGGTCGGCGAAGCGCGCCGCGTCGACGGCGCCCGCCTCGGTCCCGAACCCGGTGCGCAGCGGGTTGTCGCGGTCGTCCGGGGCGGGCGGGGTGGCGAGCAGATACTGCACGGCCCGGCCGACGTAGGTGAAGTACGTGGCTCCGTACCGGCGCACGTCGGGGAGGAAGGCGGAGGCCGAGAAGCGGCGGCGCAGCGCCACGGCCGCACCGCCGACGAGCGCCGGAGCCCAGCCGGCGATCACCGCGTTGCCGTGGAACATCGGCATGCAGAGGTAGTGGACGTCGTCCGGCCGCACCGCGAAATACCGGACGAGGGAGTGCCCGGCGGCGGCCAGCCTGCCCTGGGTGCAGACGGCGGCCTTCGGCGCTCCGGTGGATCCGGAGGTGAAGCAGAGCAGCAGGCGGGTGGCGGGACCCGGCGCCCGGGCACCGCCTCCCGGTCCCGCCACCGCGGCGACCCCGTCCGGCCGCGCCCCCTCGTACGGCGCGAGCAGCTCCTCGTATGCCGGATCGTCCACGATCAGCACGCGCCCGGGCGGGACGGGCAGGTCCAGTGCGGCGAGCAGCGGCAGATGGGCGCGTTCGGTGATCAGCAGCGCGCAGTCGGTGTGGGCGATGTCGCGGACCAGCTCCGGGCCGCGGCGGGTCGGGTTGATGCCCGCGACGGCCGCCCCGGCGAGCGCCGCCGCGCCGATCCACAGCGGGTATTCGGGCACGTTGTCCAGCAGCACCCCGATGTGCGGCTCCGCCCCGCGCGGCAGCAACTCCCCCAGCAGCCCGGCCCGCGCGGCGGCACCCGCGGCCAACTGGTGCCGGGTGAGCGCCGACTCGCCGAACCTCAGCCCGATGCGGTGGTCGCCCCATTGCGCACGGACGAACTCGGCGATGGTGCGGGGGGCGAGGGTGCGGGGGTGGTGGGCCGCCATGGCGCGCAGGGTAACTGACGTTGCGCCAGGTAGACAGTCCCGCCCCGCACGGAACCGGACGGGGGCAGGGCAGGAGGACCGCCGCTCCGGTCAGGCCGCGGTGGGGAGGGGGCCGGTGGTGGGGGCGGCGGCGGTGTGAACCAGCGCGTTGTAGGTGCGGCGCAGGGCGATGAGGGATTCCTGGGCCTCGCGATAGACGGCGGCGTCGGGGCCGCCGCGGTGGGCGAGGGTCCGTACGGGGGCGCAGTGGCGGTCCATGGCGCTGAGCCAGGCGCGGTGCTGGGCCGGGAGGTGGCGGCGCAGGAGCTGGCGGCGGCCGTCGCCCATGCGGCGGCCGCCGATGCCCAGTACGGCGTCCGCGGCCTGGAGGACCGGGGGTTCCAGGGCGCCCTGTTCGGCGAGTGCGCCGAGGACGGCGCGCTGCTGGTCGGTGGCCGGGGCCGTCGCCAGTTCCGTGGCCTCGGAGTGGAGTTGGGCGCGCAGCGCGTGCTGGATGCGGACCAGGCGGCGCAGTGCCGTCGGGGTGGAGGAGTCGTCGGGGGCGCGGCCGGCGAGGGTGTCGGCGAGGCGGAACAGCCAGATGCCGTGCGCCTCCAGCCGGGTCGCGGCGAGCATCAGCCGGTCCAGGCGGCTGAGCGGCTGGCCTTCGGCGGCCCAGCGCACGATCGGGACGAGCTGTTCGGTGCGGGCGAGTTGGTCGATGGGGATGTGGCGGCGGGGTTTGCGTTCGGGGGCCCAGTTGTGGAGGGCGAGGGTGGGCAGGGCGACGAACTGGTCGTGGTCGATGCGGTGCGCGATGGCGGCCCAGAGTTCCAGGAAGCCGTCGTTGGCGACCTGGCGGGCGGCCGGGGCCTGCGGGTCGAGGGCGGTCCAGCCGCAGGACACCGCGATGACCGCGACGCGCATCGCGGCGGCCTCCGCGTTGCGCGGCGAGAGGCGGGAGACGCGCTGCCGCAGGGCGCTCAACTCGTCGGCGCGGTGGGCGCGTTCGACGACGGCGACGGCGGTTTCGGGGTCGGGGGCGACCGCGGCGGCGCGCGCCATGGCGTCGAGCCGGGTCCAGGTTCCGATCATGGAGCGCACGGGGGGCCGCTCGGGAAGGAAGCCGTGCGTGCAGGGGTCGTGCGGAGCCGGTGCGCCGTCGGGGTCGGCCACGGAGTCGGCGCCGGCGTCCGCGGGGGTGGCCTGGGCCGGTATGCGGACGGCGGGGTCGGTGACGGTGCGCGGGTGCGCTCCGGGGGCGCCGGCGTCGGCCGCGGTACGGGGTGCCGTGGCGGGCGGGGCGGTCGCGCGTATGGCGAGGCGGCTGTCGGAGGTCGTCGTCATGGGAGTCATCAGCACTTCCCCGCCAGGAGACGGGCCAGATGGGCGTCGATATCGAGGTAGCGGGCCTCGTGGCCGGGCGGCACGATGGCCGCGGTCTGCTCCAGCCAGGCGGTGAGTTCGCTCGCGCGTACCGACAGTTCGCAGATGCTGTCGTCGGTGGTCAGCTCGATGTGGACGCGGCGGGGTCCGCCGGGGCGGCCGGCGGGCCATACCCGTACGTCGCCCTCCCCGGCCTCGTCGGTGAGCCCGCCGAGCAGCAGGTCGCGGGCGAACAGCCAGGTGGCGACGGTCTCGCCACGGCTGATGAAGACGACCTCGACCTCGTAGGGGCGGTCGCTCCGGTAGCTGAACCGGCCGGCCACCGGGACCGTTTCGTCCGGCCCCAGGAGGAGCTGCATCTCAAGGGTGCGCTTGGCTGTCGACACCATGACGATCAACCTTTCCGGACGAAGGGGCGAGTCCCTGGGCCCCGGGGCCGGGGCTCGCGTCCTAGCAGACGTCGGCTTTCGGGATGGGGTTGCAGATGACGCAGGAGTAGTGATGGACGCCATGATCGGCGGGGTGCCGGGGGCGGGGGCGGGACGCGTCCGGTGAGCGGCCGGGGGCGGGGCCTGGCGCGGGGGCCGCGGTGCGGTGGCCGCGGTGCGGGCGCGGGCGGCTCCGGTGCGCCGGCGTGCGGTCGGCGGCGGCGTCGCGGCCGTGTGCGGCGGCGTGTCCCGGGCTGTCATTCCCGTTCTCCTCCGGGCTGGGCTGCTCGTTCCGTTCGTGCGCCTCGGTGTTCGCCTCAGCCTCTCAACTGGCAGGAGATACCGCATGTTGACGGGCAACTGGCGCGCTACGCCCACGAACTCGATCTTCACAGACCAATAGGGGCGAACTCCCGGAAGAAGGTCCCGAGATCGCGGGACCTTCGCCCCGGGTGGCGGGTGATCCCGGCGAGGTAGGGGGCGGCGAGGTGGGCAACTACAGGGCCCGGTGGGAGTGGCAGGGATCACAGGAGGTCGATGCGTGGGAGGCGGGATCTCGGGTACGGACCACCTCCGGAGTTCGTGTAGAGTTCTTCTCGTCAGCGCGCGCCGCTAGCTCAGTTGGTTAGAGCAGCTGACTCTTAATCAGCGGGTCCGGGGTTCGAGTCCCTGGCGGCGCACGTAGGACCGAGGCCCCTCGCATTGCGGGGGGCCTCGGTTTTTTTGTGTGCTCTCCCGGACCCCGCCCGCGCTCGGAGCGCTTGTGTACGCCCTCAGTCCCCCGCCCGCGCCCGCGGCTTGTGTCTACGGTCCCGGTCCCGGTGCCTGTGCCGCGGATGTGTGCGGTCTCCGGTGTCTGTGCGCCCGGTGTCCGTGCTCCCGGGGCTTGGGTGCGTGCGCGGCATTGGTGAGCGGTGGTGGGCGTGGGTGAGCGGTGGGGCGCTCGGTGGGCTGCGGTGCGGGCCGGCTACGTGTGGTGGGCGGGGCGGACGCCGGAGAGGTAGGCCGAGATCACGACCGGGGCGGGGTGACGCCGGGCGGGGTTGCCGGCGGGGACGTGGGTGATCAGCCGGAGTTCGGAGCGGCCGGGCCGGTGGGCGGTGTATGCCGTGTGGGCGGTGAGGCGGTCGCGGTCGTAGACCTGGATTTCTTCGACGGTGAACTGGGCGGTGGTGCCGTCGGAGCGCTGGATGTCGATGCGGTCCCCGGGTCTGATGCCGGTCAGCCGGTGCCGAGCGGCTCGCGGGGTCGTGTGCGGGAGGTCCGCGGGGTCGGTGGTGCGGGGGTCCGGGCCGCTGGTGAGGACGGCGGCGCCGGGTTCGCCGGGGCGGGGGCCGGCGGCGTACCAGCCGATGGGGGCGGGTGGGCCGCCGTGGGCGGGTGGGCCGGACGGGGACGAGGCCGCCGGGGTCAGCGCGCCGTTCCCGTCCCGGCCGCGGGTGGCGATGGCGGCCCGGAGGCCGAGGGCGGCGATGGTGATCCGGGTGGGTTCGGCGGCGGGGGCGGCGGCGACCCGGTGGCGGCGGGCGGGTGCCGGGGGCCGGGCGTGGGGGCGGCCGACGGCGGCGATGTCTCCGGTGGTGGGGAGCTGGGCCATGCTGCCGCCGGCGAGGTCGCGGCCGTCGCAGAGCCAGAGCGTCAGCAGCAAAGCGGCCCAGGTGGCGCCGATGAGGAGGTTGGGGCGGATGCCGGGGCCGGCGGTCTTCCGGTGTTCCGACTTTCCGTGTTCCGGCTTTCCGTGTTCCGACTTTCCGTGTTCCGGCTTTCCGTGTTCCGGCTTCCCGTTCTCCCGGAGCGCTCGGCCCTCCCGTTCTTCCCGGGGAGCCCGGCGCGTGGGTTCACTCCTCGACACCGCTGCTCCCCTGGCGTTCGCGTCGCAGGCGGAGCCGCAGGCGCAGCAGTTGGCCGGCGATGACGAGGACGGCGCCGCCCGCCAGGACCAGGGCGACGGCGGAGGTGCTGCTGAGTTCGCGGTGCGCGGCGGCGGGCTGGGTGCTCGGGGCGGTGGCCGGGCGGGGCGGCCGTGCCGGGCCCTCGGCCGGGTGGGCCGGAGTGGTGGCGGGGACGAGGGCCGGGCGCGCGGCCGGGGCGGGGGTGACGGCGACCTGGGCGGTCCTGGCGCCGTGTTCGTCGCCGGTGTGGGCGGGTGCCGTCGTCACCGCGCATGCGGCGACCGCGGCGCAGAGCGTGAGTTGCGGTGAGCGCATGGTGCACCTCCGGATACTCCGAAGGTCCGCCCGTGCGCGGCCGGGCGCATCCGGGGCGGGGCGGTGGTGCGCCGTTCGGGTGGGCGGGGGCGGTGGTGCCGGCCGCCGGGCGGGGGTGCGCCGGGTTCGGCTCCTCCCCCGCTCCGGCCCGGCCGGGTCAGACCAGGTCCACCAGGTCCGCGATCGAGTCGACGACGCGGGAGGGGCGGAAGGGGTGCCGTTCGACGTCCCCGGGGCGGGTGAGGCCGGTGAGGACGAGGAAGGTCTCCATGCCCGCTTCCAGGCCGGCGACGACATCGGTGTCCATGCGGTCGCCGATCATGGCGGAGGTCTCGGAGTGGGCGCCGATGGCGTTGAGGGCGTGGCGCATCATCAGCGGGTTGGGCTTGCCGACGAAGTACGGTTCGACGCCGGTGGCCTTGGTGATCAGTGCGGCCACCGATCCGGTCGCGGGCAGCGCGCCCTCCCGTGACGGGCCGGTCTCGTCGGGGTTGGTGGCGATGAAGCGGGCGCCGTTGTTGATCAGCCGGATGGCCTTGGTGAGGGCCTCGAAGCTGTAGGTGCGGGTCTCGCCGAGGACGACGTAGTCGGGTGCGTGGTCGGTGAGGATGTAGCCGATGTCGTGCAGGGCGGTGGTGAGGCCGGCCTCGCCGATGACGTAGGCGGTGCCGCCGGGGCGCTGGTCGTCGAGGAACTGGGCGGTGGCCAGCGCGGAGGTCCAGATGGACTCCCAGGGGACGTCGAGGCCGATGCGGTTGAGGCGGGCGTGCAGGTCGCGCGGGGTGTAGATGGAGTTGTTGGTCAGGACGAGGAAGGGCTTGCCCGATTCGCGGAGCCGCTTGATGAAGGCGTCGGCGCCGGGGACGGGGACGCCTTCGTGCATCAGCACGCCGTCCATGTCGGTGAGCCATGACTCGATCGGCTTGCGCTCTGCCACTTCCGGACTCCTGCCGTGCGTGTTGACCAGGGCTGGCCAGGGGCTGGCCAGGGCGTCGGCCGGTTCCGCGGGCGGGGCACGGGCACGGTTCCCGGGGCGCCGCCGGTCACGGGGTGACGCGGCCGGTGTGCGTGGACGTGATCCATGTCTCGTACGGATGGCCGACGGGCCCCAGCCTAAGTCAGCGGGCGGCCGGGTGACCCCGGTGATCACCGGGGATGTGGTCCGGTGATCGCCGGGGACGTGGGGAGGAGCGGGGTCGGCCGTCAGCTGCCGGTGGCGGTCTTCCAGGCGTTGACGTAGGTGTCGAGGTTCTTGTCGATGTCGTTCCAGTCGGGCTGGAAGATCTGCACACCGTTCATGATCTTGGCGAGGGCGCTGGCGTTGGGGTCGGTGGGCTTGAGGTCGGTGCGGGAGGTGAAGCCGCCGCCGATGGCGGAGACCTCCTCCTGGACGGGGGTGCTGAGGAGGTAGTCGAGGAACTTCTTGGCGTTGGCGGCGTGCGGGGCGTTCTTGACCAGGCCGGCGGCGTAGGGGAGGGCGAAGGTGGCGGGCTTGGCGCCGGGCGCGGCGGCGGGGAAGAAGATGCCCTGCTGGGGCATGGACTTCATGTTGGCGTAGTTCATCTGCACATCGCCGTTGGCGACGAGGAGTTCGCCCTTGTCGACCTTGGGGGCGAGCTGGCCGGTGGAGGAGGACGGGCCGACGTTGTTGGCCTGGAGCTTCTTGAGGGCGTCCATGGCCGGGCCCTGGCCGCCGAAGTCGTGCAGGGCCTTGATGACGACGGCGGTGCCGTCGCCGGCGACGCCCGGGGTGGAGTACTGGAGTTTGCCGGCGAAGCGGTGGTCGGTGAGGTCCTGCCAGGTGGCCGGGGGCTGCGGGAGTTCCTTCTTGTTGTAGATGAAGCAGAAGTAGTTGTTGACGACGGAGGTCCATCTGCCGTTGGGGTCCTTGTCGGCGGCGGCGACCTTGTCGGATCCCTGGGGGCGGTAGACGTCCAACAGGCCCTTGTCGTCGGCCTGTTGGATGAAGGGGGGCAGGGTGACGACGACGTCGGCCTTGGTGTTGGAGCGCTCGCGGGCCAGGCGCTGGACGGCGGCCCCGGAGCCGGACTCGACGTAGTCGACCTTGATGCCGGTCTGCTTCTCGAAGTCCTTGAAGACCTTGTCGTAGAAGCCGTCGCCCTTTTCGCTCTTGAGGCCGTCGGCGCTGTAGACGGTGATCTCCTTGGCGTTGGGGTCGGCGGAGGAGCCGGTGCCGCAGGCGGTGAGGGTGCCGGCGAGGACGAGGGCGGCGGTGCCGGCGGTGAGGGCGGGGCGTACGGGGCGGGGGCGGGGGCGCGGGGTCATGGTGTGGGTGACTCCTGTGGTGAGGAGGGGAGTTGGGGCCGTGCGGGGGGGGGCGTGGGGGGAGCTTGGGGGGCAGGGGTCAGCGGTAGCCGGCCCTGGTGCGGATGCGGGCGACGCCGGCGAGCACGAGCAGGGTGGTGGCCATCAGGGCGACGGCCAGCGCGGCGCCGGTGAAGAGGGAGCCGCGGTCGGTGGCGGCGAAGATCTGGACGGGCAGCGGCATCCAGTCCGGGGGGTAGAGCATCATCGTGGCGCTCAACTCGCCCATGGAGAGGGCGAAGCACAGGCCGGCGGCCGCGGTGAGGGACGGCAGTAGCAGCGGCAGCTTGACCCGCCACAGGACGTACGCGGGGCGGGCGCCGAGACCGGCGGCGCTCTGTTCGTAGGCGGGGTCGAGGCGGCCGAGTGCGGCGGTCACGGACTGGTGGGCGAAGGCGGTGACCAGCACGGTGTGGGCGGTGATCACGATCTGCGGGGTGCCGTTGAGGAGGAACGGGGGCCGGGAGAAGGCGACGAGGAGGGAGAGGCCGACGACGACGGAGGGGACGGCGACGGGGAGGAGGAAGAGGGTGTCGAGCAGGCGGCGGGCGCGGCGGCCGAGTTTTTCGGCGGCGAGGGCGGCCCAGGTGCCGACGACGAGGGCGGCGGCGCTGGCGACGAGGGCGGTCAGGAGGCTGGTGAGCAGGGCGGTGGGGGCGCCGCCCTGCGCGATGTCCTGATAGTGGGCCAGGGTGAGGTGGGAGGGGAGGGCGCCGCTCCAGTCGGCGGCGAGGGAGGCGGCGGCGATCACCAGGAGCGGGAGGGCGAAGACGGGCAGGAAGAGGAGGAAGAAGGCCGCCCACAGGACCCTTCGGGCGGACGCGCTATGCACGAGCATGGTGGGCGGCTCCGGTGCGGGCGGGGGTGTCTGTGCGGGGGCGGCCGGTGGGGGTTCGGTCGCCTGGGGACCGGTCCGGGCGGGTGCGGGGCCGGGCGGTGCGGGAGGTGCCCCGGCCGGCGGCGGTACGGGAGACGGCCGTCCGGTAGAGGGCGTAGAGCGCGGCGGACAGCGCGACGTTGACGACCGCGACGACGCAGGCGCCGGTGTAGTCGCCGTCGAGGATCGCCTTGCTGTAGACGAGCACCGGCAGGGTGACGACGTTCTTGGCGCCGGTGAACAGGACGATCCCGAACTCGTTGAGGCTCAGGACGAGGACGAGTGCCCCGCCGGCCGCGAGCGAGGGCAGCGCCTCCGGGAGGATCACCGTGCGCACGATGCGCCACGGCCGCGCGCCCAGGGAGGCGGCGGCCTCCAGCTGGCCGGTCTCCACCTGGGAGAACGCGGCGAGCAGGGGGCGCATCACGAACGGCGTGAAGGAGGTGACCTCGGCCAGCAGGACGCCCCAGGGGGTGTGCAGGAAGTCCAGCGGGCCGTGGGCGGCGCCGGTGAGGTCCGTCCACAGGCCGTTGGCGATGCCGGCGGTGCCGTAGAGGAACAGCAGGGCGAGGGTGATCAGGAAGGACGGGAAGGCCAGGAAGACGTCGATGAAGCGGGCCAGGGCCCGGCCGCCGGGGAACGGGACGAAGGCGATGACGAGGGAGAGCGCGAGGCCGAGCAGCAGGGCGCCGAGGGTGGCGCCGGCCGCGAGGAGCACGGTGGTGGTGAGCGCGCCCTGGAAGGAGGCCGTGGCGAGGACGGCGGCGTAGGGGGCGGTGGAGGCCGCCGCGCCGTTCTCGGGGGTGAAGGACTGGGCCACCACCAGGGCGAGCGGGTAGAGGAAGACCAGGCCGAGGGCGGCGGCCGGCGGCAGCGCCCAGAGGGCCGCGGTGCGGCGGGGGTGGGTGCGGGGCTGGTGTTCAGGCATGCGGCGCCCCGTCCGCCGCGAGGCCCGCCGGGATGAGGACGGCGTCCTCCGGGGCGAAGTGCAGGGCGATCTCGGTGCCGAGCGCCGGGGGTTCGCGCAGTTCGCGGACGTCGGCCGTGATCCGGTGGCCGTGGGCCGCGACGTACAGCCGGTGGGTGGCGCCGCGCCACTGGATCTCGGTGACCGTGCCGTGCAGGGTGTTGCCGCCGGGCGCCGGGCTCGGGCCGAGGCCGACGAGGTGCGGGCGGACGCAGAGGGTGGCGGTGGCTCCGGGTGCGGCGTCGCCGACGGTTACGGTCAGCGGCCGGCCGTCGAACTCCGCCCCGCCGTCGCGTACGGTCACCGGCAGCAGGTTCGCGGTGCCCACGAACGAGGCGGTGAACTCGGTGCGCGGGCTGCGGTAGAGCTGCTGCGGGGTGCCGCAGTCGCGCAGCCGGGCGTTGTCCAGGACGGCGATCCGGTCGGCCAGGGTCAGCGCCTCGACCTGGTCGTGGGTGACGTAGAGGATGGTGACGTCGGGCAACTCGCGGTGCAGGCGGGCGAGTTCGGCGAGCATGTCGGAGCGGAGCCGGGCGTCGAGCGCGGACAGCGGTTCGTCCAGCAGCAGGACGCGGGGGCGGATGGCGAGCGCGCGGGCGATGGCGACGCGCTGCTGCTGGCCGCCGGACAGCTCCCGGGGGTGCCGGTCGGCGTAGCCGGCCATGCCGGTCATCTCCAGCGCCTCGGCGACCCGGCCGGGGATCTCGGCGCGGGGCGTCTTTCGCGCCTTGAGTCCGAAGGCGACGTTCTCGGCGACCTTCATGTGCGGGAACAGCGCGTACTGCTGGACGACCATGCCGATGCCGCGCTGGTACGGCGGGAGGTCGGTGACGTCCCGGCCGCCGATCAGCACCCGGCCGCGCACCGGCCGGACGAAGCCGGCGACGGCTCGCAGCGCGGTGGTCTTGCCGGAGCCGGACGGGCCGAGGAGGGCCATCACCTCGCCGGGTTCGACGGTGAGGTCGAGGGAGTCGAGGACAACGTTCTCACCGTGCCCGCCGTGTGGGCCGTAGCCGACCGTGACGTCGTCGAAGCGGATGCCGCAGGCCGGGGCGGGGGCGGCGGGAAGGCCGGGGCGGGCGGGTGCGGCGGCGGGGGCGGGCATCTCACACCACCCCCAGCAGCGCGGGCAGTTCGGCGATCGACCCGAGGACGTGGGTGGCGCCGGCTGCCTCCAGCTGTGCCGCGTCGTGTGCGCCGGTGAGCACGCCGGCGACGACCGAGGCGCCGCTGCGGCGACCGGCGATCATGTCGTAGGAGGTGTCGCCGGCCACCGCGATCTGCCGTACGTCGTCGGCGGCGCCGGTGCGGAGCAGGGCGGTGAGCACCATGTCGGGGTGGGGGCGGCCGCGGCCGCCGGCGTCGGCGGGGCACAGGGTCAGCGCGACCAGGTCGCGCCAGCCGAGGGCGTCGAGGATCGCGTCCTGGGTGACGCGGGCGAAGCCGGTGGTCAGCACGACGGTGCGGCCGGCCTGTTGGAGGGTCTCGATGGCCTCGCGGGCGCCGGGGAGGGGGGTGATCCTGCCGTCGTCGACCAGGTCGCCGTAGGCCGTCTCGAAGGCGCGGTTGGCGCGGCGGGCGGCGTCCTCGGTGGCGGCGGGGTCGCCGTCGGGGGCGGCGAAGAGGTGCCGGAAGACGGAGATCTTGGATTCGCCCATGGTGGCCCGTACGTAGGCGAGTTGCTCGGCGTGGGCGGGGCTGCCCGGCTCGACGCCCAGGTGCCGGGCGGCGGCGTCGAACGCCTGCTCCACCAGGCCGTCGTCGGCGACGGTGGTGCCGGCCATGTCGAGGACGGCCAGCCGGACGGCGTCCCGGTCGTGCGCGGTGGGGTTCGGACGGGGTGTCAACTGGCTCACCATCCCAGTTCGTTGGCGGTGGTTTCGGCGATGGCCGGGGAGCAGGTCATACCGCGTCCGCCGGGCCCGGTGACCAGCCAGACGCCGTCGCGGACCTGCTGGCGGTGGACGACGCGGGCAGTGTCGGTGCACTGGGCGTAGACCCCGGCCCAGCGGTGGCGGATGCGGGGCAGCGGGCGGCCGAGGATCGTCTCGACGACGCCGGTGAGGTGCTCGTAGGGCTCCTCGACGGTGTCGAAGGCGAACGGCGCCCGGTATTCGTGGGTGTCGCCGATGGTCAGTCCGCCGTCGGCGCGCTGGACCATCAGCAGCTGCATCTTGTGCGCGGCGGCGGTCGGGGTCTGAGCCTGGCCGGCGTTGAGGGCGTCCAGGGCGTCGCCGCGGTAGGCGGGGTAGTAGCGGAAGCTGTCGGCGTCGGCGACGGAGGTGGTGAGCGGTTCGCCGAGCGGGTCGGTCTGCATCATCTGGAGGCGCACCCGGCGCACCGGCAGGTCGGGGACGAGTTCCCGGACCAGGCCGCCGAGCCAGGCGCCGGTGCACAGGATCACCACGTCGCCGTGGTGGGTGGCGCCGTGGTCGTCGCGGACCGCGCGCTCGCCGACCACCTCGCGGACTTCGCGCCCGCCGAGGTAGGTGTACCGGCCGGACGCCAGCAGCGCTTCCTTCAGGGCGCGTTGGGCGACGCGGGGTTCCACGGCGGCGTCCCGTTCGCACCACAGGGCGCCGGTGAAGTCGCCGCGCAGGGCGGGGTTGACGGCGCGGGCCTGCTCGGCGTCGAGGAGGCGGTAGCCGCGGGCGGCGGCGTCGGGGCGGCGGGTGGCGGCCTCGGCGACCGCGCGTTCGGCGTCGTTGCGGACGACGGTCAGCGAGCCGATGGCGCGGAAGCCGACACCGGGGACGCGCTCGCCGATGCCCTCCCAGAGTTCGCGGGCGCGGAGTGCGGTGGCCAACTCCTCGCCGCCGGCCCGGCCGCTGACCCAGATCTGCCCGAAGTTGCGGACCGAGGCGCCGCGGGCCTCGGCCTCCCGCTCGATGTGCCAGACCTCGTGGCCTCGTTCAACTGCGTGCCAGGCGTGCAGGGTTCCCAGCACGCCGGCTCCGACGACTATGACTCGCATGCCCCAGACGGTCGCGGCGGCGGGTGGCCCGCGGGGGGCGGTTCGGCGACGGGACGGTGAACAGGGGTCCAAAGTTGGCCTAGACCCGTTATCTTTCCGTGATATTGCGACGGGGCGCGGTGCCGCCGTCCGTAGCCGCCCGGCCGTCGCACGCGGCGGCCGGGCGGCTACGGGGTCGCGGGCCGGGTGCCCAGATGCGCGGTGAACGAGAACCGGTCCCCGCGGTAGAGCGACCGCACCCGCTCCAGCGGGCGCCCCTCGGTGTCCCGCGACAGCCGGTGGATCAGCAGCATCGGCAGTGCGCCGGGGGTGCCGATCAGCAGCGCCTCGCGCGGGGTGGCCAGCACCGTCTCCAGGCGCTCGTCCGCGTCCCCGAAGCCGATGCCGAGCCGCTCGTGGAGGTAGGCGTAGAAGGAGGAGTCCGGTGCGAAGTCGGCCGCCAGGTCCGGGACCCGGGCCACCGCGACGTAGGTGCTCTCCAGCCCGACCCGCTCGTCGTCGGCGAGCAGCACCCGCTCCATGTGCCAGACCGGGTCGCCGGCCGCCAGCGCGAGGTCGGCGGCGAGCGCCGGCGGACAGGGGAAGCGGTCCAGCGAGACCAGGTGCCGGCCGGGGGTGCGGCCCTGGCGGCGTACGCCCTCGGTGTAGCTGGCGAGGGACAGCGGCTGCTCCATCTTGGGCCCGGCGACGACCGTGCCGCGCCCCAGCCGCTTCAGCCGCCCCTCCAGCACCAGCTCACGCAGGGCCTGGCGCAGCGTCTCCCGCGAGACCGCGAACCGCAGGGCCAGTTCACGCTCCGCGGGCAGCGGTTCGCCTTCGCCCAACTCCGTGAGCAGTGCGGCGATTTCGACCTTCGCCGCGTAGTACTTGGGGATGCGTCCGTGCTCGGGAATGCCGGACCGGATGGGTGCGCCAGGTTCCTGGCCGTACGGGAACTCCACCCGGCGATCTTCGCATCGGCGGCGGGGGCGTGCGCCACGCCCCTCGGGTAACGGCTCGCGCCTTCGACCCATAGGCCCGGCCCTAGCGGAACAGCCCGGTCAGCACCAGCTCGGCGGCGCCGTCCGCGACGGTCCGGGATCCGCCGCGGGCCAGGGCCACCGCGGGCGCGGCCCCGGGTCCGCCGCCGGCCGCCGGCCGCGGCCGGCCGCGCAGCGCCGCGTGGTCGGCGAGGACCCGGGCCACGCCGTCCCGGAACGCCTCCGGGTGCGCGCGTACGGTGCGGCCCCCGAGCAGCACCCGGTCGATGTCCAGCAGTTCGACGAGGTTGGCCGCGGCCACGCCCAGCACCCGGGCCGCCGCCGGGAGATCGCCGCGGGCCACCGCCGCCAGGCACAGCGTCTCGACGCAGCCGCGCCGCCCGCAGCCGCACCGCGGCCCGTCCAACTGCACCACCTGGTGGCCGAATTCGCCGGCGCCGGTGTGCGGGCCGCGGTAGAGGGCGCCGCCCAGGACGAGCCCGGCGCCCAGTCCGGTGCCCAGGTGGAGGTAGGCGAAGGAGGCACCGGCCTCCTCGGGTGCGCGGCCGATGCCGAGCGCCGCCGCGTTGGTGTCCTTGTCGAGGACGACGGGCAGGCCGAGGCGGGCGGCGAGCGCGTCCCGCAGCGGGAAGCCGTCCCACTGCGGGAGGCCGGTGACCTGGCGCAGCACACCGCTCCCGTGGTCGAGCGGCCCCGGGCAGGCCACCCCGGCGCCGAGCACCGGCGGCCCGCCCGCCGCGTCCCGCAGCGCCGCGACCTCCCGCGCGGCGGCGGTCAGCACCGCCTCGGCGCCGGCGCCGAGATCCAGCGGCGCCCGGCGCTCGGCGACCGGCCGCCCCGCGAGGTCGGCCAGCACGCAGCGGAGCTCGTCGCGGTCCAGGTGCAGGCCGACGGCGTACCGGGCGTCGGGGACCAGGCGCAGTACGGTGCGGGGTTTGCCGCCGGTGGAGGCGCGGCGGCCCGCCTCCTCGGCCAGGCCGTCGGCCCGCAGCCGGGCAGTGATCTTGCTGACCGCCTGCGGGGTGAGACCGGTGCGCTCGGCCAGCTCCGGACGGCTGGCCCCCGCCTCCCCCGCCGCGCGCAGCAGCCCGAGCACCAGCGCGGCGTTGTGCCCGCGCAGGGCGAGGAGGTTCGCGCCGGGGCCGGCGGCGGGTGTCGTGGGGGCGGTGGCCGGGGGGTCGGGATCGTTGCTGCTCACACCCCCATTGTCCGCGCTGCTTGCACTTTGGCAACAGCGTTGCGAAAGTGGACGGCATGAATGACCCCCTGGGCACCCCCCACTCCCCCCGCCCGCCCTTCCGCGTCGGCCTCGTCGGATACGGCCTGGCGGGGTCGGTCTTCCACGCTCCGCTGATCGCCGCCACCGAAGGGCTGCTGCTCGACACCGTCTCGACCTCCGACCCCGAACGGCAGGCGCAGGCCCGCGCCGAGCATCCGCAGGTCCGCACGGTGGCCACCCCCGAGGCCGTCCTGGACCGGGCCGCCGCCGGCGAGCTGGACCTGATCGTGCTGGCGAGCCCGAACAAGACGCACGTCCCGCTCGCCACCGCCGCGCTGGAGGCCGGTGTCCCGGTCGTCGTCGACAAGCCGCTGGCCGCCACCGCCGCCGAGGCCGAGAAGCTCGCCGCGCTCGCCGCCGACCACGGGCTGCTGCTCTCCGTCTTCCAGAACCGCCGCTGGGACAACGACTTCCTGACCGTGCGCAAGCTGATCGAGGACGGTGCGCTCGGCGAGGTGTGGCGCTTCGAGTCCCGCTTCGAGCGCTGGCGACCCCAGCCCAAGGGCGGCTGGCGCGAGTCCGGCGACCCGGCCGAACTCGGCGGGCTGCTCTACGACCTCGGCAGCCACCTCGTCGACCAGGCGCTGACCCTCTTCGGCCCGGCCGCCTCCGTGTACGCCGAGTCCGACATCCGCCGCCCGGGCGCGGAGGCCGACGACGACACCTTCATCGCGATCACCCACGCCAACGGCGTCCGCTCCCATCTGTGGGTGAGCGCCACCACCGCCCTTCTCGGCTCCCGCTTCCGGGTGCTGGGGAACCGGGCCGGCTACACCAAGCACGGCCTGGACCCGCAGGAGGCCGCACTCCGCGAGGGCCAACGCCCCGGCGACGAGGGTGTGGAGTGGGGCGTGGAGAAGCGGACCGGCTGGGGCCGCCTCGGCGCCGGGGCGGCTCCCCGCAGCGGCGGCGGCGAGCCGGTGGAGACGCTGCCGGGCGACTACCCCGCCTACTACGCCGCGATCGAGCGGGCCCTGCGGGAGGGCGGCGAACCGCCGGTGACCGCCGCCGAGGCCGCGGCGACGCTGCGCGTCCTGGAGGCCGCCCGGATCTCCGCGGCCGAGGGCCGGACGGTCCGGATCGGGGCGGCGGCATGAGCGGCGCCGCGGGGGCGCCCGCCGCGGTCGACGAGATCGGCGAGCTGACCGCCCAGGAGGAGCGGCTGCTCTTCGACACCTTCGGCAACGACGAAGCCTGGGAGCTGGGTTCGCTGCTGGTCGCGCTGGCGCGGGAGCGCGGCGCCGCCGTCACGGTCGGCATCCGGCGCGGCGCCCAGCAGCTGTTCCACTGCGCCCTGCCGGGCACCTCCGCCGACAACGACGCCTGGATCGCACGCAAATGCGCCGTCGTCGAGCGCTACGGGGAGTCCTCGTACCTGGTCGGCGCCCGGTTCCGCGCCAAGGGCCGGACGTTCGAGGAGAGTTCCCGCCTCGACCCGGACCACTACGCGGCGCACGGCGGCGCCTTCCCCGTCCGGCTGCGGGGGACCGGCGTCGTCGGGGCGGTCGCGGTGTCCGGACTGCCGCAGGCGGACGACCACGCGCTGGTCGTCGAGGCGCTGGAGCGGTTTCTGCGCGGGGCGGCTTCCCACGTTGTCGGGTGTCCCGCCGTGGAGGTTTCCCACCGTTGCGCCTGCGGCGGGCGGGGTCCGCTGCGCGGGGCTTTCGAGGTGCGGTGACGGTCCTCCGGGGCCGGTGTGCAGGACTGCTTCGCTTTACGTCCTGCACACCGCCCCCTCCGGCCCGTCCCCTCTCGTTGTGGGTGGGATGAGAAGGGGATCCCAGGTTCCGTCCGGTGGTCGAACCTCGCCCGCGGGCATGCGAACGGCCACCGTCCGTGGTGGTGTTGGACGGTGGCCGTCGCGCGTGTGCTAGGCCGTGAATTCGTCATCCTTCACCGACTCGATGAATGCCGACCACTGCGAGACAGGGAAGATCAGCGCGGGTCCGGAAGGGACCTTTGAGTCACGGACGGGAATGAGTCCGGATGGGGCGAACGCACGGGAGAACTCTATGCACTGCCCGCCACTTGATCCGCTGTAGGAAGATTTCTCCCAGACAGCCTCGGTCAATGCCATGACAGATACTCCTTGCGGATTTTGTCGATAAAGGTCAGTGAGTCAGTGGGCGCCAACGCGTGTGACCTCAGCCGATCGTAATGCTCCGAGAAGAGAGCCACGGTTTCGGGTTGTTGGTAGAGTCGCCCTCCCTGCGGATCATCCGAGTACACAACGCTGGGATCCTCGTCAAAGGTAAGCAGAGTAAACGCCGGGACATGAGCCGCCGCAGCTCCGGCAGAAAACGGCACGACCTGAAAGTCCACACTCGGCGATTCGGCCGACAAGACGAGGTGATCAAGTTGCGCGGCCATTACGGCAGTTCCACCTACTACTGTGCGCAAACAAGCCTCGTGAAGCACAACCCAAACCAGTGGCCGGTTATCCTGCGTCAGGATGTCGCGTCGCCTTAGACGTGCGCCCACCTTGGTGTGTATAAATTCGGCGGACTCACGCGGATGCCCCGCGCGGAAGACGGCGTGCGCGTACTCCTCGGTCTGAAAAATCCCCATGATGCTCGTTGTTGAGAAGTCGAGAACCCGCGACGCCTCCCGCTCTCTTTCGAGATACGGCACAAACCACGAGGGGTTGTCGTCGCGTTCAATGTCTCCGAGCAGTCGCACAAACATGCCGCGTGTCTGAAACACGCAGTCGCACTTCTCTGCGAACCGTTGAGAGGGCTTCATCGTGCCCTTTTCAACCTTTGACACGTACGCCTCTGAATAACCGGCATACGTCCCAAGGTGTTTCTGCGTGATCTTCCGACCCGTGCGCACGTCTCTGACCGTTGCCCCAAAGCGCTGCAGCGGAGTCAAGTACCCCAGCCGTTCGTCCTCGGCCACCCCTCTGACCTCCCCCTATGTCGGCGCTGAACGATCAGACGCCAGGGCTGTACTTGACTGCCGCGTGGTCAAGCCTCTCAAGGCTACTGGTTCTGTGGTGAGTTGATGCCCCCACCAAAACGCGAAAGACCCCGGCGACCGACCGCACGGCCCAGGGCACGGCCACCAACGACCAGGAGGTTGACGACATGCGCAAACGCAGCCTGTGGCTCTTCGAACTGCTTTTGCGGGCGCTGTGGCTCTCGGTGCACGACATCGACGCCGGACGGCGCCGGATTCACCATCTGGAGGTGGTGAGTTGACGCCCCGCAACTGCCGCACCGTTCACCTGCCGGACCCGGTTCCGGTACCCGAACCCGAGCCCGCTGCCGGGTGCGACGTGTGCGCCGCCCTGGCTCGCCAGCGTGCGGTGGCGCGTGCCGCCGGAGATATGACGACGGTGATCGACCGCAGCATCGAGATCCGTCGGCACCCCCACGCGAAGGCGGTGCGCACATGAACGCGGGCGCATGGTCACGGTGGTGCCACTGGGCCGAGGAGGCGTGGAACCGGCACATCAGGCATCGGGAGCCGTACCGGCAACTCGACCTCGTGCGGGCGGAACTCAAGGCCCGTACCGCGTGGATGGATGAGCTGACCGAGGAAGACCTCGCGGAGCTGCTGCGCGGTCTGACCGCGTGCGTCGAGGCCGTAGGGGCAACGGACAGCGATGCCGAGCGTCAGGACGGCACGCCATGAGGAAGTGCTGCGGGGGGGCCGGTGATGGTCCCTTCCACCCATGAGCCCGCACCGTCCCCCTACGCGCACCCCCACCGGTTTTACCCACCCACAACGGGAGGGGACGGGCCGGAGGGGCCGGTGTGCAGGACGTAAAGCGAAGCAGTCCTGCACACCGGCCCCGGAGGACCGTCACCGCACCCGAAAGCCCCGCGCAGCGGACCCCGCCCGCCGCAGGCGCAACGGCGTAGCACCCGACAACGTGGGGCGCGGCACAGCGCAGCGGAACGGCGGAACGGCCGACAACGTGGGAGGGGGCCAACCGGCCTCAAAACGCCTGCGAGACCGCGTAGATACACAGTCCCGCCAACGCGCCCACGACCGTGCCGTTGATGCGGATGAACTGGAGGTCGCGGCCGANAACAGCGTGGGGATCAAGCCGAGCGCAGCGACTGCCGCTGGCGGCCCAGACCGTCGATCTCCAGCTCCACCACGTCGCCGGCCCGCAGATACGGCTTCGGCTCGGGCTGTCCCATCGCGACCCCGGCCGGAGTGCCGGTGTTGATGACGTCGCCCGGGTAGAGCGTCATGAACTGGCTGACGTAGCGGACCACTTCGGCCACCGGGAAGATCTGCTCGGCGGTCGTGCCGTCCTGCTTCAGCTCCCCGTTGACCCACAGCCGGATGCCCAGGGCCTGCGGGTCGGGCACCTCGTCGGCGGTCACCAGCCACGGGCCCAGCGGGTTGAACGTCTCGCAGTTCTTGCCCTTGTCCCACTGGCCGCCGCGCTCGATCTGGAAGGCGCGCTCGGAGACGTCGTGCGCCACCGCGTACCCGGCCACCGCCGCGAGCGCCTGCTCGTCGCTCTCCAGGTAGCGGGCGGTACGGCCGATGACGACGGCCAGTTCCACCTCCCAGTCGGTCTTCACGCTGCCGCGCGGCACCAGGACCGGGTCGTCGGGGCCCACGACCGTGTCCGGGGCCTTCATGAAGATGATCGGCTCCTCGGGGGTCGCGGCCCCCGTCTCTCGGGCGTGGTCGTGGTAGTTCAGCCCGATGCACACCACCTTGCCGATCCGGGCGACCGGCGGGCCGGTGCGCAGCCCGGCGGCGTCCAGCGCGGGCAGCCCGCCGGACGCGGCGGCGGCCCGTATTCGGGCCAGCGCCGCGTCGTCCGCGAGCAGTGCGCCGTCGATGTCCGGCACCGTGTCCGACAGGTCCCGCAGGACGCCGGTGTCGTCGAGCAGCGCCGGGCGTTCCGCCCCCACATTTCCGACGCGCAGCAGCTTCATCGGTACAACTCCCGTGGTCGATGGGTCGGCCCCGAAGGGTTCTCCAGGGCCGGCCGATGGGGGACGGCCATCGAGCGTTTTGGCCGATCCTCCAAGAACAGGGTCCGGTCCGCAAGACCCCCGTCCACGGAGTGGACCGTTACCGAGGGGTAGTGACGGCCTGGTCAGCAGGGGAGGAAGATCCGGACGCCGGTTCCGCCGGTCCAGGCGTGGCGGCCCGGCCGCCGTCCGCGTCCCGCCTCCCGGCCCGGTCCGCCCGCGCGGCGGCGTTCGCCCGCGCCCGGGCGGCCTGCTGCCGAGCCGCCCGCGTCCTGGGCGCCCGCTTCCGCGCACCGCCGGACGGCGTGCGGCCCTGCGCTTGAGCGGGAGCCGGCTCCGGCTCCCGCACCGGCTCCCGCACCGGCTTCCGGTCCCGGTGCAGCAGCGCCCGTTCGCACGCGGTCCAGGCCGTCGAGGTCACCAGGTAGAGCCCGGCCGCCAGCGGCACCACCGCGACGGTGATCAGCGTGCCGAAGGACAGCAGCGGCATCACCTTGAGCAGGGTGCCCATACCGGGTACGGCCGTACCGCCGGGGCCCGCCGCCGGCGCCGGGTTGGCCGCCGCCGTGGCCCGCGCCCGCCGGTAGTTCCAGGTGGCGACCGCCCCGATCAGCGCGAACAGCCCGAGGTAGACGAGCCCGTGCGGCCCGAACACCCCGCCGTCCGCGAGCGCCTGGCGCCAGCTGCCGCCGAGCGGCGCGCCCAGCAGCGTATGGCCGAGCAGGGTCGCGTTCCCGCTGGTGAAGATGCGGTACGTCACGAAGAAGACCGGCACCTGGAGCGCGGTCGGCAGGCAGCCGGCCAGCGGTGAGGCGCCGGACTTGGCGTACAGCTCGGTCATGGCCTGCTGGAGCCGTTCGCGGTCGCCCCCGTACCGGCGCTGGAGTGCGGCGATCTGCGGGGCGAGCACGGCACGGGACTTCTCGCCGCGAGCCGCGGCGCGGGCGAGCGGGTGCAGTGCGGCGCGCACGCCGAGGGTGAACAGGACGATGGCGACGGCCGTGGCCGAGGCACCGAAGAGCGGGGCGAGGGTGTCGGCGCCGCGCGCCAGCGCATCGCCGAGGACGTCGAAAACGGACATGGGTGAGCCCTCCACGGGTCTCGTCGTGCCGGAACGGGATCGGCGTGACGAGCGGCGTGGACGCGCACCGGTACGGGGGCGGGGCAAAGGAGGCGGCGGGCGGGAGCGGGCAGGCACGCGGGGGCAGCGGAGCTGCCGCCCGCAAGTGCCGTGAGTGCCCGCCAAGACCCGCGAAGAGTCGGAATGCCCGTGAATCCCGGGAGATGCCCGGGAGTTGCGCCGAGGTGCCGGGGCGTCTACGCGGCCGTCGGGAGGGCGCGGCCCGGCGCTCGCGGGCGCGGCCGGCCGGCGGCGTCCGGGTCGCGCTGCGGCAGGAACGCCGTTCGGCGCTCGCGGTCGCGGATGGCCGTGCGGATGCGGCCCGGCGGCACCGGGCGGGCGGTGGCCGCCAGGGCCAGGGCGCTGCACAGCAGCAGGAGCGCGGCGGTGGTCGCGGCGGCGGTCAGCGCGGTCGTCAGACCGCTCTGGGCGAGCAGGAGCCCGGCGAGGAGGAAGAACAGCGCGGAGGTGTAGAGGCGCCAGGCGTCGACGATGCGGTGCATCCGGCGTCCCCCTCTTCCCGTGGCCCGGTGGGCCGTTCGCGCCCGGCGCGTGGTCGCACAGGGCTCGTTCCGCGACAAAGACTTGTCGTCTTCCGCTCAAGAGTAGCCATACTCCTGGGCAGCCGGGAAACCTGCCGGTAACTTCCCTCCCCCCGAGGGAGGTCCCATGCGCGACATCAGCGTCCCGGCCCTGGCGGCTCCACTGCGGACCGGCGGCCTCGCCGACTCCGTCTTCGACACGGCCGCGCACCGCCCGGACTTCGCCCAACTCGCCCGCCGCGACGCCGATGCCCCCGGCGGCTGGCGCGAGGTGACCGCGGCGGCGTTCCGCGACGAGGTGACCGGGCTGGCCAGAGGGCTGCTGGCGGACGGCATCCGGCCGGGGACCAGGGTCGCGGTGATGTCCCGCACACGGTACGAGTGGACGCTGTTCAGCTGTGCGCTGTGGGCGATCGGCGGGCACCTGGTGCCGGTGTACCCAACCGCGTCGGCCGAGCAGCTGCGGTGCATCCTGACCGGGGCGCGGGTGGCGGCGATCGTCGTCGAGAACGAGGCGCAGGCGATGACGGTGGCCGAGGCGTGCGACGCGACCGACCGGGACCCGGCGCTGCGGTGCATCTGGCAGCTGGACCGGGACTGTGTACGGCGGCTGACGGAGGAGGGCACCCGGCTGCCCCAGGCGGAGGTGCACCGGCTGCGCCATGCGGTCGCCCCGCACAGCGCCGCCGCGATCGTGCACACCTCGGGGACCACCGGCCGGCCGCGCGGCTGCGTGATCACCCACGCCAACCTGGCCGCCGAGTGCGACACCCTCCTCGCCGGCTGGGGCGGCCTGCTGGCCGCGCCCGGCGAACGCCCCTCGCTGCTGGCGTTCCTGCCGTTCGCGCACATCTACGGGCTGATGGTGCAGGTGGCGTGCCTGCGCGGCGGGGTGCTGCTCGGCCACCAGCCGGAATGGGCGTCGGAGGAACTGCTGCCGGCGCTGGCGTCGTTCCGGCCGACGTTCCTCTTCGCGGTGCCGTACGTCTTCGAGAAGCTCACCACCCGCGCCCGGCTCGCCGCCGAACAGGCCGGCCGGGGGCGGATGTTCGACGCGGCGATGACAGTGGCGGTGTGCCACGCGGAGGCGCAGGCGGCGCGGGCGCGGGGCACCGGGCGCGGCCCCGGCCCGTGGCTGCGGGCCCGGCACGCGCTCTACGACCGGCTGGTGTACTCCCGCCTCCGCGCGCTGCTGGGCGGCCGGGTGCGGACCGCGGTCTCCGGCGGCTCACCGCTGCGCCGGGAGCTGGGGCTGCAGTACGCCGGCGCCGGCATCACCGTCTACGGCGGCTACGGCCTGACCGAGACCAGCGGGGCGATCACCGTGCAGCCCCCGGGCCGGGTGCGGTTCGGGACGGTGGGCCGCCCGCTGCCCGGCAGCGCGGTGCACCTGGCGCTGGACGGGGAGGTGTGGGTGCGCGGGGCGGTGGTGTTCGCCGGATACCTCGACGACACGGGGCTGACCGGCGGCGGCTACCGCGGCAACTCCCCCGGCCTGTACGGCGGCTGGCTGCCGACCGGCGATCTCGGCCGGCTGGACGAGGACGGCTATCTGGTCATCACCGGCCGCAAGAAGGACGTCATCATCACCAGCAGCGGCTCCAGCGTCGCCCCGCAGGCACTGGAGCAGCGGCTGTGCGCCCATCCGCTGATCTCCCAGTGCGTGGTGGTGGGCGACGACCGCCCGTACGTGGCCGCGCTGATCACCCTGGACCCGGAGGCACTGGCGCACTGGCGGCGGCTGCGCATCGAGGCGGCGGCCGGCGACGGCGACCCGGACGGCTCCGGGGCGGCGGCGCGGGTGCCGTCGCCGGAGGAGCAGTTGCAGGCCGAGGTGCGGCGGGCGGTGGCCCGTGCGAACGCGGCGGTGTCGCGCGCCGAGTCGATCCGCGCGTTCCGGGTGCTGCCGGGCGAGTTCAGCCAGGAGGCGGGGCTGCTGACGCCGTCGCTGAAGCTGCGCCGGGCGGCGATCGTCAAGGCGTACGCGTCCGAGATCGACGCGCTGTACGCGGGCTGACCAGCGCGTATCCGCCCGCGGCGCACATGGGGACGTTAGCAGGGCCGCGGCGGCGTGGGCCGGTATTTGTCCAGGGGTGAGGATCCGGGGCCGGGCGGCCCCGGCGGCGCCTAGCGTCCCGGTCATGCGGTCGATCTCCGGCACCAGGAAGAAAACCCCCGCCTCCGGGCGGGCCATCGCCACCGGCCTGGTGGTCTGCGCGCTGCTGGCCACGCTCGCGGCGCTGCTGCTGCCCGTGCAACTCTTCGGCGAGAGCGCGTCCGCGGCCACCAACACAGTGGGATACGACGACGACGGCGGGGGCACCGTGAACACCCGCTACGGCCCGCTGACCGCGATGGACCGGGACTTCGTCAAAAAGGTCCGGCTGGCCGGCCTGTGGGAGATGCCCGCCGGCCGGCAGGCGCAGGCGCGCGGCCGGACCACCGCCGTCCGCACCGCGGGCGACCATCTCGTCGCCGGCCACACCGAGTTGGACCGCCGGTCGCGGGAGGCCGCCCAGCAACTCGGCATCGCCCTGCCCAACCAGCCCACCGCCGAGCAGCAGGGCTGGCTCGACCAGCTCGGCGCCGCCTCGGACGAGAACTTCGGCCCGCTCTTCGCGGAGCTGCTGCGCCGCTCCCACGGCAAGGTCTTCGGTCTGGTCGCGCTCGTCCGCGACCAGACCCGCAACTCCGTCGTCCGCGCACTGGCCGACCGGGCCAACGCCGTCGTCCTGGACCACATCACGGTCCTGGAGCACACCGGCCAGGTCGACTTCGGCACCCTACACGGCACCTGAGCGAGCCGCGGGCCCCGGTACCCACCCCCGCCCGGCCTCCCTGCCCCCCTCCTGCCCCTACCTGCCCCTACCTGCAGCCTTCCTGTCTCCTTCCTGCACCCTCCCCAGCCCTTCCCGTCCCTCCCCTGTCCCAACGCCTCCCCTTCCCCCCAACGGACGAAGCGAAGTGATCCCCACATGAGCCGACGGACCCACCCACAGCGCCACCAGCAACGCCAACAGGCCCACAAACGCTCGCGGTTGAGCACCCGCATGACGGTCGCCGGGATGGCCCTCCTGCTGGGCGGCGGCGCGCTCACGGCCATCGCCAGCACCGCGTTGGCCCACAACTCCGGCCCGGACCCCGTACCGGGCCATCAGCACCTCACCGCGACCGCCGCCACCATCTCCTGCCCCGATGTCGGCGAGAACCTGCGGACCGTACCGAGCGGCGCCCGGCTCCAGGTCTCCCAGGGGCTGGCCTCCCTCGACCGCCAGGTGTCGGACGCGTACCGGACGATGACGGCGGGCGGGGGCAGTAGCGGCACGACGCTCGGCGCGCTGGAGCGGCAGCGCCGGCAGACCATCGGGGCGATGGCGGACGCGATCGCCCACGGCGGCGCCCAACGCCCGGACGACCTGATGCGAATGAGCGCCTGCACCACCAAGCCCACCGGGACGACCCCCGACCGGGATCTGAGCCAAAGTCAGAGCCAAAGTCAGAGCCCGAGTCAGAGCCAGGTCTGGGGCAGAAACCAGCGGCAGGGGCAGCAGCCGGGGCAGGGGCAGGGGCAGGGCGGGCACCACCAGCAGACCGGGCCCTCGCGGGACGACTTCACGGACATCACCACCGTCGCGCCGGGCACCGGCGGCCCGCCGTTCCTCACGCCCAGGGGCCGGGGCGCGTCCACCGGCACCTTCACCAGCGCGTGCGGGCGCAACGAGAACGGCCACTTCAACTCCGACAACGTCATCGTGACCCCGGGCGTGTCCAACGGCGCCCACCACACCCACGACTACGTCGGCAACAAGACCACCGACGCCTTCTCCACCGAGCAGTCGCTGGCCGCGTCCGGCACCACCTGCTCCAACGGCGATCTGTCCACGTACTACTGGCCGGTGCTGCGCAAGCTGGACGGCACCACCTCGCCGAAGCCGGGCGCCGGGGGCGACGGCAACTCCGGCTCGGTGCTGACCCCGGCCTCGGTGACGCTGACCTACCACGGCAGCCAGACGGGCGCCGTACGGGCGATGCCGCGCTTCCTGCGGGTGATCACCGGCGACGCCAAGGCGTTCACCAACGGGCCGAAGAACGCGCACGCCTCATGGAGCTGCACCGGTTTCGAGAACCGGCAGCTGACGGACAAGTACCCGCTGTGCCCCCGGGGTTCGCAGGTGGTCCGCACGCTGGCCTTCCCCGGCTGCTGGAACGGCCGCACCACGGACAGCGGCAACCACCGCGACCACACGGCCTTCGCCGACCGGAACGGCGCCTGCCCGCAGGGCTTCACGGCGGTGCCGCAGCTCGTCGAGCGGCTGACGTACGACGTGCCGCCGGGCGACAGCTTCGCGGTGGACAGCTTCCCCGAGCAGCTGCGCAAACCGGTGACGGACCACGGTGACTTCATCGACGTGATGCCGGACGGGCTGATGAACCGGGCGGTCGGGTGCATCAACGGCGGCAAGACCTGCTCCTGATCCCGCACGACAGTCGGCCGCCGTCCCCGCTCCGTGAAGGAGCGGGGACGGCGGCCGTCGGTGTGTTCGGGAGGTACGGGCGGCGCGTCACAGGCCGTTGACCCGGGCCTCCCTGGCCATGCCGAGGGGCCGGATACTGGACGCCACCGCGCGCGCCCGGCGGCCGGCGCGCGCCCGCCGACTGCGGACATGGGCCATCAGACGGCGGCTGCGGAGGGCCATCTCCAGCTCGAAGCGGGTCCGCGGATCGCGCAGCGCCGGGCCGAAGAGCTTCTCGATCTGACGCAATCGGTAGCGGACGGTCTGCGGATGGACGTGCAGCAGCTTGGCGGCCTCGGGGGCGCCGCCGCCCTCCAGCCACGCCAGCAGGGTGACCTCCAGGCGTTCGTTCTGACGTGGCGTCAACTCTGAGAGCGGGCCCAGCCAACGAGACGTCAGGGCGTCCGCCAGCGACTCGTCCTGAAGGAGCAATAGCGCCGAGAGGTGGTCGTCGACGAACGCGGGGCGCGTCTCCGGGCCGCCCCGGCCGGGCGCCAGGGACAGCAGATAGCGCGCCCAGCGCAGCGAGGAGGCGGCGTCCGCGGCGGGGACGGCATGGCCGACGGCGGCCGCGCGGCCCTTGAGGGCGGCTTCCAGGCGGGCCCTGGTCTGGGTGGCCGGGTCGGGCACGAAGAGGGCGGCGTAGCCGTCGACGCTGCCGATGAGCGCATGCCCCAGGGCGGCGGCGAGTTGGGGCGCCTCGGCGGCCGTGGCGAGGACCACGGCCTGGACGGTGTCGGGGACCGGCCAGCCGGCCGCCCGGGCCAGTTCACCGAGGCCGCCCTCCGGCGTCTCCCGCTGTCCGGCGAGGGCGTCGAAGAGGTCCTGACGGGCCCGCGCCACCGGCATCGGGGTCACGACGGACGGCACCGCCGGGGGCTTGCTTTGCGATGATTTCTGGTACCCGAGAACGGTCAGCAGTGCCTGCTCCAGCGCCCATTGGGCATCTTCCACAGGCGTGTCACCGAGAAGTGCGGCCATTGCCGGAAATCCGCGCTGCAACTCCGTGACCACCTCCTCCACAAGGTCCGGAAGTTCATTTCTCACGACCCGGGTCCACTCGCCACGGGGCTGCGCCCAAAGGCGGTTCAGGAGATCACACATCGCTACCTCGATCCTGGCGGGGATGCGGCTGGACAGGGAGTTGACGCCCTGTGTGCGCCTGAGTCGGCATCATCCGGAGTCCTCCCCGAGGTCCGCGACGCACGTGCAGGAATTTGTCACAGCGCGCTAAACATCAGGAAATCCAGCGGAGGTTCGGTGATGCTTTTGGTCATCCGGATTACGGCCGCGAGTATCCGGCCGGTTACGGAATGTTGAGTGTTACCGGGGGTCACACGAATAGTGGTCCGGACAAATGCCCCGGAGCCCCTCGGAATAAATACCACTGCCGGGATATATCGCCGGAATTTGCGTACGGCAACCTGTTACGTCCCGCCCTCGGGAGGTCTGATGCCCGCCCCGCCCCCACGCCCCGCCCCAACCACCCTGCTGCGCCCGGCACTTCCCGCCGCACTGCTGCTCTTCCTCGCCGTCACCCTGCACTCCGGCGCGATGGACAGCACGGTGCACTTCCTGGACTACGGCGCCGGGGTACTGGCCCTGGTCTCGCTCTCCGCCACGGTCCTGTGGGGGCTGGCCGCCACCGACCGGATGGTGCTGCACACCCCGCACCGGCTGCTCGCACAGGCCGTGCACCGCGGCACCGGCATCGCGGGCCTGGGCTTCCTGGGCCTGCACATCTGGGTGAAGGTCGCCCAGGGGCAGACCGGGGCGGCGGCCGCCGCGGTGCCGTTCACCGACGGCGTGCGGCCGGCGCTCATCGGCTTCGGCACGCTCGCCGCATACGGGTTCGTGGCGGTCGCGGTGAGCGGGGCGGTGCGCGGCGCGTTCACCGGCCGCAGCTCCGCGCGCTGGTGGCGGGCGCTGCACACGGTCGCCTACCCCGCCTGGGCGCTGGCCCTGCTGCACGGCCTCAAGTCCGGCCGCGCCGCCGCGGGTTGGGCGGTGGCGGGATACGGGATCGCGCTCGCCGGGGTGGCCGTACGGCTCGCCCTGCGGCTGCGCGGCCCGCGCCGCACCACAGGAAGTGAGCCCCGATGACCGCCCCCGCCCCCGCCCACCCACTGTCCTCCACCGCGGACACCGCACGGCTGCCCGTCCTCGCAAGCGCCCCTGGCCTCCCCGGTGTTGCCGCCCCGCTCCCCGGCCTGACGTCCGTGGGTCCGCCCCGGCTGCTGGCCGGGCTCGACGAACTGCCCCGCCTCGACCGGGTCGCCCATCTGACGCTGCACGGCCAGCCGCCCCGGCTGAGCGCGCAGGAGCTGGTGGCGCTGGCCGAGGACACCGACCTGCGCGGCCGGGGCGGCGCCGGCTTCCCGTTCGCCCGCAAGGTGACCGCCGTCCTGGACGGCATCCGCCGCGCCGACGGCAAGTCGGCGGTGGTCGTCAACGGCAGTGAGGGCGAACCCAGTTGCCTCAAGGACACCGCGCTGCTGCTGCACGTGCCGCATCTGGTGCTGGACGGCGCGCTGCTGGCCGCCGGGGCGATCGGCGCCCGGCAGATCGCGATCGGGGTGACCCGCCCGGACGTGGCGGACTCGGTGCGCCGCGCCATCGCCGAACGCGGCCCGGTCCGGCCGCCGTTAAGGGTCACCCGGCTGCCCGAGCGGTTCGTCACCGGCGAGGGCACCGCGCTCACCGGCGGCCTGTCCGGCGGCCCCGCACTGCCCTCCGGCCGCAAGGTCCGCTCCAGCGAACGCGGCCTGGACGGCCTGCCCACCCTGCTCTCCAACGCCGAGACCTACGCCCAACTCGCCCTGGCCGCACGGTTCGGCGCCCTCGGCTACCGCACCGCGGGCCTGCCCACCGAGCCCGGCACCCTGCTGCTGACCGTCGCCGGCCGCCAGGTCGTGGAGGCCCCCTACGGCACGCCGCTGCTCCAGGTCCTCACGCACTGCGGCCTGGACGCCGGGCAGGGCGTCCTCCTCGGCGGCTACCACGGCACCTGGCTCTCCCCCGACGCCGCACGGACCGCGACCCTCTCCCGCGACGCGCTGGCCGTCCACGACGCGGTGCTGGGCGCCGGGGCGGTCCTGCCGCTGCCCCACGACACCTGCCCGGCGGGCGAGACCGTACGGGTCGCGCGCTGGATGGCCGCCGAGTCCGCCGGGCAGTGCGGGCCCTGCGTACTGGGGCTGCCCGCCCTCGCCGACCAGCTCGACCGCGCCGTACGGGGTGGCGGGGACGCCGCCCTGGAGGCCGTGCACGCCCGCCTGCGGGCGGTGCGCGGCCGCGGCGCCTGCAGCCACCCGGACGGTACCGCGCGCTTCGTGGCATCGGCCCTCGCCGCCTTCCCCGAGGAGTTCGACCGCCACGCGCACGGGTTCGGGTGCGGCCGTCCGGTGACCGGAGCGCTCCCGGTCACCGGACACCGGCCGCAACTCCCCGCCCCGCCCCGCTACCCGCCGCCGCCCTCGGCACCCCCGCCACCGCCCCCGCCGCCCGAACGGCTGCTGGTCGACTGGACGCTGTGCCGCGGCCACGGCCTGTGCGCGGAGGTCGTACCCGCCATGATCCGGCTCGGCCCGGACGGCTACCCCGAGACGGCGGGTATGCCGCTGCCGGCCCGTATGCGGCGCCGCGCCCAGCTCGCGGTACGCCGCTGCCCGGCCCTCGCCCTCCGCATCCAGAGCGGCAACTGACCCACCCTGACAGCCCGTTGCCCCACACGCCCAGAGAGGGAACCACACACCCCCACGGGCCCGCCCCCCACTCCCCCCACTCCCCCTCCCCCACTCCCCCATCCCCCACATCCCCTCACCCTCACCCCCACCCAAGGAGATTCGCCATGCCCGTCACCACACCCCCCTCGGCCCGGCGGCACGCCGTCCTGGCCGTCACCGCCCTCGCCGCCGCCCTCACCCTCACCACCGCCTGCGGCAGCAACGGCAGCGGACACGCCGCCGGCACCGGGAGCGGCACCGACAACGTCCAGCCCGCCGGCCAGGGCNCGCCGCCCTCACCCTCACCACCGCCTGCGGCAGCAACGGCAGCGGACACGCCGCCGGCACCGGGAGCGGCACCGACAACGTCCAGCCCGCCGGCCAGGGCAGCAGCGACTACGGCACCGGCTACGGCAGCAGCACCGGCGGCTACGGCGGCCAGGCCGGCGGCGACAGCGGCAAGCCCGCCGCGGCCGGCAAGCCCGCCGGCGCCCTCGCCCTGCACCAGTCCGACACCCTCGGCCCGGTCGTCACCGACGCCCAGGGCATGACCCTCTACCGCTTCGACAAGGACACCGCGAAACCCCCCACATCCAACTGCTCCGGCGACTGCGCGACCACCTGGCCGCCGGTCCCCGCCGACGGCGCCACCGCCCCCGCCGGGATCGCCCCCGACGCCCTCGGCTCGGTCACCCGCGCCGACGGCACCAAGCAGCTGACCATCGGCGGCTGGCCCGCCTACCGCTTCGCCAAGGACACCAAGCCCGGCGACACCAAGGGCCAGGGCGTGGGCGGCACCTGGCACGCGCTGGCCTCCGACGGCACCAAGGCGGGCACCCAGCAGCCGGGCGACGTCGGGGTGTTCGCCCAGCCCCAGCTCGGCAAGATCCTCGTCGACGGCATGGGCCGCACCCTCTACCGCTTCAACAAGGACAGCGCCTGGCCGATGAAGTTCGGCTGCAACGACACCTGCCTGGACACCTGGAAGCCCGCCAAGCCCGCCGACCGCTCCAAGCTCAACGGCATCTCCCCGCACCTCGTCTCCACCGTCACCCGCCCCGACGGCACCCGCCAGCTCGCCATCAACTGCTGGCCGGTCTACTGGTTCACCGGCGACAAGCAGCCCGGCGACATCAACGGCCAGGGCAAGATGGGCCTGTGGTTCGCGGTCTCCGACGACGGCAAGAAGAACACCAAGACCCCGTCCGGCGCGTCGAGCAGTGGCGCGGCGAACGGCGGCGCGGCCAGTAGTGGCGCGACGAGTGGCAGCACACCGAGTGGCGCGCCGAGTTCGGACGTCACCGCGACACCGGCGTACTGACCGGATCGCCCGGTGCCGGCACCCCGCCCCGCGGGAACTCGTCGTCCAGCGCCAGGACCTCGCCGTCCGGGCGGTCGTCGCCCGCCTCCCGCGGACCCAGCCAGGTCACCGCCAGCGCCACCGCCACGTTCAGCGCGAGACCGACGATGCCCGCGTTCATCCCCCACACCGGATCGTGTCCCCCGAAGACCAGCACACACACCAGCGCGAAGCCCGCCGCCAGGCCGCTCACCGCCGCGTACACCGTCAGCCGGCGCCACACCAGCCCCAGCAGCAGCATCGGCACCAGCTGCGCCATCCCCTCGTACGAGATCAGGGACAGCCGTACGAGGGTGGTGGGTGCGGTGTAGGTGAGGACCAGCGCGAGCCCCCCGGCGGCGACCACGACGAGCTGCGACCACAGCTTCTGACGGGTCGCCAGCCGGGGGATCGCACCCAGCACACTCCTCCCCCACATCGTGCCGATGACCAGCATGAACACGGCCATCGGCACGATGGAGGAGAGCGCCGCGGCCACCCCGATGACGCCCACCGCCCAGGCCGGAAGGGAGTCCACCACCAGCTTGAACAGCGCCAGGTTGGAGTCGGCACCGGCCAGCCCCGGCACCACGAACAGCGCCGCGAGCCCCAGCAGCATCGGCACGAACAACAGGACGTTGTAGAAGGGGAGGTAGATCGCGTTGCGGCGCAGCGCGTCGGCGTTACGGGCGCCGAGATAGCCCGCGACGGTCGTCGGGAAGACCACCACCGTCAGGGAGTTGACGAGCGTGGTGGTGATGAACCAGACCTGGCCCAGCCCACCCGACCGGTGGCCCGGAAAGGTCAGCCACTCCGGCTTCTCCGCGACGATGCGGTGGAGGAGCGGGCCGTAGCCGCCGAAGTAGTGCAGCGGCACGTAGACCGCCAGGAAGCCCAGCGTCACGATGACGAGGAGGTCCTTGAGCACCGACACCCAGGCGCTGCCGCGCAGCCCGCTGACGACGACGAAGCCGGTGGTGACCGCGAAGCCGATGAAACAGGCCCAGTTGAGGCTGATCGCGCCGTAGGAGATGGTGGAGACCACCACACCCATGCCGGTGATCTGCAGCTGGATGTACGGCAGCAGGCACACGGTGGCGAGCACCGCGACGGCGGCGCCGAGCCAGGGCCGCCGGTAGCGGTGCGCGACGATGTCGGTGATGCCGACCAGACCGTGCCGGCGGGCGTACGCCCACAGCATCGGCCCGACGACATAGCCGATCGCGTAGCCGCACGACATGTAGGCCAGGACGTAGAGCACCGGCGCGCCGAAGTTGTAGCCCCAGCCCGCCGCGCCCAGGTAGCTGAGCTGGTGTAGCTCTCCCCGGCCATCAGCACCCAGATGAAGACGGTGCCCAGGCTGCGCCCGCCCACCGACCACTCTGTAAGTCCGCCGCCGGCCCCCCGGCCGCGGACCGCCAGCAGGCCCAGGACGACGGTCAGCACCATGAAGGCGGCGAAGATGGCGGTGGCGACGGTGGCGTTCATCCCCGCCCCCGCTCGTCCGCCGGACCGGGGGCCTGCGACCGGGCACGCCGGAGATCACCGCGCCACGCCAGCCACACCGCGAGCGGCGTCAGCAACGTCGCCAGCAGCATCCAGAAGAAGAGGAACGGCAACCCGGCGACGGTCGGCGTCACCCGGTTCACGAGCGGCAGCACCGCCAGGAACAGCACGTAGGGCAGCAGTAGCCAGGCCGCTGCGCCCTTCCGCTGCGCTTTGCCGCGCCCCACGTTTTCGGCTTCCCCGCCATTCCGCTGCGCTTCGCCGCGCCCCACGTTTTCGGCTTTCCCGCCGTAGGTCCGTTTTCGCACGTCGCCCGAGCCTAGTCGCTGCGCGCTGGGCTGACTTCCCACGTTTTCGGCCGTCCCACCGTGCGCCTGCGGCGGGCCGGCTTCCCACGTTGTGGGCTTACCCGCCGTGGGGGTTTGTCGCCGTGGCGCCTGCGGCGGGCGGGGCCGCTGCGCGGGGCTGTCGAGTGCGGTGACGGTCCTCCGGGGCTGGGTGTCCGGACTGCTTCGCTTTACGTCCGGACAC
>NZ_JBNHIN010000033.1:0-15530 GCF_050054615.1 Streptomyces sp. YGL11-2
CCGCTCGCGGGAACTTCCAGTCGCACCGTCATCGAATACGAGACGCTAGGCGCCGTTGCCATGGCCGACTTCCTCTGCTTTCCCTGGTTTCTCTCTGAGCGACTCCGGAACTCAGGGGTTACCGAGCCGGAGCGCGTCGTTCGATCGTCCCACCTACCAGCCGGTACACGGTAACCAGCTACAAACTCCGGAAAGACTCTTCCACCATACGAGAGATGATCCGTCGAGCGGAAGCCCCCACCGGGAACGGGAACCGGCCGGCCCCGCCGCCGGCACCCCGGCCGGGCCGCCGGCGGCGGGAGCGGGAGCGGGAGCGGCGGAAACGACCGTGGGCGCCTCTCCCGGAGGAGGGGCGCCCACAGCTGCTGCTTACGACACCGACCCGCCATGCTCGCCTCGCGGCAAGTGGTCGCTCGTAGCGACGATGGTTGGGCCCGGGGGCTTGGATCGAGCCGGTGCCGTCACCAAGGCTAACAAACCATCCCGGGAAGCGAATCCCGTCCCGCTGGGCCGTTTTGAAGACCCCTCGTACGGCGGTGCGCGCCGGGGGAACCTCCCATGCCCTGAAGGCTGTGGGAGACCGGCCCGCCCGCCGTACGCGTCAGTCGCGCAGCAGGTCCGGCACCCCGTCGGCGTCCGGCTCGTCCGGTCCGGCGGAGAGCACGGTGAGCTGCTGGGTGGCACGGGTCAGCGCGACGTAGAGCACCCGCAGCCCGGCCGGGGACTCGTCGGCGATCTCGGCCGGCGAGACCACCAGCGTCGCGTCGTACTCCAGCCCCTTGGCCTCCAGGGAGCCCAGCGCCACCACCCGGTCGCCGAGCCCGGCCAGCCAGCCGCGGACCTGCTCGCGGCGGTGCATGGCCACCACGACGCCGACCGTGCCGTCGACCTCGCCCAGCAGCCGCTCTGCCTCCGCGACGGTGGCCCGCGCCAGCGCCGCATCGCCGGCGGCGCCGCGCGCACCGTCCGTACCGGAGACCGCGAACCTGGGCTCCAGGCCCGTCGAGCGCACCGCCTTCGGGGACGCGGTGCCGGGCATCGCCAGCGCCAGCACCCGGGACGCGAGGTCGGCGATCTCGGCGGGGTTGCGGTAGTTCACGGTGAGCGTGAAGCGGCGGCGGGGGCGGGTGCCGAGCGCCTCGTCGCGGGCCTCGGCGGCCTCGTCGGGGTCCGACCAGGAGGACTGCGCCGGGTCGCCGACCACGGTCCAGGTGGCGTGCCGGCCGCGCCGGCCGACCATCCGCCACTGCATCGGCGTCAGGTCCTGCGCCTCGTCGACGATCACATGGGCGTAGTCGGTGCGCTCCTCCTCCAGCCGCTCGCGGCGGCTGCGGCCGGAGGTCGCGCGGTCCGCGTAGGTGGTCAGCTCGTCCAGGCCGGTCAGCTGGTCGAGCGGGTCGGCCTCGCGCGGGCGGGCCGGGCGCATCGGGGCGCCGAGGATCTGCTGGAGCTCGTCCAGCAGCGCGATGTCGTGCACCGACAGCGGGCCGTGCCCGGTGGCGTCCAGCCGGCGCAGCGAGCGGGCCAGCTGGCGCACCTCGCGCTGGTTGAGGATGCGGCGCGCCCAGCGGGCGAGCCGGCGCTCGTCGGCCATCGCGGCCAGCACCCCGCGCGGGGTCAGCTCCGGCCACCAGGCGTCCAGGAACTCCTGGAAGTCCGCTTCGGTGGTGATGTCCTCGTCGAAGCCCTCGCGGGCCTCGGCGGCCAGCTCGGGGTCCGGGTAGCGGCGGGCGGCGCCGGACCTGGCCCACAGGGCGTCCAGGATCAGCCGGCGGGCGCGCGGGCGCAGCAGGTTGACCGGGGCGGTGCCGCCCAGCGCGTTCTGCCGGATGGCGCGCAGCTCGCTCTCGTCCAGCTCGATCCGGCCGCCGAACGCGACGACCCGCAGCCGGGTGGGGACGGCCGCCCCCGGTGCCGCCCCGGGACCGGAGCCGGCTCTTCGGCCGCGGTCCCCGGCGCCGTCCTGGGCGAGCAGGTCCTCCAGGGACAGCTGGGCGTCGTCGCCGGCCGGCGCTCCGGCCACCGGGAGCGCCGCGGGTGCCGGGGGTGTCGCGCCCGGCGCCGCCAGTTCCAGCGCGCCGCGGGCCGCCTTGCGCAGCAGCTTCTGCATCCGCGCGGAGCCCTTGATGCGGGACACCGTCGGCGGGTCGTACGCGGTCGCCTCGGCGCCGTCGACGAGCGAGCCGAGCGCCCGGATGGCGACCTGCCCCTCCTCGCCGAGGGACGGCAGCACGCCTTCGGTGTACGCGACCAGCAGCGGCGTCGGAGAGACGATCAGGATGCCACCGGCGTAGCGACGGCGGTCCTGGTAGAGGAGGTAGGCGGCGCGGTGCAGGGCGACCGCGGTCTTGCCGGTGCCGGGGCCGCCCTCGACCTCGGTGACGGAGGCGGCGGGCGCCCGGATGACCAGGTCCTGCTCGGCCTGGATGGAGGCGACGATGTCCCGCATGGTGTGGCTGCGGGCCCGGCCCAGGGCGGCCATCAGCGCGCCGTCGCCGACCGCCGGCAGCTCGGCGCCGTCCAGCGTCGCGGTGATCTCGGGGCGCATCAGATCGTCCTCGACGCCCAGCACCCGGCGGCCCTTGGAGCGGATCACCCGGCGTCGCACGACGCGGCCGGGGGCGACCGGGGTGGCGCGGTAGAAGGGGGCGGCGGCGGGCGCCCGCCAGTCGATCACCAGCGGCGAGTAGTCCGCGTCCAGCACGCCGAGGCGGCCGATGTGCAGGGTCTCGGCGATGGCGGCGCGGCCGTCCCGGATCGCACCGTCGGCGGGCTCGACGGAGGTGAAGGCGCCGTCCGGGCCCTTCTTGCCGTCCTTGCCGAGGAGCAGGTCGATCCGGCCGAAGAGGAAGTCCTCGTACTCGGAGTTGAGGCGGTGGAGATGGATGCCGGCCTGGAACACCTGGGCGTCCCGCTCGGCGAGCGCGCCGGGCGTGCCGACCTGGCCGCGCTTGGCGGCGTCGTCCATGAGGAACTCGGCCTCGTGGATCTTCTCCTCAAGGCGCCGGTAGACGCGGTCGAGGTGCGTCTGCTCGGCCTCGATCTCGCGGTCGCGAACGGAATCCGGTGCGTGGTCCGGTGCGTGCGTGGCGTTGTGCGCGGCCACCCAGGCCCCCTTCTCCTGTGCGTAGGGCAGCCGTCAACCGTACGCCAACCCGACACCGCGCGCACCTGGAGAGAGGGACAAATCTGGAGGGAATCGGTCGGATGTTGACTCAGGCCCTGACCTGGTCAGGGCTCTTTCTGGTCCGTCTTCGATGCCGGGCCACCCGCTCGCGGTTGCCGCAGACCTCGCTGGAGCACCAGCGGCGGCGCCGGCCGCGCGAGGTGTCCAGATAGACCAGCGAGCAGCCCTCCCCGGCGCACTGACGCAGCAGCCCGCGCGCGGCCGGGTCGGTCAGCAGCGCGACGGCGTCCCGGGCCACCGCGGCCAGCAGCCCGGCGCAGTCGGGCGGGCCGGGGAAGGTGCCGGCCAGCGCGCCGTCGGGGCCGCGTACGGCGTGGACGGCGGGCGGCGGGGCGGCGGCCGCGGCGTTGAGCTGCGCCAGGTCGGCGTCGGCGGCCCGGCCGCGCAGTTCGGCGTGCACCACGCGACCCAGCAGCGCGCGCAGCGCCAGGAAGCGGGTGACCCACAGGGCGTCGACCGCGTCGAGCGGGACGCCGTACGGCACCACCCCCGCGCCGGTCAGCCAGGCCGCCAACTGGTCGGGGCCGGTGAGCCGTTCCAGGCCGGCGGGCCGTTCGGCGGCGCCGCCGGTGGTGGCCACCAGGTCCAGGCAGATCCGCCCGCAGTCGAACCGCAGGTCGTAAGGGGCTGCCATGTGCCTGTCACTCCTCGGGGAGGAAACGCGGGGTGGTGGTGAGGGGAGAGCGGACGCGGACCTTCCCAGGGTGCCCGGCCGCGCCGTCCGCCGGAACCCTGCTGCGTCGGCCACTCCTCGCATGCACCGCACGAAGACAACCCAAGTAGACACTGTACGTATACAGCTGGTGTATAGTCCGGCGGCATGTCGTCGAAAACGCTGCTCACGAACCGCGCCAGCCTGACGCACAAGATCGGTTACGCGGTCCGCAACCCGGCCCGCATCACCCCTTACGTCAAGCGCACCGCCCGCGACACCTGGCTGCGCCTCAAGCACCCCGACCACGTCGCGTACTACCGCGCGGTGATGGCCTCCGACACCGGGCGCAACCCCGAGGCCGCGGTCGGCAGCCGCACCCACCAGCGCTGGCTGGCGCTGGGCGAGATGCAGTTCGACTACCTGGCGGAGCACGGGCTGAAGCCCGGCCACCGGATGCTCGACATCGGCTGCGGCAACCTGCGCGCCGGCTGGCGCTTCATCGCCCACCTGGACGCCGGCAACTACTACGGCATCGACATCTCGCCGGACATCCTGATAGCCGCCAAGCGGACCCTCGCCACGTACGAACTCCAGGACGAGCTCCCGCATCTGACGATCACTCAGGACCTGACGCTGGACTTCCTGCCGGCCGGCCACTTCGACGTCGTGCACGCGCACAGCGTCTTCTCGCACTCGCCGATCCACGTCATCGACGAGTGCCTGGCCCACGTCGGCCGGGTGCTGGCCCCCGGCGGGTTCTTCGACTTCACCTTCGACCGCACCGGGGGCGCCGAACACCAGGTGCTGCGCGAGGACTTCTACTACCGCACCGAGACCCTGCTGCGGCTCGCCCGCAAGCACGGCCTGGAGGCGCGCTTCATGGACGACTGGGAGACCCGGCCGCACGGCCAGTCGAAGATCCGGGTCAACCACCCGTCCTGACCCGCCGGAACGGCCCTACCCGCCGTACTTGCCGGTGTCCGCGTGCGGGTCCAGCGCCAGCCGGTAGCCGCGCTTGACCACCGTCTGGATCAGCTTGGGCGCCCCCAGCGCCACCCGCAGCCGCGCCATCGCGGTCTCCACCGCGTGCTCGTCCCGACCCGCGCCCGGCAGCGCCCGCAGCAGCTCGGCACGCGCCACCACCCAGCCGGGGCGCCGGGCCAAGGTCCGCAGCAGCGCCATCCCGGCGGGCGGCACCGGGCGCAGTTCGCCGTCCACCACGACGGCCCGGCCACGGATCTCCAGGCGCCGGCCGGCCACCGGCAACGGCCGTGCCCGGCCCGGGAGTTCCCGGCACAGCAGCTGGACCAGCGGGCCCAGCCGGAAGCGCTCGGGCTGGCGGGTGGGCACGTCCAGCGCCTCCAGCGGCAGCGCGGTCACCGGGCCCACGCACGCCGGCAGCACGTCCTGCCGCAGCGCGGCCAGCAGCTCCGGCTGGATGCCGCGCTCGGCCGCCCGCTCCAGCAGCGAGGAGGCGGCCGGCGCGCTGGTGAAGGTCACCGCGTCCAGGCCGCGGGCGAGCACCGCGTCCAGCAGCCGGTCCACCGGCCCGATGTCCTCCGGCGGCATCCACCGGTACACGGGCACCCCGACGACCTCCGCACCGGCCGCCCGCAGCGCCTCGACGAACCCCGGCAGCGGCTCCCCGTGCAGCTGGACGGCCACCCGGCGCCCGGCGACGCCCGCGGACAGCAGCCGGTCCAGCACCTCGGCCATCGACTCGGAGGCCGGCGACCACTTCTCGGTCAGCCCGGCGGCCCGGATGGCGCCGCGCACCTTCGGGCCGCGGGCCAGCAGCTCCACCCCGGCCAGCCGGTCCAGCAGCGCCTCGCCCAGCCCCCAGCCCTCCGCGGCCTCGATCCAGCCGCGGAACCCGATGGCGGTGGTGGCCACCACCACGTCCGGCGCGTCTTCGACCAACGCACGGGTGACGGCGAGCAGTTCGGCGTCGTCCGGCAGCGGCACGATGCGCAGCGCGGGCGCGTGCAGCACCTGCGCACCGCGGCGCTCCAGCAGCGCGCCCAGTTCCTCCGCCCGCCGGGCCGCGGTCACCCCGACGGTGAAGCCGTCCAGCGGGCGCACCGGCCCGCCCGGTTCGCCGTGCCGCTGCGTGGTGTGCTCGTGCTGCTGATCGTGCATAGGTCCGTCCCACTCGTCCCAGAGGCGGTGCGCGGTGCCGTGTCCGGAGGTACTCCCCCGGCTACCGCAGGGCCCCACCCAGCAGTGGCCGGGGGGAGCGTCACGGCTCCGGTGGCACTCGCGCCCAGGTGCCGAGCCTGCCAACGGCACGTGACAGGCAGACTCCTCCAGTATTTCCCCGCGGTTACGGAGTCGCCGCCGCGCCCCCGACCGGGCCCGGGGGCGCGGCCGGGGGCGCGGGGCGGATCACCTGCCCGCGCCTCAGACCTCGGCGTACGCCGGGCGCGCCGCCGCGCCCTCCGCGCCCTCCGGGCGCGCCACGGGCCCCGCACCGGCCGGCCCCCGCAGGTATACGGCCCAGGTCACCACCCCGCACACCGCGTAGTAGGCCAGGAAGGCGACGAACGCCGGGGTACCCGAGCCGGTCGTGCCGAACGCCTGCCGGAAGGCGAGGTTGATACCCAGCCCGCCCAGCGCACCCACCGCCCCGATCAGCCCCATCGCGGCCCCCGACAGTCGCCGCCCGTACGCGGCGGCCGCCTCCCCTTCCAGCCCCCGGCGCACCGCCTGGGCCTGGAAGATCCCCGGGACCATCTTGAACGTGGAGCCGTTGCCCAGGCCGGTCAGCACGAACAGCGCGATGAAGCCGACGAGGAAGACCGGCAGCGAGCGCACCGCCGACGCGTAGATCACCACCCCGGTGGCCAGGCTCATCGCCCCGTAGTTCCCCAGGGTGATCCGGGCCCCGCCGAACCGGTCCGCCAGCCGCCCGCCGACCGGCCGCACCAGCGACCCCAGCAGTGGCCCGATGAAGGTCAGCGAGGCCGCCTGGAGGGGCGTGCGGGCGAACTGGCTCTGGAGCACCAGCCCGAAGGCGAAGCTGTAGCCGATGAACGACCCGAAGGTGCCGACGTAGAGCAGCGCCATCACCCAGGTGTGCCGCTCGCGGGCCGCGTCCAGGGCCGCACCGGTGTCGTTGGCCACCGGCCCGAGGTTGTCCATGAACAGCGCGGCCAGCACCGCCGCGAGCACGATCAGCGGCACGTACACCGCCAGGACGAGCCGCGGCTGCGCGGCCCCCGCCGTCCCGATCACCAGCAGCCCCAGCAGCTGGATCACCGGCACCCCGATGTTGCCGCCGCCGGCGTTCAGGCCCAGCGCCCAGCCCTTCTTCCGCAGCGGATAGAAGGAGTTGATGTTGGTCATGGACGAGGCGAAGTTCCCACCGCCGACCCCGGTCAGCCCGGCCACCAGCAGGAACGTGCCGTACGACGTCCCCGGCGTCATCACCACCGCCGCCGCGGCCGTCGGCACCAGCAGCAACAGGGCACTGAACACCGTCCAGTTGCGCCCGCCGAACCGCGCCACCGCGAAGGTGTACGGCACCCGCAGCACCGCGCCCACCAGTGTCGGCATCGCCACCAGGAAGAACTTCCCGGCCGGATCGACGCCGTACTCCGGCCCCATGAACAGCACCATCACCGACCACAGGCTCCAGATGGAGAAGCCGATGTGCTCGGACAGCACCGAGAAGGCCAGGTTCCGCCGGGCGACCCGCTCCCCGGTCTCCCGCCAGAACCCCTCGTCCTCGGGGTCCCAGTGCTCGATCCAGCGCCTACCGCGCCGTGCCCTTCCCGGCTCGCCGCCGCGCTCGCTCGGGGTCTTCGCCGTGGCCTCGGCCGTCATCGCGCCTCCCAGGGGTCGGGTCCTGCCACCGACGCTAGAGATGGCGGGTTTCCGCCCTGTGGCAGCAGGTGACCGGCGCGAAACCTTGCTCTCACGCGGTCCGGGTGCATGCGGTGAGCCGCGGCGGCACGCGCGCGGCGTACGACGCGGGGGCGGTGCGCCGACATGCACCACGCGCCCCCGCCCGTCACCCGTACGGGGTAATGGCACGTGCCCGAGACACTGCCAGCCTTTTTATCGGACGCATGGAGTAACCAGCCCGACACAGTCCGTCGCCGAAGCGGTGTGTGCTCACCTCCCGCCCGGCGGCGGCCGGATCCCCCTGCCAGGGCGGCACACCCGCCCCCGCAGGGATGCAGGGCTCTCCCCGGAGCACGGAAAGAAAGGGATGCGATGCACCAAACACAGCAGCGGACCGCCGGCGGACGGTGCGGCTCCTGACCGTGCCCACCGGCGGCCCCCCTGCCGGGGCGCCTCCCCGCCCCGGCAGGCCCCCGGTCGTACCCATCGAGGCCAAGGAGCGGCAACCCCCCGTGGATTTCCTCGTGTTCCCCGACCACCCCGCCGCCGACCGGCTCGCCGCCCGCCTGCCGCGGACCCCGGCCACCCGCACCGTGCCGCATCTCTCCGGCCGCCCCTGGATCGTGGGGCACTGGCGGCGCGAGGAACTGGTGACCGCGCGCATCGGCCCCCGGTGCGCGGTGCTGCTCGGGACGACCTCCGCCACCTCCAGCGAACTGGCCCGACTGCTGCGCCGGCTGCGCAGCCTGGACGACCTCTGCGACCTCCGCCACGAACTCCCCGGCAGCTTCTTCCTGCTGGCCTACATGGGCCCCCGGGTCCGCTGCCAGGGAACGCTCTCGACGGTCCGCCGGCTGCACCGCACCTGCTTCGGCGGCGTCACCGTCCTGGGCAGCCGCCCGCAGGACCTGGCCGCCCTGGCCCGCGAGGCCACCGCGGCCGGGCTGCCCGGCGCACCCGGCACCGGCACGGTCGACGAGGAGGCGCTGGCGGCCCGGCTGCTCGCCCCCGCCGCCCCGCTCCCGCTCGCACTGCGCACCCCCTGGCGGTCGATCCACGCCGTACCGCCCGACCACTGCGCCACCTACGACGCGCACGGCGTGCACCGCGAGGTCCGCTGGTGGCGGCCGCCGGAGCCGGACGTGCCGCTGCCGGACGCCGCCGAGGCCGTACGCGAGACCCTCGGCGCGGCGGTGCACGCCCGGACGCGGTCCGCCGCCGTGAGCGCCGACCTGTCCGGGGGCATGGACTCCGCCAGCCTGTGCTTCCTGGCCGCCCGCGGCGGGGCCGGGCTGGTCACCACCGCCTGGGAGTCCCGCGACCCGGCCAACGACGACCCCCTGTGGAGCGCGCACAGCGCCTACCGCCTCGGCCGGGTCCGCCAGGAGGGCCGACACCTGTCCCTCCCGTACACCGACGCGCCCACCTGGTACACCCCGCCCGCGCACCCCTCGCACACCGACCCGGCGGGCCCGCTCACCGCGGTCCGGGAAGCGGCCCGGCTCGTCCACCAGGCGCAGCTGGTCGCCCGGTACGGCTCCCGGCTGCATCTGTCCGGCGTCGGCGGCGACGAGCTCTTCGACCTCCGGGCCGTGGCGCTCAACTCCCTGGCCCGCAGCGACTTCCGGGCCGCCGCCCGGCAGGCCCGCCGGGCCCTGCGGCTCGGCCACCGGACGCTGCCCGCCACCCTGCGCACCCTGCTCGGCGGCCGGTCCTACCCACGCTGGCTGGCCGCCGGCGCCGACCGGATCACGCCCGGCGCCCGCCACGAGACCACCGGCGCCGACTGGGAGTGCGTCCCGGCCATGCCGTCCTGGGCGCATCCGGACGCGGTCGCCACGGTCCGCCGACTGCTGCGCGAGGCCGCCGCCGCGGACCCCGAGCCGTTCGCCGCCCTGCGGGCCCAGCACGAGGCCGTCCGGGCCGCCGTCCGGGCCGGCGAACTGGTCCGCGGCATCGACGCGCTCACCTCGGCGCACGGCGTGGCGTACGAGACGCCGTTCCTGGACGACGCGGTGATCGAGGCGGCGCTGGCCGTCCGGCTCGACGACCGCGCCCGGACCGGCTGCTACAAACCGGTGCTGGCCGCCGCGATGCGCGACATCGTGCCCGGCACCGTCCTCGGCCGCGGCACCAAGGGAGAGCACAGCGCGGAGGTCTACACCGGCCTGCGCCGCCACCGCCGGGCGCTGTCCGCGCTCTGCGAGGACTCCCGGCTGGCCGCGCTGGGCCTGATCCGCCCCGAGGCGCTGCGGCCGGTCCTGACGTCCCTCCAGCCGCACACCGAAGCGCTGCGGCCACTGGACCCGACACTGGCCGCCGAGTACTGGCTGCGCTCCCTGCCGGAGGCCCTACCGGGAACCCCGTCGTACGGGAGCGTCCCGGCCCCCGCCGCCGGCGACCGGATATCCGCCCCGGCGCCGGAGGGCGCCTGAGAGGCCGGCCGGAGCCCGCCGACTCAGCTGCCGGTGCCCTGGACCGGCGCGCTCATCCAGATGGTCTCCTCGCAGATGTTCATCCGGGCCTTCTTGCCCTTTTCGTCCCGGACCTTTATCTGCTTCTCGTGATGGTCGCGCGGCGCGCCGACGGTCGCCTCGTCATTGCTGACCAGGCAGTCGGCGGGCTTCATACCGGGCGCGTGGTCCTTGTACCGCAGGCTGGTGGTCACGGTCCCGCCGCGCCGCAGGTCTATCGGCATGGTCCGGACCTGCCCCTTGCCGGCGGACTCGGGCCCCTTGCCGACATGCACCGCAAAGGTGGGAAAACCGTCGAACACACACGGCTGCGAACCCTTGTTGACGGCCGTCAGCCGGGCCTCGCGGCGCGGGCTGTGCGGCACCTCCTTGAGCACCGTGACCTTCCAACCGAGACTCTTCGTCTTGCAGTTGGCGTGCAGCGCGGCCATCCGACCCGAGCCGCAGCCGGTCAGAGCCAGCGCGGCAGTGACGGTCAAGGTGAGCGCGGCCATCGTCGTCGCGAGTACGGAACGTCGCTGCACGACTCCCCCTGTTCAATCCGTTCGTATTGTTCGCACACATCGCTCGCACACGATGTCCTTCCGTAAGGAAGGGTTTTCGGCGCGGAAGGTTGCCTGTCGACGGGGAGAGATATGCATCACGTAAGCATCCGGCCGCCGCGGGAACCACCGCCGACCCCCGGCCGTCGGCATGCACCCGCCGCCGCGACCCTTGATCTTCCCGGCCCCCGGGCTCCCGTACGGCCCGCTCCGCCCCGCGGGCCGTCCCGCCCGCCGCCTCCCCGCCCGCACCGCCGCCGCCGCGGCCGAGGGGATGCGCGGCGGAGCCCCCGCCCGCGCACACACGACGAAGGCCCGGGTGTCCTCACGGACACCCGGGCCTTCGTCTTCACATGGGAATTGTGGAGATGGCGGGAATCGAACCCGCGTCCAACGGTGCGGAATCAGGGCTTCTCCGAGTGCAGTTCGCTGCGATTTTCTCGGCCCCGGAGATCACGCGAACAAGTCTCCGACGGGCTCAGTCACTGTGTGATTTCCTCCTGCACCCCGTGACCGGGTTCAGGAGTTTAGTCCCCTAGCTGATGCCAGGATCCGGGTCGGGAACATCCCCGGGCTGACACTTCGCAGGTCGCTACTTAGGCAGCGAGGGCGAAGGAATCGCGCTTGGTGTTGGCGATTATTGGTTGCGACACATGGTTAACGAGATCATTGCCGCTTCCTCGACTCGCTTCCCCTGCTTCGACATCCGCTGTCGAAACCGATCATCCCCATGTTGATTTATCAAGGTGGTGCACACCCCTCCTGGGGTGCACACCCATCGTACGTGACCAACGCACGGCGGTGCCAGCGAATTCCCCGGCGGCTCCCCGGCGACCCCCGTGAGAGGTCCGCTCAGGCGCGCTGCTTGCGGCGAGCCGCCGACATCGCCCGATCCGCCTCCCGGCGGTCCTGCTTCTCGCGGAGCGTCTGCCGCTTGTCGTACTCCTTCTTGCCCTTGGCCAGCGCGATCTCGACCTTGGCCCGGCCGTCCTTGAAATAGAGGGACAGCGGCACGATCGTGTGCCCCGACTCCTGGCTCTTGGACTCCAGCTTGTCGATCTCGGCGCGGTGCATCAGCAGCTTCCGCTTGCGCCGCGCGCTGTGGTTGGTCCAGGTGCCCTGGGCGTATTCGGGGATGTGTACGTTGTGCAACCAGGCTTCATTGCCGTCGATCTGGACGAATCCGTCCACCAGCGACGCCCGGCCCTGGCGCAGCGACTTCACCTCGGTGCCGGTCAGCACCAGACCGCACTCATAGGTGTCCAGAATGTGGTAGTCGTGCCGCGCCTTCTTGTGCTGCGCGACGAGCTTGCGCCCGGCGTTCTTGTCCTTGCCCTTGTCCTTAGCCATAGTGCGGCCATTTTCGCACTACGTGCCGGTGCCGAGGCCACTCAATACTGTGCGGGCCCGGTTCTCCGCATGATCCTCGACGACCAGGTCGGGGGTGATGCCGGCGCCGTCGACGGTGTGACCGGAGGGGGTGCGGTAGTGGCCGACGGTCAGCTCGGCGACCGAGCCGTCCGCGAGCTCGCTGGGCATCTGGACCGAGCCCTTGCCGAACGTCGGGGAGCCGACCACCACCGCCCGGCCGCGGTCCTGGAGGGCGCCCGACAGCAGCTCGGCGGCGCTCATCGTGCCGCCGTCGACCAGGACGACCAGAGGGGTGCGGGTGTCCCCGGCGCGCTCCGCGTACAGGGCGCGCTGGCTGCCGCGGACGTCGTAGGTGGCGACCAGGCCGCCGTCCAGGAAGACCGAAGCGGTGGCGACGGCCTCGGTGACCAGGCCGCCCGTGTTGCCGCGCAGGTCCAGCAGCAGCCCGTGCCGCGGGTCGGCGGCGGCGACCGCACGGCGCACGGCCGCGCCGGTGCCCCTGGTGAACGCGGCGACCTTGATCCGGGTCGGGCCGCCGGCGCCGGCCGGGCGGTCCACGGTGACGTTCTGGGTGCGCAGCCGGGCGCGGTGCAGGGTCACGCTCCAGTGCCGGCCGGCCCGCTCCAGGTCCAGCCGGACGGGGGTGCCGGCCGCGGCCCGCGGGGAGCCCGCGCGGTCGTCGCCGCGAAGCCGGGCGACCGTCTCGGTGACCGGCCGTCCCCGGGAGGCCTCGCCGTCGATGGCGTCCAGGCGGTCCCCGACGGCGACCCCGGCGCGGGCGGCGGGGCTGCCGGGCTGGACCCGGGACACCATGATTAAGCCGCCGGCCCGCTGCCGCACCCACAGGCCGACGCCGACGTAGGCGCCGTCCAACTGCGCCTGGAAGTCCTCGAATTCCCCGGGGGTGTAGATCGCCGACCAGCGGTCACCGCTGCGGCTGACCACCTCGGCGGCGGCCTGCGAACCGGACTTGCCGTCCGCTACGGCCTGCGCGGCGGCCCGTTCGACGGCCGCGCGGTCCGCGGCCGACCCGGCCGGGCGCTCCGCGGCGGTCTGTTCCACGGCGCCCTCGGCCTCGTCATGCCACGCCCCGGTCACCGCCCCCGTGGCCAGCACCCCGGCGAGGAGCAGTGTGAGGGCCGCCCCGCGGCGGATGCGGCGGGGCCGGCCGTACGAACACGGGCCCGACATGCGGGTGAGTCTAGGCGACCGAAGGGCGCCGTACGGGGAGTTGTCCGTACGGCGCCCTTGGCGAAGCTCACACCTTGAGGTACTTGCGCAGCGCGAAGAACGCGGCGAGCGCGGGCATCAGCAGCCCGATGAGCAGCACCAGTGGCAGCACCGTGATCACCGAGTCCCAGCCGATGAAGTTGATCACCTGGATCTTCTTCGCCAGCCAGTTGTTGATGAGGAGGTACTTGCCGCCACCGATCAGCACGCACGCGAACAGCGCGCCGAGCAGACCGGCGATGGCGGCCTCCAGGATGAACGGCATCTGGATGTAGAAGCTGGACGCTCCCACCAGCCGCATGATCCCGGTCTCCCGCCTGCGGCTGAACGCCGACACCCGCACGGTGTTGACGATCAGCATCAGCGCAACGACCAGCATCAGCCCCATCACGCACAGCGCGGCGATGTTCATGCCGTTGAGGAGGTTGAACAGGGGCTCAACGGTGTCCCGTTGGTCCTGCACCTGCTCGACGCCGGGCCGCTCCGAGAACGCCGACTTGATGACCGCGAACTTCGTCGGGTCCTTCAGCTTGACCCGGAAGGACTCCGGCAGCTGGTCGGGCGTCACCAGACCGGCGACCGGGGTGTCGCCGAACTGCTCCTTGTAGTGCTTGTACGCCTGGTCGCTGGACTCGTACTGCACGTTCTGCACGATCGGCAGCCGGTTCAGCTCGGCCTTGATGTCGTCCTTCTGCTGCTGGGTGGCCGCGCCCTTGGCGCAGTTGCCGGCCGTTTCGGCGTCGTTCTTGTTGCAGAAGAAGATGGAGACGTTGACCTTGTCGTACCAGTAGCCCTTCATGGTGCTGACCTGGTCCCGCATCAGCAGCGAGGCGCCGAACAGGCCGAGCGAGAGGGCTACGGAGACGATGACGGCAACGGTCATCGTGAGGTTACGGCGGAGACCGACGCCGATCTCCGACAGGACGAACTGGGCGCGCATGGCGTCCTTTCAGTGCTGGTAGCCGTACACGCCGCGCGACTGGTCGCGTACGAGCCGGCCCTTCTCAAGTTCCATGACCCGCTTGCGCATCTGGTCGACGATCTGCTGGTCGTGGGTGGCCATGACCACCGTCGTACCGGTCCGGTTGATCCGGTCCAGCAGCTTCATGATGCCGACGGAGGTCTGCGGGTCGAGGTTGCCGGTGGGCTCGTCCGCGATGAGCAGCATCGGGCGGTTGACGAAGGCCCGCGCGATGGCGACGCGCTGCTGCTCACCACCGGAGAGCTCACCCGGCATACGGTCCTCCTTGCCGCCGAGGCCGACGAGTTCGAGGACTTCGGGCACGGTCTTGCGGATCTGCCCGCGCGGCTTGCCGATGACTTCCAGCGCAAAGGCGACGTTCTGCCCCACCGTCTTGTTGGGGAGCAGCCGGAAGTCCTGGAAGACCGTGCCCACCTGGCGCCGCATCTGCGGAACCTTCCAGTTGGAGAGCTTGGCGAGGTCCTTCCCCAGCACGTGCACGGCACCATGGCTGGCACGCTCCTCACGCAGGAGCAGCCGCAGGAAGGTGGACTTACCGGAGCCCGAGGAACCCACCAGGAAGACGAACTCGCCGCGCTCGATCTCCAGGGAGACATCCCTGAGGGCGGGGCGGTTCTGCTTCGGGTAGGTCTTGGAGACGTTGTCGAATCGGATCACTGATGCACCACGGTCGACCTCGGTAGGGGCACGGGATACCGGTGAGGGCTCCCGTCGGTGAGCGTGACCCTACGCGAACCTCGGGTGGCCGCGAAGCCGTCGTACGGGGTTGGTGCGTTTCGTCACGGCGCCTAGGGGGACAAAAGGCGCACAAACCTGCGGGGCGCGCCGTTCGGCTGCGGAGCTGGCACAGTGGTAGAGGGAACCATCGCGCCTCCTGGTGCGTTGGTGCAGTAAAGAAGGAGGTCGCATGACGTACGACCGATTGGTGTGCGCCAATTGCGCGGCCCCTGTGAGCGAGGGCCGCTGCCCTGTGTGCCGGGCAAGCAGGGAACGGCTCCAGCAGCAAGCCGGCATTTTCGGCCAGCTCAACCCCGCGATGCTGGTGGCCCTGCTGATAGTGCTGGTCGCGCTCGCGGGAGTGCTGCGCCAGACCGTGGCGTAGCGGCGCCCGCGCGACCGTCACCGCGCCGGTACGCCGGGCGGCGGCGCCGGCCTGGAGCGGCCGGCTGCCGGCATGCGCGCGCCGGGGTGCCCGAATTGCCGTGCCCGTACACCGAGGGGCCCGGGACGCATGCGTCCCGGG
>NZ_JBNHIN010000033.1:15616-34870 GCF_050054615.1 Streptomyces sp. YGL11-2
GGGGCCCGGGACGCATGCGTCCCGGGCCCCTCGTCGTGTACCGCGTCAGCGTCAGGCAGCCGCCGCGCCGCCGCCGTTCTTGTTGATCAGACGGGGCAGGATCCGGAAGCCCACGCCGCCGGCGATCATCGTGGCCGCACCGATGATCAGGAAGGTGGTGCCGGACGAACCGGTCTCCGCCAGCTGACCGCCCTTGGCCTGCTGCTTGGCCTGACCCGGGGTGTCGACGACCTGGTCCTTGCCCTTGCCGGGCTGGTCGATCGGCTTGGAGCCCTGGTTGTCGGTGCCGGTGCCGGTGCTGTCGCCACTGGTGCCGCTGGTGCCACCGGTGTTGCCACCGGTCGTGGTGCTGCCGGTCGAGTCACCACCGTTGTCGCCGCCGGTCGTGGTGCTGCCGGTGGTGCCACCGGTGTTGCCACCTGTCGTGCCACCGTTGTCACCGCCGGTGGTGCTGCCGGTCGTGCCACCGTTGTCGCCACCGGTCGTGCCACCGTTGTCACCGCCGGTCGTGCTGCCGGTCGTGCCACCGTTGTCGCCACCGGTCGTGCTGCCGGTCGTGCCACCGGTGTTGCCACCGGTCGTGCTGCCGGTGGTGCCGCCCGTCGTGCCACCGGTGTTGCCACCGGTGGTGCTGCCGGTCGTGCCGCCCGTCGTGCTGCCGGTGGTACCGCCGGTGTTGCCACCGGTCGAGTCACCGCCGTTGTCGCCGCCGGTGTTGCCACCGTTGGTGTCGCCGCCGGTCGAGTCACCGCCGGTGGAGTCGCCGCCACCGAAGATGCCGCCGAGGAGGCTGCCGATGAGGCCGTTGTCCTGATGCTTGGCGTGGCCGACATTGTCGGTACCGGCGGCGGATGCCGCGCCGGCGGCGGTGAGCGACGCACCGGCCGCGATCACAGCGCCGGCCGCAATGCGCGCTACGCGCAGCCGCGTCTTCTTCGTCATGTGCCTGCTACCCCCAGTAGCTCAACTCGTCAATGGAGCATCGCTGTACGGGGCAACGGCCGATGGGGGTACGCGAGTCCCGGCCCCGCACTGCCGGCGGGCCACTCATCTCCCCGTTCACACACGCGCCCCATGACATACGCATGCCGCGCCCAGCCTTCCCAGTTCTCCGAACATCGTCAAGGTCGATTAAAGGTCCGATGTCCGAATTGCCGTGGGATGGGCGATACATGGACGTACGACTGTGACCTAACCGCCACGACAAAAAGCAACTGCCCCCCTCAGGGAGGCAGTTGCCGTAGGCTTTTGCGGCTTATCCCGCCTGCTGCTCCTGCTGCTTGCGCCAGCGGATACCGGCCTCCAGGAAGCCGTCGATGTCGCCGTCCAGAACGGACTGCGGGTTGCCGACCTCGAACTCCGTCCGCAGGTCCTTGACCATCTGGTACGGGTGCAGCACGTAGGAACGCATCTGGTTGCCCCAGGAGTTGCCGCCGTCGCCCTTGAGGGCGTCCATCTTGGCCCGCTCCTCCTGGCGGCGCCGCTCCAGCAGCTTCGCCTGGAGGACGTTCATGGCGGTGGCCTTGTTCTGGATCTGCGAGCGCTCGTTCTGGCAGGAGACGACGATGCCGGTGGGGATGTGCGTCAGCCGGACCGCGGAGTCCGTGGTGTTGACGCCCTGGCCGCCGGGGCCCGAGGAGCGGTACACGTCCACCCGCAGGTCGGACTCGTCGATCTCGATGTGGTCGGTCTGCTCGACGACCGGCAGCACCTCGACGCCCGCGAAGGAGGTCTGGCGGCGGCCCTGGTTGTCGAACGGCGAGATCCGCACCAGGCGGTGCGTGCCCTGCTCCACGGAGAGCGTGCCGTAGGCGTAGGGCACCTGGACGGCGAAGGTGGTCGACTTGATGCCGGCCTCTTCGGCGTACGAGGTCTCATAGAGCTCGGTCTTGTGGCCGTGGCGCTCGGCCCAGCGCAGATACATCCGCTGGAGCTTCTCGGCGAAGTCCGCGGCGTCCACCCCGCCGGCCTCGGCGCGGATGCTGACCACGGCCTCGCGGGCGTCGTACTCGCCCGAGAGCAGCGTGCGGACCTCCAGCTCGTCGACCGCCTTGCGGACGGCGGTCAGCTCGCCCTCGGCCTCGGCGCGGGCGTCCTCGTCGCCCTCGGCCTCGGCGAGCTCGAAGAGCACCTCAAGGTCGTCGACGCGGCCGCGCAGCTCCTCTGCCCGGCGCAGCTGGCCCTGGAGGTAGGACAGCTGGCTGGTGATCTTCTGCGCGTTCTCCGGGTCGTCCCACAGGGACGGCGCCGCTGCCTGTTCCTCAAGCACGGCGACATCGGCCCTCATCTTGTCGAGGTCCAGGACGGCCTCGATCGACCCCATGGTCGAGGAGAGGGACTTCAGCTCTTCGGATACATCGACGACTGCCACGCACCCAGCCTAACGGCTGCCGCCGGCAACGTGGCCCGGCCCGGTGGCCCGGATCCCCCGCAACCGGTGCTCGGCCAGTCGCCGCACCGCGTACGCCGGGACGTCCCACCGGGGCCTCCCACCGTGTGTACGGGGCCCGGGACGGCCCGTCACGGCGCGGTGCCGCCCGGCTGGTGCACGCCCGGGGTGGCGTCGCCCGGCTCGTCGCCGGACGAGGCCAGCCAGCCGCCGAGGGCCGCCGCCACGACCACCAAGGCGGCGGCCATGCCGAGCTTGATCCGGCGGCGGCGCACCACCTCGGCCGACGAGCGGTGCCGGGCCGAGCCCGCCCGGCGCTCGCCGGCGGCCCGCGGGGCGCGGGCGGTGCCGTGCGCGCCGCCGGCCAGCTCGTCCGGGCCGGGGACCCGCATGCTGGTGTGCGTCTCCCGGTTGGAGTCCGGTGCCGACCCCTGGACCAATGGGACCGCGCCCCGCGGCGGACCGGCCTCGCCGGGCGCCGCGGCCGGGTAGCGGGACTCCTCGCGGGACCCCGCGGGGGCGCCGCCCTCCGCCTCGTCCTCGGGCTCGTCGCCCTCCGGCTCGTCGATGTCCAGCGGCGGCATACCGGCCAGGCCGGGCAGGATCTCGCGCAGCCGGGCCGCCAGCTCCGGGGCGCGCAGCCGGGACGCCGGCGCCTTGGCCAGGCACTGGATCAGCAGCTGCCACAGCTCGTCCGGGATCCCGGGCAGCGGGGCGACGCTCTCGGTGACATGGCGGCGCAGCACCGCACCGGGGTGCCCGCCCCCGAAGGGCGTGAAGCCGGCGAGCATCTCGTACAGGACCGTCGCCAGCGCGTAGACGTCCACCGAGGCGCGCGGCGGCAGTCCCTCGATGATCTCCGGGGCGAGGTAGTCGGGGGTGCCGATGACCTTGGTCGCGCGGGTCCTTCGGGGGGAGTCGACGAGCCGCGCGATACCGAAGTCGGTGAGCAGCGCGGGGTGCGCGCCACCCGGGCCGAGCGGGCCCTGCATGTCCAGCAGGACGTTCTCCGGCTTGACGTCGCGGTGCACGATGCGGGCCGCGTGCGCGGCGGCCAGGCCGTCGGCGACGTCGGCGGCGATGGCGACCGCCGCCTCCGGGGCCAGCCGGCGCTCGCGCTCCAGACGGGTGCGCAGGTCGGTGCCCCGTACGAGGTCCATGACCAGCGCCAGGTCGGCGCCGTCGACGACGAGGTCGCGGACGCCGACGACATGCGGGTGCTCCAGGCTCAGCAGCGCCGCCCGCTCCTGTACGAAGCGGCCGACGAGCTCCTGGTCGGAGGCGAGATCCTCACGCAACAGCTTGATGGCCACGGCCCCTTCGGGACCCTCGCCCAGCCATACCGTGCCGGCGCTGCCGCGCCCCAGGATCTGGTGGGCGGTGTACCGGCTGCCGATCTTCCGTGCCAAGACTGCTCCGACGTGTCGGGCCCCCGAGCGTCCCGCGGGGGCTGAAGTTGGCGTCAAAGCTACGCGGGCGCCGGGGGGTTCAGTGCCCTGATTGGCGGCAACCTTCACTTCTGTACAGGAATTCGCCTGCCGGAAGTCGACAAACCCATAATGTCGCGCCGGTCCGTCCGTACGGGACGTCAGCCGCCGAGACTCTGTACGAAGTGCTGCACGCTCTTGAAGACGTCCCCGACCTGCGCGAAGAAGCCCTTGGTCGTTCCGATCCACTGCTGGAGCGGGGTGAACTCCCACACCAGCCAGCCCGCCACGAACAGCAGCAGCAGCGTGAACAGGCAGCCCTTGAGGCAGCCCAGACCGGGGATCCTCATCGGGTTGGCGCTGCGCGGACGCGGCTCGCGCCGGGGCCGGGGCTCCCGGGCCGGCGGGCGCTGCGGCTCGTAGTGCTGCGGCGGCGGCTCCTGGCGGCGCTGCGGGGCCGGCGGCCGCTGCTGCTGTGCGTACGGGTCGCCGTACTGCTGCGGGGCGGGGCGGCGCTGCGGACGGCGGCGCAGCGGGTCGTCCTCGGGCGAGAGGTACTGCACCTGGGTCTGCTCGTTGCGGTCCCGGGCGGCGCGGAGCTGGGACTCCCACGGGTGCGGGCCCTCGGGCTCGGGCGGGCCGGCCACAGGCGCGCCCATGGGCATCGGGGGCACCGGCGGCATGGCGCGGGTCGGGGCGGGGCCGCCGGGCGCGCCCGTGGACGGCAGCACGCTGGTCGCCGCGGCCGGGTCGTAGGAGCCGGCGTTGGACGGGAGCACCTGGGTGGGGGCGGCGTCGCCGGCCCCCTGGCCACCGGCCGTACCGGGGACCGTGGCGGGCGCCGGGTCGGGCGCGAGCAGCGCGGCGACGCCCAGCGCGGCCTCGGCCTGGGCCGGAGTGGCGTGCACCCCGATGCCGGCCGCGACGGTGCGCAGCCCGCGGGCGAGGTTCTCGGCGCTGGGGCGCTCCTCCGGCTGCTTGCGCAGGCAGCGCTCGATGATCGTCCAGAGCGGCTCGGGCACCGAACCGGGGCGGCGCGGCTCCTCGCTGAGGTGCTTGTGCAGCACCTCCAGGGCGGTCGCGCCGGCGAACGGGGGCCGGCCGGTGACCAGTTCGTACAGCAGGATGCCGGCGCCGTAGATGTCCACGGCGGAGGTCTGCGGACGGCCCTCGGCGGACTCCGGCGCCACGTAGGCGGGGGTGCCGACGAACTCGTGCGTACGGGTCAGGCCCGGGGAGTCGGCGAGCCGCGCGATACCGAAGTCGGTCAGCATCGGGTGCATCTCGCTGCTGCCGTCGGAACCGGCGAGCAGCACGTTCGCGGGCTTGAGGTCGCGGTGGACGACGCCGTCGGCGTGGCTGGCGGCCAGCGCGTCGGCGATCTGCGCGGTCAGCAGCGAGGCCGCGACCGGGCTGAAGGGGCCGTTGTCGCGGAGGTAGCGGTGCAGGTCGGGGCCGTCGACCAGGTCCATGACCAGCGCCAGCAGGTCGCCCTCGACGACCAGGTCGCGGGTGCGGACGATGTTGGGGTGGGTGAGCCGCAGCAGGACGGAGCGCTCCCGCAGGAACCGCATCACCACGTCCGCGTCGGACGCCAGCTCCTCCTTGAGGACCTTGATCGCGACGGTCTCGCCGGGCTGCCCCGGCACGGCGGCCTCGGCACCCGCCGCCTCCCGCTGGCGGGCGCGCCAGACGGTGCCCGTGGCGCCGCGCCCCAGCGGCTCCTCGAGCAGGTACTTGCTGCCTACCGGCCGCACGTCATGCGCTCCCTGGTCGTGGTCGATCCTTGCCCGGCCCGCACTGGGTCAGCTGGCGGCCCGTCCGCCCCACTGTAGTGCCGTCGCACAGACATCCCGGTGCGGCGCTCACTGGTGAGGCTCGTGGGGAAGACGCGCGTTCCGGGCGGTTGGTTGCCCGGCCGGGAGCGGCGTGCGCCGGCCGGGTCAACAGCGCGCGGACCGCCCGCGGCCGTCCGCCTCCCTGATGACCGATGATCGAAAACGTCCGATTCACTGCGTGTAAGCAGGTACTTTTCCGCCGTCGGACGACCAATCAAGATCATCAATCGGCGGGCGGCGGGCGTGTTGTCAGTGGCAGGTGCGAGGATGCATCCCAGCACGCACGCGGTGGGGGCGCGCGATTCCCGTCGCGACGTGCACATGGGACTTGTACGTGCCGACGTGCTCGGGTGCCGTGGGGGAGCGAGCTGAGCCCCTGCCGGATCCCCCGGCAGAAGGGACCGTAGACGGCGATGCAGATCCGGCTGACCGTCCTCGGGCCGCGCAGCGGCCACACCACGCGGGCCTGCGACGTGCTCGTGACGGCCCCCGCCGGGACCGCCCTGGCGTCGGTGGCCGGCTCCCTCGCGGCCTCCGTGGCGGGCGCCGGCGCGGATGTCGGCGCCGCCGGCGGCAGCGCGCCCGTCGTGCTCTACGCCGGATCCGAGCGGCTCGACCCGCAGCGCGCCGCGATCGGCGAGCCGCCGCTGATCGACGGCGCGGTCCTCTCCCTCCAGGGCCCCGGCCCCGCCCCCGCCCACGGCCTGCCGCACGGCTCCGCCCGGCTCCGCGTGGTCTCCGGCCCGGACGCCGGCGGAGTGCACCTGCTGCACGGCGGCCAGATCCGCATCGGCCGCTCCGCCGACGCGGACGTCCCGCTGGACGACCCGGACGTCTCCCGGCTGCACTGCGCCGTCACCGTAGAGCCCGACGGGTCGGTGTACGTGGCCGACCTGCGCTCCACGAACGGCACCGCGGTCGACGGCGCCGAACTCGGCGAGCGGGCCGCCGCGCTGCACCCCGGCGCCCTGCTCCGCATCGGCGAATCGGCCCTGCGGCTCCAGGCCGCCCCCAGCACCCCCGATCCGGCACTCGGCGTCGCACCCGACGGCGAGGGCCACCTCCGGGTGGCCCCCGGGACGGCGGACGGCGCCCCCGCACCGCACACCGCAGCCGCCCTGGAACCCGGCGCGCACCCCGCCGGCACCGGCCACTCCTCCGTCGGCGCCGCCCCGTATCCGGCACCCGGCGACGCGTACGGCCCCCCGGCCGCCGCCGCTCCCGTACCGGCCCCCCGCGACGGCACCGCCCACGGCGGCACCGCCCGTCGGGACACCCCGCTGCGCGGCACCCCGGCCCCGTCCGCCGGCGGCCCGCGCGGCACGACCACCGGCGGATACGGCTCCGGTCCGCGCGGCTCCCTCTCCACCGCCCCGGGGCCGGCCGCCGCCCCGTACGGTTCGGCCGCCCCCGGCGGCACGCCCCCCGTACGGCACGACCGGGCGGCCCCGGACGCCCAGGAGATCCTCGACTCCCGCACCGCGCCCGACGGCCGCGGACCCGACGATTCCGGCCACGGCCACGGCCACCCCGTCGCCGACACCGCGCCGGCCGCCGACCAGACCCACGGCGGCCAGCAGTCCCTGGCACCCGCCGACCCGGTGACCCGTAAGGCGGGCCGCCGGGGCGGCATCGGGGCCTGGGCACGGCGGCTGGCCGGCGGGCGCCCCGCCGTGGAACCCTTGGGCGGCACCCTGGACGCGGAGGCCGGTCCGGCCGCCGGACCGACCGGCGCCCCCTCCCGTCCGGCCGCCGAGGGCCCTGCCGCACCGCCGGCCGGACCCGCCGCCCACGAACGCTGGCCGGACGCCGCCGCGATCCTGCTCACCGCGCTCGGCCCGGGCCCCCACCTCTGGGAGCGCGGACCGGACCACCCGGACGCCCTCGCCGTCCGCCTCGGCACGGAGGACGGGCCCGGCGGCCGGTCCGCGGTGCCGGTCACCGTGGAACTGCGCCGGGCCGGCGCCCTGGGACTGGCCGGTCCGCGGGCGCGGCTCGCCGGACTGGCCCGGTCCGCCGTCGCCCAGCTCGCCGCGCTGCACTCCCCCGGGACGCTGGAGATCGTGCTGATCAGCACGGACCGGTCGCGCGGCACCGAGGAGCGGGTCGCCGACTGGTCCTGGCTGGGCTGGCTGCCGCACGTCCGCCCGGCTCACGGCCAGGACTGCCGGCTGCTGCTCGCCTACGACAAGGAGCAGGCCACCGCCCGTACCACCGAACTGGTGCGGCGGCTGGACGACAGCCCGCTGGGACCCTCCTGGGCCAGCGCCGACCGCTCCGACGTGGCCTCCGCGGCGGCCCGCCATGAAGGGGCGTACACCCTCGTCATCGTGGACGGCGACCCCGGCTCGTCCGCGCTGCGCGAGACCACGGCGCGGCTGGCGGCGGGCGGCCCGGCCTGCGGCATCCACCTGCTCTGCCTCGCCGAGACCCCGGCCGCCTCGCCGGCCTTCCCGCTGGCCGCGACGTACGAGGCGGCGCGGGCGGCGTCACCGGCGTTCGGCGAGTGCGGGGCGGTGGCGGTGCTCAGCGGCGACGTCGCCACGGCGCTGCGCGTCGTCCAGCCGGGCTCCGGGCCGAACGGCACGGTCGCGACGGTGGACGCGGTCTCCGGTGCCTGGGCGGAGCGTTTCGCCAGGGCGCTGGCCCCGCTGCGGGAGACCGAGGCGGGCGGCGCCGGCGGGCCGTCCGTGCACCGCGCAGCCGTCCCACTGCCCGACACGGCGCGGCTGCTGGACGAGTTGGGGCTGGCCCGCGCCACGCCCGCGTCCCTGATGGCGCGTTGGGCGGCCGCCCTGGACACCGACCGGCCGGGCGCCGCCGCGGTGCTCGGCGCCGGACCGCACGGCCCGCTGGTCGCCGATCTCGCCGCCGACCACACCCATCTGCTCCTGGAGGGCGCGGCGGCCACCGGCAAGACCGAGCTGCTTCGGTCCCTGGCCGCCTCGCTCGCCGCCGCGGACCGCCCGGATCTGCTGTCGCTGGTCCTGGTGGACGGCGGCGGCAGCGAACGCGGCGAGGGCCTGCGGCTGTGCACGGACCTCCCGCACGTCACGACCTATCTGGCCGCCTCCGACCCAGTGCGCATGCGGGAGTTCGCCCAGGCACTGTCCTCCGAACTCAAACGGCGCGCGGAAATACTGGCCGGCACGCCCTTCGCCGACTGGCGCGCCAAGCACCTCCCGGCGCCCCGCATCATCGCCCCGCGCCGCTCCGCCGAGACCGCCGGCTCCACCACCCTCGGTGACGCTCCGCAGGAACAAATCACTCTCCGTAATCGTTGCCGTAACAATGAGGAACGCGGCACACCGGCGGACCCCTCAGAAACCGGCACACTCCGCCTACGGTCCCGCAACGGCGCCCCGGGCACCCCGCCCCCGGACACCGCGGGCTCCGCCGATCCCGCGGGCCCCACCGCGGATCCCGCGATGGCCGCCGCCCCCATGCCCCGCCTCTTCGTGCTCGTCGACGACTTCGACGCCCTGGTCTCCCCCGCCCTCGGCAGCACGGGCCGGCCGGCCGCCGGCTCCGTGGTGCGCGCCCTGGAGGCGGTGGCCCGGGACGGCGCGGACCTGGGCGTCCACCTGATAGCCGCCACCGGCCACCCGGACCGCACGGAGGGCACCGCAACCGCCGAACGGGCCGGGCTGCGCATCCAGTTGGGCGCCGCCGCCGACCCGTCCGAGCCGGTACCGCCGGGACGCGGGCGGCTGCACCGCGCGGAGGACGGCTCCTCGACGCCGTTCCAGGCGGGCCGGGTCACCGGACGCATACCTCGTACGTCCACGCTTCGGCCGACCGTGGTGCCCTTGGAGTGGCCGCGGATGGGCGACCCGCCGGCCCGGCGCCCGCTGCGCGAACTGGGCAACGGCCCGACGGACCTGGCCCTGCTGGCCAGCGCACTGCAGCGCGCCGCGCAGTCTTCAGGAGCACTGGCGACTCCGCCGCTGGTGTAGCTCCGCCGCTGATGTAGCCGCTGTTGCAGCTGCCGTAAGCGGGCGGGCTTTCGGGGCGGCGGGCGGGCTTTCGGGGCGCCGTTGGGGCCTGGGTTGTGGGGGGCGGCGGCTGTGGGGGTCGGCGGTGGGGCCTGGGTTGTCGGGGTCGGCTGTGGGGCCTGGGCGGTGGGGGTCGGTGGCGGACTGTCCCGACGCGTGCCCCGTCGTCCGTAACAGCCCCATCACAAATGGGTAGTTGGCCGGGAAGGCGGTATTGCGGAGCCGGTGGTGGGGGCGTAGGACTGTCGCACACCGTACGCGTACACGGCAGGGCACAGGTGCCCGGCAGGGCACAGCTATCCGACAGGGCACGGCGCGGCGCGGTCGTATGCGGGCATGCACGGCCGTGGGCAACGTAGGCGACTCGGCAGTTGACGAACGGCGGCAGAAGCAAGGCGCACAGTCGGCAGCAGCGGGCAGCGGAAGCAGACAGCAGCAGCGGACAGCAGAAACCGGCACGGACGGCAGCGCGGGTTGGTGCACGCAGGTACCAAGTGCCAGGTGTCAGGTACCAAGTGCCAGGTGCGAGGTGTCAGGTGTCAGGTGTGAAGCATCAGGGACATCAGGGATCGGGCGCCCGCGGCGCCGGGTGTCCGCGGCATGCGCCGCTTGGTACCGGGACCACCGCACCACCACGCACGGCTTCGTACCAGTAGCACGCACCACTTGCTTGCACGGCCGGCACCGCTTCGAACGGCGACCGCGCACCGCTTCGCACCACCGGCGGGCACTGCTCCGGACAGCTCCGGACGGCTCCGGACGGCGAGCGGCAAGCAGCGGGCAGTGGCGGGAGAGGCACGGCAGGCGCAGCGACGAGCACGGCAGGCGCGGCGACGAGGGGTTACGGGGATGCGCAGAGGAATGGACCGGACGGGCTTACGGGGTGCTGCCGCGTTGGCGGCGGTCACCACGCTGGCGCTGGGGCTGGCCGCCTGTGGTGGCGGTGGCAGCGGTGGCAGCGGTGGCGGAAGTGGGGGCGGGGCCAAGGGGGGTGGGACGGCGCCCACGGTGCAGCTGCCGAAGCTCGGCGGGCAGCGGTTGCAGGTCACGGCGGTGTGGACGGGGGCCGAGCGGGAGAACTTCACCAAGGTTCTGGCGGAGTTCGAGAAGCGGACCGGCGCCAAGGTCGACTTCGTGCCGAGCGGGGACGACATGGCCGGGTTCGTCGGGTCCAAGATCGCGGGTGGCGGGCCGCCGGATGTGGCCATGCTGCAGCAGGTCGGCGTGCTGAACGAGTTCGCGCAGAAGGGGTGGCTGAAGCCGCTGGGGGCGGAGGCCAAGGCGCAGTTGGCGAAGAACTTCAGCAAGGGGTGGCGGGATCTGGGTGCGCACCAGGGCACCGAGTACGGGGTGTATTTCAAGGCCAGCAACAAGTCGCTGGTCTGGTACAACACCAAGGTCTTCGGGAATGCCGGGGTGACGGAGCCCAGGACGTGGCCGCAGTTCCTGAAGACGGCGGAGACGATTGCCGAGTCGGGTGTGGAGCCGGTGTCGGTGGGCGGGTCGGACGGCTGGACGCTGACCGACTGGTTCGAGAACATCTATCTTTCGCAGGCGGGTCCGGAGAAGTACGACCAGCTGTCCAAGCACGACATCAAGTGGACCGACCCGTCCGTGAAGCAGGCGCTGACCACCCTCGGCCAGCTCTTCGGGCGCAAGGAGCTGCTGGCGGGCGGCAATACGGGTGCTCTGCAGACGGACTTCCCGATGTCGGTGACCCAGACGTTCAGCGGAGGTGACACCCCCAAGGCCGCGATGGTCTCGTCGGCCGACTACGCCGCGGCGAACATCGCGCAGACGAAGGCGAAGGTCGGCACGGATGCCAAGGTGTTCCCGTTCCCGGCGGTGGGCGCGAAGTCGCCGGTGGTGACCGGCGGGGACGCGGCGGTGGCCCTCAAGGACAGCAAGGCGGCGCAGGCGCTGCTGACGTTCCTGGCGTCGACGGACGCGGCCAGGATCTGGGCGCAGGCGGGCGGGTTCGTCTCGCCCAACAAGGAGCTGGACCAGGCCGCGTACGCCGATGACGTGATGCGCAAGATCGCCAAGGCGCTGATCGCGGCGGGGGACGGTTTCCGCTTCGACATGTCCGACCAGGCGCCCGCGTCGTTCGGCGGCAAGCCCGGGCAGGGCGAGTGGAAGGACCTGCAGGACTTCCTGAAGAACCCGAAGGATGTCGCGGGTACGCAGGCGCAGTTGGAGACGGACGCGGCGAAGGCGTTCGGACACTGAGGGGGCATGAGGGGGCATGAGGGGGCATGAGGGGGCATGAGATGGCGCGGGTGTCCGTGTTCAGGTCCCTGTTCGGGTCCCTGCTCGGGTTCGCGTTCGGGTTCGCGTTCACGTCCGTCTTCACGTCCGTGTGCGTGCCCGTGTGCGTGCCGGTCACGATGAGCACCGGGAGGCCGTCACGATGAGCGACGCGGACGTACCGGCCGGGGTGGAGGCCACGGGCGTACCGGCGGGGGCGGCGGGCGGTGGGGGTGCCCGGCGGCGTGGTGTCAGTGGGACGCGGGTCTGGGTGGCGGCGGTGTTCCTGCTGCCGGCGCTGGTGCTGCTGGGCGCGCTGGTGGTCTATCCCATCGGGTTCTCGGTCTACCGGAGTCTGTTCGACGCGTCCGGCAACGGCTTTGTGGGGCTGGGCAATTACGGGCAGATGTTCTCGGACGACGGGATCCGGACCGCGTTGCGGAACAACGTGGTGTGGGTGGTGGTCGCGCCGGCGGTGTCGACGGCGCTCGGGTTGATCTTCGCGGTGCTGACGGAGCGGGTGCGCTGGGGCACCGCGTTCAAGCTGGTGGTGTTCATGCCGATGGCGATCTCGATGCTGGCGGCGGGGATCATCTTCCGGCTGGTGTACGACCAGGATCCGCAGCGCGGGGTGGCGAACGCGGTGTGGGTGGCGGTGCACGACACGTTCGCCGCGCCGGCGCCGTTCCCGGGGGCCAAGCCGCGGCCGAACGCGGATCTGCGGCCGTCCGGCGGCGGTTCGTTCACCACGGCGTCGGTGGTGCGGGCCGGGTCGCCGGTGCAGCTGCCGCTGGTGGCGGTGCAGCCGGGGGACGTACGGGGCGCGCGGCAGGCGGTGGCGGCCGGGGCGCGGCCGGGCATGGTGACCGGGACGGCGTGGCTGGATTTCACCCGGGGCGGCGGTGGGCGGCCGAATGTCATCGACCCGGGTGAGAAGGCGCTGGCCGGGCTGACGGTGCAGGCGGTCCGGGGCGGGGCGGTGGTCGCCTCGGCGACGACGGCGGCGGACGGGACGTTCGCGCTGCCGGCTAAGAAGGCGGTGGGGGCGCGGATCCGGTTGCCGGGGGCGGATTTCGCGGCGGCGTACAACGGTGTGGACTGGCTGGGTCCGGCGCTGGTCACCCCGGCCATCATCGGCAGTTATGTGTGGATGTGGGCCGGTTTCGCGATGGTGTTGATCGCGGCGGGGCTGGCGGGTGTGCCGCGGGAACTGCTGGAGGCGGCGCGGGTGGACGGGGCCGGCGAGTGGCAGGTGTTCCGGCGGATCACGGTGCCGCTGCTGGCGCCGGTGCTGGTGGTGGTGCTGGTCACGCTGATGATCAATGTGCTGAAGATCTTCGACCTGGTGTACATCATCGCGCCGGGTTCCAGTCTCCGGTCCGCCAACGTGCTGGCGTTGCAGCTCTTCCAGTCCTCGTTCGGTACGGATGTCAACGAGGGGCTGGGTAGTGCGATCGCCGTATTCCTGCTGCTGCTCGTGTTGCCGGTGATGTACGTCAATCTCCGGCGTCTACGGAAGGAGCGTCGCCGATGACGACCGTGGACGGGGCCGTGGGGGCGGGTGCGGGCGATGGCGCCGCCGGGCGCCGGGCCGCCGGGCGCGGGGTGCCGCGGGGCGGCCGGGGGCCGCTGGGCGCGCGGCTCGCGGCGCGGACCGGCGGCGGTGCGGTGCGGGTCTTCCTGGTGCTGGTGGCGCTGTTCTGGCTGATGCCGTCGATCGGACTGCTGCTGTCGTCGCTGCGCCGGCCGGCACAGATCGCCGAGTCCGGTTGGTGGCAGGTGTTCACCAGGCCGGCGCAGATCACGTTCGACAACTACGGCCAGCTGCTGTCCAACGGGAAGGTGATGGGGTCGCTGCTGACGACCGCGGAGATCACGGTGCCGGCGACGGTGCTGGTGGTGGTCATCGGGTCGTTGGCGGGCTATGCCTTCGCCTGGCTGGACTTTCCGGGACGGGACGGCTGGTTCATGGTGGTCGTGGGGCTGTTGGTGGTGCCGGTGCAGGTGGCGCTGGTTCCGGTGGCGAAGCTGTTCGGTGCGGTCGGGCTGTTCGAGACGACGGCCGGGGTGGTCCTCTTCCATACGGCGTTCGGGCTGCCGTTCGCGGTGTTCCTGCTGCGGAACTTCTTCGCGGAGATCCCACGGGAGCTGCTGGAGGCGGCGCGGCTGGACGGGGCGGGCGAACTGCGGCTGTTCACGCGGGTGGTGATGCCGTTGGGGGGTCCGGCGATCGCGTCGCTGGGGATCTTCCAGTTCCTGTGGGTGTGGAACGACATGCTGATCGCGCTGATCTTCGCGGACAGCGGGCATCCGCCGATCACGGTGGCGCTCCAGCAGGAGGTGCGGCAGTTCGGCAACAACATCGATGTGCTGGCGCCGGGCGCGTTCCTGTCGATGGTGGTGCCGCTGATCGTCTTCTTCGCGTTCCAGCGGCAGTTCGTGTCCGGGGTGGTGGCGGGCGCGGTGAAGTGAGGGCGGGGCGCGGCGGCTCCGTACGGCGGGTACGGGAGGCACGCGGATCGGTGGGGGATCGGTGGGGGCCGATCCGCAGGCGTGGCCGGAGCGGTGGTCGCAGCTCACCTTCCGTTCATGTTGCTCCCCCACGATGGCGCCCGCTCCGTGAAACGCATGGTGCGACCGGGGTGCGTCGTGACGGGTGCCCGGCCGCGGCGCCGGCGCACCGTCCTGATGTCCCTGCTGCCCCGCGTGTCGTACATCGCCATCGATTCCCGACCGTCTGGAGACGGACCGCACATGACTGCCCTCACCGCAGACCAGAGTGCCGAACACCTGCCGCGTCCCGCGCGGCTGTCCGATGTCAAGGGCTGGTTCTTCACCGCCGACCAGCTGCTCTTCGACTGGTTCCTGAGCCATCAGCGGGACCGGTCCGAGGCGGGTGACCTGCTCGAACTGGGCGCGTACATGGGCAAGAGCGCGATCTTCCTCGGTGCGCGGCTGGGTGCCGGCGAGCGGTTCACGGTCTGCGACCTGTTCGACTCCCCGGCCGAGGACGCCTCGAACTCGAAGGAGATGGCGAAGTCGTACGCGACGCTGACCCGGCGCGCGTTCGAGGCCAACTACCGTGCGTTCCATGACGAGTTGCCGGTGATCGTGCAGGGGCTGAGCTCGGTGATCCGGGAGCATGTGGCGGACGGCAGTGTGCGGTTCGCGCACATCGACGCGTCGCATCTGTACGAGCATGTGGCGGGCGACATCCTGGCGGTGCGGGAGCTGCTCACCGAGGGCGGTGTGGTGGTGATGGACGACTTCCGTGCGGAGCACTGCCCGGGGGTCGCCGCCGCGACGTGGCAGGCGGTGACGGCGCACGGGCTGCGTCCGATCTGCATCACGGGGACGAAGTTCTACGGCACCTTCGGGGATCCGGGGCCGTACCAGGACGCGCTGCTGGAGTGGCTGACCGCCCGCGGCGACGTGTGGCACGAGGTCCAGGAGGTCAACGGCGGGCCGCTGATCCGGCTGAGCGCGAAGGGGGCGAAGGAGCCGTCGCATCCGGTGTCGCGGTATGCGGCGTCGGCCGCGGCGCGGGTACCGGAGCGGGCGGCGGCGCCGGCGCGGTCCCCGAAGGCGTCCGCGGCGGGGCCGGTGCGCCGGGAGAGCGGTGCGCTGCGGCGGGTGGCGCGGGATCTGCTGCCGCCGGTGGTGACCCGGGCGATCGTGCGGGCGCGGAAGCGGTCAGGCGGAGCACGGGGCTGAGCGGGGCTGAGCGAGGCTGGGCGGCGGCGGGCGTACGGGCCGGAGGCGGCGTTTCCGGGCCCGGCCCGTATGTCCGGCCGAGGCCCGTACTTCCCGGGCGGTGCGGCGGGTTCAGCCCCGCGGCACCTGTCCGACGAGGACGAAGACGTTGGACCGCAGGACCCGCCCGGCGGTCCGCGGCAGCGGGGAGGAGTAGGTGCGCCGGACGGCCAGTCCGGCGGATTCCGCGAAGGCCCGCAGCAGGGTGAAGTCGGTGAAGCGGACGGGCGCCGGGCCGGTGCGGTGGCCGGCCTCCTGCGCGGTGATCAGCACCACCCCGCCGCCGGGCCGTACGTAGGGCACGTAGGCCCGCAGCAGGCCCTCCACCTGCTCGTCGTCCAGGTGCTCCAGGACGTGCGCGGAGAGCAGCGCGTCGAAGGCGCCGGGGCGGGCGTGCGGGCCGGCCAGGAAGGTGTCGGCGGTGTAGGCGGTGAGGCCGCGGGCCCGGCAGCGGGCCACCGACAGCGGGTCGTGGTCGATGCCGACGCTGCCGGGTGCGCAGCCGGCCAGGGTGTCGCCGCTGCCGCAGCCGACCTCCAGTACGCGTCCGGGGCCGAACCGGCGCAGCTGCCGGCGGTAGGGGGGCCGGGCGGGCAGCAGCCGGGCCAGGCCGCCGCGTTCCCGGAGGGCGGGCAGCCGGGCGGTGGAGGCGGCCGGTGCGGTGCCCGCGGGGCGGTGGGGGCGGGGGGTGCGCGCGGTGCCGGGGCCCGGGGCCGCGGCGTCGGGGCTGTCGGTGGCGGCGGAGCTGTCGGTTCGGCCGGGCATCGGGTGCGGTCACCTTCCTGAGGGCGGCGGGCTGCTTGCCGGTGCACGGGCACCGGTCACGCTGTCCCTCGGTCTACGCCATGGCGGGGGGCCGGGCCGGGCCGCCGCACCTTCGCCTCACCCTTTCAGCGCAGACCGGGTGACTGTGCCGCCGATGGACGAGTTGAGGGACGAGTTGGCCGCACCGTCCCGTGGTTCGCCTGTCCGGAAAGGCTTGTCAGCCCATGAAGCCTCGGCTCACCGTCGTCGTCCCGGTCCCTCGCGGCGAAGGGGCCGCGCGCAGTGTGGAGGAGTGTCTGGAGTCGGTGGCGGCCCAGACGCTGGACGGGCTGGACGTGGTGCTGGTGGACGACGGTCCCGCGGAGGGGCCGCCGGGGGCTCCGTGGCGGCGGTTCACCGAGCGGGACCCGCGGTTCCGGGTGGTGCACCACGAGGGCGGCGGGCGCGGCGGGGCGCGCAACGCCGGTGCCCGGCACGCCTTTCCGCACACCGGCTATCTGGCGTTCCTCGACCCGGACGACGTGCTGCTGCCGCGCGCGTACGAGGAGTTGTGCGGGCTGCTGGACACGTCGGGGGCGGATCTGGCGACCGGGAACGTCTACCGGCTGGGGGCTGCGGGTCGCGGTCAGTCGGCGGACCATCCGGCGCGGCGCGAGACGGTGCTGCGCACCCACGTCACCAGGGACCCGTCGCTGCTGGGCGACGGGTTCGTCCGTAACAAGGTGTTCCGGCGGGTGTTCTGGGACCGGCACGAACTGGCCTTTCCGGAGGGGGAGTCGGGCGGGGACGCGGCGGTGTCGCTGCCCGCGCACTTCCTCGCGGAGGCGGTGGACGTGCTGCACGAGCACGTCTGCTACTGGCGGTTGCCGGAGGGTGCGGAGCGGCACCGGCGGCCGACGGCGCAGGGGGTGCGGGACCGGTTCGCGGCGGTGTCCCGGATCCGCGGCTTCCTGGGTGATCCGGCCTTTCCGGAGCGGGGGTGCCACCGGTTCGCGTACGACCGGGCGCAGTTGACGGGCGGGCTGCTGGATCTGGTGGAGGCGCTGCCGGGTGCGGCGCCGGACTGCCGTACCGCGTTCCTGGACTGCGCCCGCGACTTCCTGTCGCGGGTGGATCCGCAGGTGCTGCGTTCGCTGCCGGTGGAGCTGCGGATGCGCTGGTATCTGATCCGGGCGGGGCGGCTGGCGGACCTGGTGGTGCTGCTGGCGCACGAGGCGCGCAATCCGGCCGGGTTCACGGTGGCGGGGCCGCCGCTGCGCAAGCGGGCGGTGCTGCCGCCGGAGGTGCCGCTGGAGCTGCCGGTGGGGGTGACGCGGCTGGCCCGGGACGACTTCCCGGTGCGGGCCGAGGTCCGGGAGGCGGTGTGGCGGGAGGGGGTGCTGGTGCTGCGCGGCTGGGCGTATCTGCGCAATCTGCCCGCGGCGACCCGGCACAGCTATCTGCGGACGGCGGTGCTGACGTGCGGGCGGCGCCGGGTGCTGCTGCCGGTGCGGCCGGTGCTGATGCCGGAGGCGACCGCGGGGTCGGGGCAGGAGCTGCACTGCTACGACTGGGCGGGTTTCGAGCTGCGGGTGGATCCGGAGCGGCTGCGGCGGGGCGGGGTGTGGGAGGAGGGCGAGTGGCGGGTGGGGGTGCTGCTGGTGTCGTCGGGGGTGGTGCGGGCGGCGGCGCTGGGTGCGGCGGAGAGCGGGTCGGGGGCCGCGCCGGGTGCGTACGAGGCCGGTGACGGGGTGCGGATCACGCCGGGGTATGCGGACGGGCGGCTGCGGCTGGCGGTGGACCGGCGGGTGCGGCGGCTGGCGGGGCCGCCGGTGGCGGCGGCCGGGGCGGTGGAGGTGACGGTGTCCGCGCCCGGTCCGGCGCCGGCGGCGCTGCGGCTGACGCATCAGGGGACGGGCACGGTGGTGACGTTTCCGGTGGAGGGCGCCGAACCCGGGGCGCCGGATGCGGCGGCGGCCGGTGGGGGCGGCCGGGTCACCGTCCGGGTGCGGTGCGACGCGCTGGACGCGGCCCGGCCCGCGCGGGACGGCGAGCCCGGGGTGCTGCCGCCGCCGCACACCGAGACCTGGGCGGCCGAGCTGGTGCTGGCCGACGGCACCGCCGACCCGATCGGCTGCCCGCCCGGCACCGAGCCGTTCACCCAACCGCTACCGCACGGGCGGGAGTTGGTGGTGGCGGCCACCGCGGGCGGCGACCTGGTGCTGCACGACCGGGTCCCGCAGCCGTATGTGGACCGGGTGGTGTGGCGGGCGGACGGCACGCTGCTGGTCGCCGGGGTGCTGCCGGACGCCGCGCCGCAGGCGCCCGAGCTGGTCCTCCGGCACACCGCGCACGCCGTCGAGGCGGCCCTCCCCGCGGTCCACGACGAGGGCCGGTTCCACTGCGAGCTGCCGCTGGCCACGCTGCCCTCGTACGCCGGGGAGCTGCCGCTGCGCGAGGGCCGCTGGACGCTGCATCTGCGGGAGCGGGGCGCGCCGGGCGCGTCGCCGGACGTGCCGGTGCGGTTCGCGCCGTCGGTGCTGGACGGGCTGCCGGCGTCCCGTACGGTGCGCGGCAAACCGTTCGTCCTGGACCGGGTGCGGGGCGACGAGGCGTTCGTGGCGGCGGGGCCGGCGCTGCCGGCCACCGACCGGGGCCCGTACCGGCGCCGGGTGCTGCGCGAGCAGCACTATCCGCTGCACCGCTCGCGTCCGCTGCGCGACACCGTCCTCTACAGCAGCTTCGGCGGCCGGGCCTACGGGGATTCACCGCGGGCGGTCCATGAGGAGCTGGTGCGGCGGGGGATGGACGTGGAGCATCTGTGGGCGGTGCGGGACGCGCAGTCGGCGGTGCCGCCGACT
>NZ_JBNHIN010000033.1:35000-38979 GCF_050054615.1 Streptomyces sp. YGL11-2
CGGGCGGTGGTGGTGGGCAGTGCGGCCTGGCACGGTGCGCTGGCGCACAGCCACTGGATCGTGACGAACACGCATCTGCCGCGCTGGTTCGTGCGCCGGGCCGGGCAGCGGGTGATCCAGACCTGGCACGGTACGCCGCTCAAGCGGATCGGGGCCGATCTGGCGGGCACCCTGTGCGCGGGGCTGGCGCATCTGGCGCCGCGTCCGCGGCTCGGCCGGCAGTGGAGCGTGCTGCTGTCGCCGAACGCGGCCAGTACGCCGGTGCTGCGGTCCGCGCTGGGCTACTCCGGCAAGCTGCTGGAGACCGGCCTGCCGCGGACCGACGCGCTGCATGCCGCGGACCGCGACGAGGTGGCCGCCGCGGTCCGCGCACGGCTGGGCGTCGAGCCGGGCCGCACGGCCGTCCTGTACGCGCCCACGCCCCGCGACCACCTGGCGTACGACGCGTCGCACCACCGGCTGCATCTGCCCTTGGACCTGGAGCTGGCCCGCGGTGCGCTGGCCGGCGACCATGTGCTGCTGGTGCGCGGCCACCCGCTGGTCGCCGACCGACTGCCCGCGCACCACGCCCCGTTCGCGGTCGACGTCTCCGGGTACCCGGACGCGACCGAGTTGCTGCTGGCGGCGGATGTGCTGGTGACCGACTACTCGTCGCTGGCCGCGGACTTCGCCAACACGGGCCGCCCGATGCTGTTCCTGACGCCGGATCTGGCGCACTACCGGGACACGCTGCGCGGTTTCTCGCTGGACTTCGAGGCGCTGGTGCCCGGCCCGCTGCTCTCCTCCACCGGTGAGCTGATCGACGCGCTGGGCGATCTGCCGGGGGTCGGCCGGGCGAGCGCGGGCGCGTACGCGGACTTCCGGGAGGCGTTCTGCCACCTGGACGACGGGGGTGCGGCGGGCCGGGTCGCGGAGCTGCTGCTGGAGTGACCGGCGCGGTGCGCCAGGTGCGCGTCCGGATCGGCATCACCCGGCGCCCGCGTCGTTACAGCTTGTGCAGGCGTCGCTGCGGATCCGTTCCCGCGGGTCACGGCACGGCCCGTTCTCGGCGTCCGGCCGGTCACGAGACGGCAATGTGGCGAAAAACCGAGGCGGTCGGTGCAACCGCTCGGCGGGTTTCGCGCTCTGACCCTGAAGAACTCGGCCCGATCCGCTCGCGCCGAGAGCTGCTGTCGACACGAAATGTAGATTTAGTGACTGTGAATGAAGCCCGTGAGTCACAGCCTGGGCCCACCCTCACGCCCGACGCTGCGGTCAGTGTCGTCGTCATCGCGTTCAACGACGCCGTGCACGTCGCCGACGCGGTGCGCTCCGCGCTCGCGCAGGGAGAGTCCGTCGCCGAGGTGATCGCGGTGGACGACGCCTCCACCGACGGCACCGGCGCCGCACTGGACGCCCTCGCCCGCAGCGAGCCCCGGGTGCGGGTGATCCACCGCGGCGAGAACAGCGGCGGCTGCGGCTCCCCGCGCAACGACGGCGTCCGCGCCGCCACCGGCCGTTTCGTGATGTTCCTGGACAGCGACGACGTGCTGCCGCCGGGCGCGGTCGACGCGCTGCGCTCCGCGGCGCTGCGGCACGACGCCCCGGTCGCCGCCGGCGCCTGCGTGCGCCGCGAGCTGCCCGCCCGCCGCGACGTGCCCTGGCAGCCCGGCATCTACCGCGAGCCGGCCGTGTACGACACCCCCGACGCGGCCCCGCAGCTGGTCCGCGACACCCTGTGCGTCAACAAGCTCTATGCGCGCGCGTTCCTCACCGAGCACGCGATCGCCTTCCCCGAGGGCCGTTTCACCTACGAGGACTTCGTGTTCACCGCGCGGGTGCTGGCCGCGGCGCCGAGGATCGCGGTGGTCCCGGACACCGTCTACGTCTGGCACGTCCGCCGCGCCGCCGCCAAGCAGTCGATCTCCCTGGACCGCAAGGACGTGGCCAACTGGGAGTCCCGTATCGCGGCGCACCGCACCGTGCTGCGGATCCTCGGGGACGCCGGCCACAAGGCGCTGGCGCACGCCGCGGCCACCAAGTTCCTCGACCACGACCTGCGGATGTACGTCCGCGAGCTGCACACCCGCGGCGCCGACTACCGCGCCGAGTGGTGGCGGCTGACCCGCGACCACCTGGCCTCCTTCGAGGAGCCGGAGCTGCGCGCCGCCGGAGCCCCGGCCCGCTGGCTCGCCCGGGTCGTCCTGGCCTCCCCCGCCCCCCGCGACCTGGAGCGGCTGACCCAGCTCGCGGCCCGTCCCGGCCGCCTGCTGCCCCCGTACGCCCGGGACGACGACGGCCGGCCCGTCTGGTCCGCCGACCTGCCCGAGGTCCCGCTGGACGGCCTCGGCGAGGACGAGGCGGAGGCCGAAGCCGGGGCCGGTGACGGCGACGACGACGGGGAGTCCGCAGGGCTGCCGGTGGCCGTCGACGCCGAACCGGTCGTCGCCGCCGCCGGCAGCGTGCTCCGGCTCCGGGTCCACGACCTGTACGGCCGGCTGGCCGCCGCCGGGCCCGCGCGCATCGGCGTCGCGCTGCTGCGCCGCCGCGACGACCGCCGCGGCCCGGTCCGCACCGCCGCCCTCACGCCCGCCGCCGACGGCTCCTCCTGGACCGCCGAGGTGCCGCTGGACCTCGCCCCGCTCACCGCGCTGCCCGGCGCCCGCCCGGCCGACCCCGAGCCGTGGGACCTGATGGCCGAGCTGACCTGCGACGACGGCACCACGCTGAGCGCCTCCCTGCGGGCCGTGGGCCCGGGGCTGCGCCGCCATGTGCTGCCCAGCCCCCGGCAGATGGTGCTGCTCGCCCAGCCCTACGCGACCACCGGCGGCGCCCTGGCGCTGCGCGTCGCCTCCGGCCCGCGCAGCGTCTGGCGGATGGCCGCCCGCCGGCTGGGCCGCTGACCCCGTTTACCTCCCCCGTAGTCCCCCCTGCCTAGGATTGGCGCTATGTCTTACTTGATCACGGGCGGTGCCGGCTACATCGGCTCGCATGTCGTAAGGGCCCTGCGGCAGGCCGGCGAGACGGTCGTCGTCCTCGACGACCTGACGACGGGCGTCCGCGCCCGGGTCCCCGAGGGCGTCCCGCTGGTCGTCGGCTCGACGCTCGACCGGGCGCTGCTCGACGCCACCATCGCCGAGCACGGCGTCACCGATGTGGTCCACCTGGCCGCCAAGAAGCAGGTCGGCGAATCCGTCGAGATGCCGCTCCACTACTACCGCGAGAACGTCCACGGGCTGCAGACCCTGCTGGAGGCCATGGCCGCCGGCGGTGTGGGCCGTTTCGTCTTCTCCTCCTCGGCCGCGGTCTACGGCATGCCCGACGTGGACCTGGTGACGGAGGACACCCCCTGCGTGCCGATCAACCCGTATGGCGAGACCAAGCTCGTCGGCGAGTGGATGGCCCGCGCCGCGGGCAGGGCGCACGGCATCAGCACCGCCTGCCTGCGCTACTTCAACGTCGCCGGCACGGCCACCCCCGAGCTGGCCGACACCGGGGTCTTCAACATCGTCCCGATGGTCTTCGAGAAGCTCACCGAGGGCGCCGCCCCGCGCATCTTCGGTGACGACTACGACACCCCCGACGGCACCTGCATCCGCGACTACATCCACGTCGCGGACCTCGCCGACGCCCATGTCGCCGCGGCCCGCAAGCTCGCCGAGCCCGGCCCGGTCCGCGATCTGACCCTCAACATCGGCCGCGGCGAAGGCGTTTCGGTCCGCGAGATGGTCGCGCTGATCGCCGAGATCACCGGCCACGAGGGCGTCACCCCCGAGGTCACCCCGCGCCGCCCCGGCGACCCGGCCCGCGTGGTCGCCGCCGCCGACCGCATCGGGGACGAACTGGGCTGGAAGGCCCACCACGACGTCCGCGACATGATCACCTCGGCCTGGGCGGGCTGGCAGCACCACCACCCCGAGGCCCGGCGCGGCTGACGGCCCGACCGGCGACGGCGTTCCGGCCCCGTCCGCCGGCCGCTCCCCCGGGACGGCCGGCGGGG
>NZ_JBNHIN010000033.1:39063-53811 GCF_050054615.1 Streptomyces sp. YGL11-2
GCCCGCCCCCCCGGGCTCTTTGGTGGGCGGGGCCGCCCCGCAGGCGGCCCCGCCGCCCCGCTCAACCCGCCGTCAGCGCCGAGCCGTTGTGGAGGGTGACGCGCACCGGGCCGACGCCGGGATCCGGGGCGTAGCGCGGATAGGCGCCACCGCTCACCTGCAACCCCACCCGGTGCCCGGCGGCGAAGCGGTGCGCGGTGGAGCCCATCGGCACCGTGATCTCCACGGGCTCCCGCCCCGCCTCCGCTGCCTCCGCCGCCTCGCCCACGTATCGCAGCCGCACCAGCCCGTCGCACACGTTGACCGACCGGCCCTGCGCGTCCACGTCGCACAGCCGCGCGAAGACATCGGCGCGTCCGCCGCCCTCGACGGTGAGCCGCAGCCGCGCCGCGACGGGGCCGAGGACGTCCACGGGCCCGGTCAGCGGCTCGCCGGTGAACGTCAGCACGTCCTCCCGGGCCTCCAGCGCACGGTTGTCGCGGGGCCCGGCGCCCCGGGACAGCAGCGGCCCGCCGAGCGACGGGGGCGGCGCGGCCGGGTCGTACCGGAAGGACGCCGGCGGTGCGGAGCCCGCCGGGGCCCGCCGCACGAGCCGCCCGCCCGGGGCCGGGAACCAGGAGTTCACCCGGTCCGGGGCCGGCGGCCAGTCCGCAAGATCCCGCCATGTCTCCCGCTCGCCGCCGACGTGCACCCGTACGCGTGTGGGGCGCAGCCCGGACCGGTCCCCGCACAGGTGCGCCCGCAGCCAGCCGAGGCTCTCGGCGAACACCTCGGGCCAGCCCTGCTGCAACGCCGAGTGGTGCGTCCAGGGGCCGGCGAGCAGCGCGGTGTCGCACCCGGCCCGCCGCAACCGCCCGAACTGCGCCAGAGCCTGCCCAGCCAGCACGTCGTGCCACCCGGTGATCAGGGCGGTGGGCACGGTCAGCCGCTCCGCCACCGCCGCCATGGACGCCCCGCGCCAGTACGGGTCATCGGCGTCCGGATGCGCCAACACCTCGGCCAGCCACGGCACTTCGTCCAACAGACCCGCCACGGATGAGGCGTCCACCCTGCGCAGCCGGCGTCCCAGCCGCAGCGCCGCGCGCAGGAAGGGCACCGTCCCGCGGTGCTGGTACGTCATGCCGATGCCGGTGACGAGGGCGTTCTCCAGGTGGAACGCCCCGCCACCGTGGAAGTACGCGGCTGGATCGTGGAGCCCGACCTGGACCACCATCGCCCGCAGTTCCGGGGGCGGTTCGGCCGCCAGCGCCCACTGCGTGTACCCCAGGTAGCTCGGCCCGATCGTGCCCAGCACACCGGTGAACCACGGCTGCTCCCGCAGCCACGCCACCGCCGCCCGGCCGTCCGCGGCCTCGTTGCGCCACAGATGGAACGCGCCGCCCGATCCCCCGGTCCCGCGGCAGCTCTGCACCACCACATGGAACCCCTGCTCGGCGAAGAGGATCCCGTAGAGCGGCGACCACGGCAGCCCCCGCCCGTACGGGGAGCGCACCAGCAGTGTGGGGAACTCTCTCTCCGCGCACGGGAAGTAATGGTCCGTCAGCAGCGGGCTGCCGTCGGCGGCCGGCGCCACCAGTCCCTGCTCGCACCCCACCGCGTACCTCCCGGCGGGCACCCTCCGCCATGCCGCCCGCATCCACCGCGACGCCCGCGGTGGCTTCCCGCCCCCCGCCCGACCGTTCATCGCCATCCCCCTCCATCGCAGGCATTCTCGTACTGTGTACGAGAATAATCGATGCGTGAAGGGCTGCTTGGATGGGACGGACGGCTCACGAGCCGCACCGACGAGAGAGGAACGCCAAGCCCGTGCCCGCACCCCGCGGCGACCGACCGCAGGCCGCGCCCGTCGACCCCGAGCAGCTCTGGCCGACGCCCGACCGGCCCCGGCGCGGGCGCCGCCCCGCCTTCAGCCGCGAGGCGATCACCGCGGCGGCCGTCGCACTCGCCGACGCCGATGGACTCGACGCGGTCACCATGCGGCGCGTCGCCGCGCAGGTCGGCGCCGGCGTGATGTCGCTCTACAGCTACGCGCCCGACAAGGAGACGCTGCTGGAGCTGATGGTCGACCACGTCTCCGCCGAACTCCCCTTGACGGACCCGCTCACCGGCGACTGGCGCACCGACCTCAAGCACATCGCCCGGCTCCAGCGCGCCCACATGCACCGGCACCCGTGGCTCCCGGCCGCCCTGAGCAGCCGCCGGACCCTCGGCCCGCACACCCTGGCCTTCCTGGAGCGCGCCCTGGCCGCCCTCCGCCCCGCCGAGCTGGACGGCGCCGCCAAGCTGGAGGTCTTCAGCCTCCTCACCGGCTTCGTCGCCTCGTACGTCGGCCACGAACTCACCCGGTCCGCCGACCGCTCCCCCGACCGCGCCGCCGCCGAGGCCCGCTACCTCGCCGCCGTCGCCGCCGACGGCCACCACCCGGAACTCGCCGCCGCGCTCGCCGCCCCGGGCCGCCCGCCGACGCCGGAGACGGCCTTCGCCCGCTTCCTGGACCGGTTGGTGGACGGGCTGGACACGGAACCCGGGGCGGGCGGGGGCGAGGTTCTCAGCCCGCCGTGACCTGCCGCCAGGGGCGGACGAAGTCGTGCAGGGCCCGCCGCGCGGCCGGGGCGATCACCGGGTCGTCGACCGGGGTCCCGGCGGGGTGGAGCAGATGGTCGACTCCGGGCAGGACCCGTAGCCCGGGACCGGTGGTACGGGCCGCGGCGAGGGCCGACAGCAGAGGCGGCGTGGTGCGGCAGGGCACGTTGGTGTCGACCGTGCCGCAGGTGACGAGCGTACGCGTGCCGCGCGCGACGCCCCGGGCGACGGACGGCGGGTAGACGGCGTCGTCACTGCGGACGAAGTCCGCGTTGACCGGGCCGAACACGCCGTTGAGGAGGGCGGACAGGGACGGCAGCAGCCCCGAGGTGTCCACCGGGCGCCCGGCACGGAAGTCCGCGATGGCGCGGGCCACGCCCGTCTTGTTCAACTGTGCCTGCCGCCCGGTGAGTTGCCCGGCCGCGACCGCCCGGTCCAGGTCGGCCGCCAACTGGTCGTCGAGCATGTCCAGCAGCCGCAGGTCCTGCGGGGCGATCAGTGCGAGCCCGGCGGGCTTCGCCCGCACGGCGCGGTCGACGAGCAGGGCCTGAAGGCCGCCCTCGCTGTGCCCGACCACCAGCAGCGCGTCCAGGTCGGCTTCCGGCTGGGCCCGCAGGGCGTCGTACGCAGCCACCGCCTGGCGGGTGTAGGCGGCCATGTCGGGAGCGCTGTGCCGCCCGCCCAGCCCCGTCCGCCCGGTGCCGTACTTGTCGAACCGCAGGCTCATCACGCCGTCCTCACCGAGGACACCGGCCATCAGGGCCAGGGTGTGCGGGGTGAAGCCGCCCGGCTCGTCGCCGTTGCGGTCGGTCGGGCCGCTGCCGGGTATCAGCAGCGCCGCGGCGAGTCCGCGGCCCGCGTGGTGGGCGGGGATGTGCACCGTGCCGTAGGCCGTGGTGCCGTCCGCGGTGAAGCGGACCTCGCGGTCCACGGCGGGTAAGAGGGCGGCTCGGGAAGCCGCGGACGCCTCGGCCACGCCTGACACCGGCCCGGCCGTGGCGACGGCGACCGCCGCCAGGAGTACGGCGAGCGTCCTGCCGCGCCTGGGGGTTCGCGAACGCATGAGATCTCCCTGCGAGTTGAAGCATTGTTATAGCTTTTATAGAACAATGCTCGCCGCGAAGTGCGGGAAACGCGTCAAGAACACGACAGGGACGCAGCCGGGCACCCACCCGAGCCGGGAAGGGCCGGTGAAACCCACGTGTCCACGCCCGGAGGAGCAACACCCCTGCCGGTCGGCCGACTTGGGCTCATGCGCACGGACGCCCGGGCCGCACCGAGGCCCTGCCCCGCACGCCCGTGAGTGCCGCAGGCCCGTGAGTGCCGCAGCCGTCCGCGCTCCGGTCCGCATGGCGTTGGCGGCTCGGGACCTGAACCCGGCTGCGGATACAGGGGCCTTGGTGGTTACGTCGTGCCGCTCGCCCGCCACCGCGCCACGAAACACCCCACGCGACAGCCGGGTGGCGCGTGCGGCGCACCGCCGCGGCCGTCCCTCCTCGGGTGGGGCCCGCCCCCGTCCTTCACCCCCGGCGCCCCGGCCTTCGCGGCACTGTGAGGGTCAAGGGGGTGCGGCCGTCCGGGGCGCGGACCGGGAGTTCGCGACGCAGGGCGCCGACGGTGAGGCGGAGGGCGACGCGCCAGGTGCCGGGCGGGCCGCCGCGGAAGCGGGAGTGGGCGCGGTAGCGGTCGCCGGCGGCGCGTTCGACGGTGGTGCGCAGGGCCACGGTGCGGGTGGCGTCGCGGAGGATCAGCTGGAGGTCGGCGTCGGCGGGGCAGCCGGGGAGGGTGAGGCCCGCGGCGAGGGTGGCGCGGCCGAGGCGGGTGCGGGTGGCGCTGCCGTGCAGGTCGGCGCCGAGCGGCCGGCGGGCGCCGTCGTGGTCCAGGTCGAGGTGGAGGTGGCCGTGCGGCGTGGAGAGGAAGAGCGCGGCGACGGTAGGGCCTTCGGGGCCGTGGCTGATGATGCGCGGCGCCAGGTCGGTGCCCTCCTCCCCGGTCTCCGGGCAGAGCCAGGCTTCCCGCCGTACGCCGGAGGCTTCGGGACGCGCTCCGGGTCTCCTGCCGGGGGCCTCGGGTCTCTCGTCGGACGTTTCGGACCGCGGGCCCGCCGGGGTGGCGGGCGGCGCGCCGTGGTCCAGGGCGGTGACCGCCACCTTCAGCCCCCAGATGCCGTCGGCCAGCGGTTCCCCGCCGGCCGCGGTCGCCGGGTCGAGGGCCGCGTGCCAGCGGCCGTCGGCGTGGTCGGCGCGGACGGTGAGCTGGGCGCCGCTGCGGCGGAGGAGGATGTCGACGGTGTCGGCGCCGAGGGTGGGGAGGGTGGCGGTGCCGTGCAGGTGGAGGACGCCGCCGACCCAGGCGACGCCGGTCAGGCGCTGCTGTATGCCGATGCGGTCGGTGAGGTCGTAGAGGGCGTCCGGTATGGGGTGGTCCGCGTCGCGGAAGTAGGGGTACGCGGCGTAGGCGCGGCCCTCGGTGATGCGGGGCGGGCCGGGTTCGGTGCCGGTGTCGGCGCGGAGGATCGCGGCGAGTTCGGTGTCGAGGCCGGCGCGGAGGCAGTGGGCGCGCAGCCGGAGCCGGGGCGGGAGGGCGGCGAGGACGCCGTCGGTGAGGTAGCGCTCGACGAGGGGGCGGGCGGCGTCGGCCATGGCGCGCCGGCCGGTCTCGTCGCGGGCGAGGTAGGCGGCCGCGAACGGCATGAGTATCTCGCCGTGGAAGTGCCGGACCAGGAGCTTGTCGCGGTCCGGGCCGGGTGGGACCTCGGCCGCGAGGCCGTCGAGGACGGTGCCGATGTAGCCGAGGTATTCGGGCCAGTCGAGGTCCTGGCGGGAGGCGTTGCTGTCGTCCTCGCGGCCGTGCAGGTAGTAGCAGTCGTAGTCGGCGTGGACCGAGACGGTGCCGGCGCGGAGCAGGGCGGCGATGCCGAAGGGCAGGTCCTCGCCGAGCAGCCGGCCCTCGACGAAGCGCAGCCGGTGCTCCTCGATGAAGGAGCGGCGGAAGAGCTTGTAGGCGGCCAGGGTCCAGTAGACGGGTGAGTCGAAGACCGAGACGCGGGCGGAGGAGGTGCGCAGGTCGACGGGGGCGCCGCGGCCGCCCGCGCCGACGATGCGGCCGTAGACGATGTCGGAGCCGTGCTCCTCGGCCGTCCGGACGAGGCGGTCCAGCGCCTCGGTGCCGAGGTGGTCGTCGGAGTCGAGGAAGAAGACGTACTCGCCGGTGGCGCGGTCCAGGCCGACGTTGCGGGGCCGGCCAGCGCCGCCGGAGGCCGGCTGGCGGACGACGGTGAGGTTGGGGTGGGCGCGGGCGGCCTCCTCCAGCCAGGCGGCGCTGTCGTCGGTGGAGCCGTCGTCGACCGCGATGATCTCGATGCGGCGCTGGTCGAGCGTCTGGGTGAAGACCGAGCCGAGGCTGCGGTCCAGGTAGCGGCGGGTGTTGTGGACCGGCACGATCACGGTGACGGCCGGTGCCGTGGGGGCCGGGCCGGTATGGGCCCCGGTCGCGGGGTGGTCGGAGTTGTCGGACACGGGAACCGTGGCCTCCGTTCGTTTCCTGCGGGACCTCGCCCTACCTCGCCCCCATCGGAGTAAAGCGGACTATTGGGACATCCAGCTATATAACGGTCGTTGACTGTCTGCCGACTTGGAGGAGTGCCGGTGAACCCGACGCCTTCCGCACCCCAAGAGGGGGTCCGGAGCCCGAAGGTTGCCCTGGGGTCGCCCATCGGGTCGAGCGCCACACCGGCCGGCAGGGCGCTGCGGCGGGCCGCGGCGCCGGGGCTCGCGGCGCTGCTGTCCATGGGGGCGTACTGCCTGGCGCTGGCGGTCTACGGCAGCTATCCGTTCGGCGCGCGCTCCCGTGCGGTCAACGATCTGGGCAATCAGTTCGTGCCCTTCCACGCCCGGCTGTGGGACCTGATGCACGGGACCGGGCACGGCGACCTGTTCTTCAATTGGGGCAGTGGGTACGGCGTCCCGTTCCTGGCGGACTTCTTCACGTATCTCATGAATCCGTTCTCCTGGCTCGTGGGGCTGTTCCCGCGGGCCCTGGTGGACCTGCCGGTGTTCCTGGTGACGCTGCTGAGCATCGGGCTGGGCGCCGCGCTGATGACCGTCCTGCTGGGGCGGCTGCATCCGGGGCCCGGCGCGCTGCGGGCACTGCTGGCGGTCGGGTACGGGCTGTGCGCGTGGGTGCTGAACGACGGGTACGCCGATCCGATGTGGATGTGGGGGCTGGTCTCGCTGCCGCTGACCGGCATCGCGGCGGACTGGTGCCTGCGGCGGGTGCGGTGGGTGGCGGGCACGCTGCTGGTCGCCGCCGCCTGGGCGGGGAACTTCTACACGGCGGCCATGGCCACCCTGGCGACCGGGCTCGTACTGGCGCTCCGGCTGGCGACGGCCCGCGATCTGCCGCCGGGCGGGCGGCTGCGGGTGGTGGGGCGGGCCGCCTCCATGGCGGCGGTCGGCGTGCTGCTCGCGGCGCCGGTGCTGACCGTCACCCTCCAGGCGAGCCGGGCCGCCCAGCCGCCGCCCGAGGCGGTCTACCGGGGCCGGCCACCGCTGGCGACCCTGCTGGCGCAGCTGCTGCCGGGCGGGCACGGCGGGGTACCGGCACCCAACGTCTTCATCGGGGTGCTGGGGCTTCTGCTGGTGGCGGCCTTCCCGTTCGTGCGGGCGGTGCCGGTACGGACGCGGATCGGGTGGACGGCGCTGGCGGCGGCGATCGGCGCCTCGTTCGTCTGGAGGCCGACGATCCTGCTGTGGCACGGCTTCGCCCTGCCCAACGGGAGCGCGTTCCGCGCCGCCTTCGTGCTCAGCGGGGTGCTGGTGATGATCGCCTGGCTGGCGCTGGCGCACCGGCCGCGGGCCGGGGAGCTGGGGGCGGGGGCGGCGGCGGTGGCGGTGCTGGCGTGGTGGTGCCGCGGACAGGGGGCGGTGGGGCCCTCGACGTGGATCGTGGTGGCGGGCGGCGGCACGGTGACGCTGGGGGTGCTGACGGGGCTGGCACGGTGCGCGGGGCCGTTGCCCGCCGGCGCGCGGGGCCGGACCCGGACCGCGCTGACCGCCGTGCTGGCCGGCACCGTCGTGCTCGGCTCGGCGTACACCGCGTTCTCCGTGACGGCCGTCCGGGACAAGATCCCGTTCTTCCGGCCGAAGCTGACGCTGACCGCGGGGGCGCTGGCCACCCGGCGGGGGCTGGCCGCCCGGGACGACTGGCCGCGCTCCCGTACGGATCCGGGGCCGCACGAGTTCGCCAACAACGATCCGCTGCTGATCGGCGGCGAGGGCGGCGCGTACTACAGCAGCTACGTGCCCGCGGCCACCGCCCACGCGCTCCACGGCCTGGGCGCCGGCTGGTACATCCGCGGCCGGCACGCGCTGAGCTTCGAGGACCCGGTGGGGCAGGCGCTGATGGGGATCAGCAGCCACCTCGCGGAGCCGCCGGGAGGCGGACCGCGCGGCCGGTACACGGTGCGGCGCGAGCGGCCGGCGCCGCTGCTGACCGTCCGGCGGGGCCCGCTGCCGGGGCCGGGCGGCGGCCCGGACACCGTCTTCGCCCGCCAGGAGCGGGCGCTGGGCGCCGCCGTCTACGAGGTGCCGCGGCTGACGCCCGCCGGGGGCCCGGCGCCGCAGCGGGCCCCGGGCGGCTGGACGCTGCCGCCCGCACCACGGCCCGCGGGGACCGGCCGGGCGGCGGGCGCGGGGACCGTCTTCGCCGCGCGGTGCGCCCCGGGCAGCACCGCCGTCTGGTACGCGCCCTGGTTCACCGGTGAGGTCAGCGGGCTGGGCGTGACCACCCGAGGCGACGGACGGTGGGACGTGACGGCGAACCCGGTGCGGCAGCTGGGCACGGTGCCGGCCGGCGGCGCGGTGTCCGTACGGTTCACCGGGTACGGCGGGCAGTACGTCCCCGAGCACGCGCTCGGCTGCGTCGCGCCGGACCGGCTGGCCGCGGCCGTGCGGGCCGCGCGGGGCCCCGTCACGCTCACCACGGGCGGGCACACGCTGACCGCCGCGCTGCCCCGGAGCAGCGGCGGCACCGCCGTTCTCGCGCTGCCCGCCGTTGCCGGATGGGGCTGTTCGGTGGACGGCGGGCCGCTCCGGGCGCCCCGGTCCTTCGGCGGACTGCTGGCCGTCCCGCTGGGCCGGGAGGCGTCCCGGCTGTCGTGCACATACGTCCCGCAGGGCCTGAAACCAGGGCTGGCGGCGAGCGGAGCGGGGGTGCTGGTGCTGGCCGCGGTGGCCGCCGGGGCCGCCCGCCGGGCCCGCCGGCGCCCTATACCACCGATTCGCCCGAATCATGAGTTTTCGCCAGATTCGTAGAATGAACTTCCAGGGGACGGCCCTCGACCGTCCCCTGGTCCCCGGCGAAAAGGCCCGCCCATGAAGCTCTCCATCGTCGTCCCCTGCTACAACGAAGAGGCCGTCATAGGCCGTTTCGACGAACAGGTCCGCGCGGTCCTCGGCGACCTCGCGGTGGACTACGAGCTGTGCTACGTGGACGACGGCAGCGCCGACGGGACCCTCCCCCGGCTCCGGGCCCTGGCCCACCAGCACCGCGCCACCACCCGCTACCTCTCCTTCAGCCGCAACTTCGGCAAGGAGCCGGCGATGCTGGCCGGCCTCAAGGCGGCCACCGGCGACGCGGTGATCATCATGGACGCCGACCTCCAGCACCCGCCCGAGTTCATCGAGAAGATGCTCGACCTCTACCAGCTCGGCCACGACCAGGTGATCGCCAAGCGCAGCCGGGACGGCGACCGTCGGCTGCGCACCGCCCTGAGCCGCCTGTACTACCGCGCCGTCAACACCTGGGTCGACGTCGAACTCGTCGACGGCGCGGGCGACTTCCGGCTGCTGTCGCGCAAGGCGGTGGACGCGCTGATCTCGCTGCCCGAGTACAACCGCTTCTCCAAGGGGCTGTTCTCGTGGATCGGCTTCGAGACCGTCACCTTCGACTACCGCAACGCCGCCCGGAAGGCCGGTGAGACGAAGTGGCGGGTCGGCTCGCTGATCAACTACGGCATCGACGGGATGATCTCGTTCAACTGCCGCCCGCTGCGCGCCGCCATCTACACCGGGCTCAGCCTGGCGTCGCTGGCCACCCTCTACACCTTCTGGATCATCGGCGCGGCCGTCGTCGGCGGGGTCACCGCGCCCGGCTACGTCACCCTGGTGGCCATCATCGTGGGCCTGGGCGGGCTCCAGATGGTGATGCTCGGGCTGATCGGCGAGTACATCGGGCGGATCTACTACGAGACCAAGCGGCGCCCGCACTTCCTGGTCAAGGAGAGCGACGGGGCGCTGCCCAGCGCCGCCGCGGCCAGGTCGCCCACGCCGTCCGGCACCGCGGCTGTCAGCTCGCGGACCGGCTGATGCGCGGTCGGCCCGCGACGGTCCCGTGGGGCCAGGTGGTGCGGTTCACGGTGGTCGGCGGCATCAACACCGTGACGTTCTACGCCTGTTACCTGCCGCTGCACCGGCTGCTGCCGTACTTCGCGGCGTACACGGCGGCCTTCGTCCTCAGCCTGGTCGGCTCGTTTCTCCTCAACACCTACTTCACCTACCGCACCCGCCCCACCTGGAAGAAGTTCCTGCTCTTCCCGCTGACCCAGGTCACCAACTACGCGGTGCAGAGCGCGGGCCTGGTGGTGCTGGTGAGCTGGCTGGGGATGAGCAGCACGGTGGCGCCGCTGGTGGCGGCGCTGCTGGCCATCCCCGCCACCTTCGTGGTCTCCCGGCGGATCCTGCGGCCCCCGGCCCGCAGGACTGCGGCGGGCGGTTCGACGGTTCCCGCGGACCCGGCGGAGGGGACCGACCCGGCGGACGGGGAAGACCCGGCGGACCGGTCGGACCCGGCGGACCGGGCCGACCGCGCGGATCAGTCCGGGGCGTCGCCGCCGGTCCGCTCCAGCGAGCCGGCCTGAGCCCGCCAGCCCTGGAACGGCGCGGTCTGCCCCATCGTCTGCTGCCGGGACGCGTACAGCCGGCCGTCGTTGCCCAGCGCGACCAGGACGGCCCGCCCGCCCGCGGCCGGGGCGACACCGGCCGCCGCCGAGTGCGCCAGCCTGCAGCGCTGCCAGGGCTTGGGGGCGGCCTGCGCCATCGCCACCCGTACGTCGCCGGCGTCGTCCCGGGCAGCCAGCACCATCCGGTCGCCGGGCCCGACCGGTGCCAGCGCCACCCGCCCGAAGCCGCCGACCCGCTCGCACTGTCCGGACACCCGCCAGCCGCCGAGCGCCCCCTGCCGCTCGGCGAGCAGCACCTGCGCGGTCTCCGACTGCCGGTAGGCGATCCGGACCACGCCGTCGTCCAGGGGGGCGATGCTGACCGGACCGCCGGCCTCCGGCAGCCCGGTGGCCGCGCCCGGCCGCGGCATCCGCCCGGCCTCCTTGGACACCCAGTGCTGCACGGTCCGGGCGCTGGGCGCGACCAGGTGCACCAGCCCGTCGGAGTCCACGCAGACATCGATCCCGTCGACGATCTGCGGCGACCCGTTGAGGGTGCCGACCGGACCCTCCAGCCGGTCCCAGGGCGACCACCGCCCGCCGTACGGCCCGCTGCGGTAGCCGATGCCGCCGTCCCAGGTCCGCACGAACAGGTGCACCGTGCCGTCCGGGGTGGCCACCGCCGCCGGGAAGCCGATCTCCAGCGAGCGGACCGGGTCGCGGTCCGGGGAGCCCAGCGACGCCCAGCGCCCGAACGCCGGCCCGCCGTCCCGCCCGGTCCCGCTCTGCACCGCGGTGACCACCTCGCGCCGGTGGTCGGTGCCGGGACCCGGCAGGACCGTGCGGGAGGCGAACAGCTGGAGGGTGCCGTCCGGATGGCGCGCCACATGGAGCTGCCCCTCCAGCATGTCCCCGCCGACCCGCACCGGGCCGCCGAACCGCCCGCTGCCCCGCCGGCTCTCCGTCCAGCAGTACGCCGCCCCGCCCAGCACCGCGAACGCCGCCAGCCGGCCGTCGTGGGTGGGCCGCACCCAGGCGTTGGAGCCGGGCGCGCGCAGCCGGGTGCCGCGGGTCCAGCTGCGCGGGCTGCCGTGGAGGGCCGTGCCGCCCACCTTGCGGTCGCCGCAACCGGCCGGGTCGGCGCACGGCCGGTGGTCGGCCCAGCCGTAGATGTCCAGCAGCGCGGCCTTGCGGCGGACGGTGGCCGGGTCGAGGTCGCGGGGCAGCGCGCCCAGCTCGTAGCCGAGGTAGCTCTCCACGATGGCCGCGCCGGGGTGGCCGCGCCCCCAGTAGCGGGCCAGCGCGGCCTGGGTGAAGTGGGCGGAGGCGGTGTGGTCCTGGTGGTCGTAGTAGCGCAGCCCGGCCAGCCGCGGGTCGCGGGTGGGCGGCGGGTCCTTGGGGGAGTGCACCGCGTCGGGGTCCAGGGTGCGTACGACGGTGGGCCGGTACCGGTCGAGCACCGCCGCCAGGGTGTCGATGACCTGGTCGCGGGTGTAGCGGAACTGGCGCAGCACGGGGCTGCCCTCCGGGCGCAGCGTGGGCAGCGCGTCGACCACCCCGAGCCAGAGGCCGCGCAGGCTGGTGGCGCGCGGCAAGTACACCGCCCGGGCCTCGACCAGCTCCAGGAAGATCAACTGGTGCTGTGGGGCGGCGCGCAGCGTCTGCAGCTCGACCTGGAAGCCGGGCAGCAGGGGCTGCGCCTCCGCGTCCCACAGTCCCTCCCGGTCGCCGACGGCCATCTGGGCGTGCGCGGCCAGCAGCCCGTTGACCCGGGCGCGGGCGAAGGCGGCCCGGTCGGCGGGCACCCGGTCGTGCAGGCTGCTGCTGCGGGCGGCGTTGCGGCCGTCGGACTCACCGCCGGTCAGGCAGACCGTGACGGTGCGCGCCCCGCTGCGGATGGCCTGCTCCAGGTTGGGGTTCATGAAGAACAGCCCGTCGTCGGGGTGCGCGATGACGTGCACGAACACCTGGTCGTCCGGCTCCTCGGTGGAGTCCTGCTCACCGGCGGACTCGGCCGGGCCGGGCGGCCCGTCGGGCGCGAGCCGGGCCCAGACGCCGGCGCCCGCGGTGGCCGCGAGAACGGCGCCGCCGGTGGCCTGGAGGATCCGGCGGCGGGAGACCAGTGGTCCTGACGGTTCTGACGGTGGCACACGCTCAGTATTTGCGGGTACCGGCGATCCCGCTCGTCCGACAGGTCATCAGTTGTGCGTCGCCGGGCGGAACACCGCGCGACGCGCCCGTACGGCGCAACGCCGCGTCACCCCGCCGGGCGCCCCGGGTCCCGGACGGCCGCCGGTCGCCGCGGCCCCACGACCCGGCCCGCCGCCCCGGACCGGATTCCCGCCGCCCGGCACCGAGTTGACGGGCCGACGGCTCCGCCGGACGACCGGGGCGGTTACGATCCCCCGGTCAGTTCTCGACCGGGGGTGGGTTCGCATCAGCACGCACGACAACGCTTTCGGGGTGTTCAGACCGCTGCGCGCCGAGGATCCGCGGGAGGTGGCCGGCTACCGGCTGCTGGCGCGGCTCGGCGAGGGCGGCATGGGGTCGGTCTACCTGACCCGGACCCGCGGGAACCAGCCGGCCGCGCTGAAGGTCATCCGCCGGGAGTTCGGCCAGGACGCGGACTTCCGCAGCCGGTTCGAGCAGGAAGTGCGGGCCGCCCGGCGGGTGCAGGGCTACCACATCGTGCCGGTGCTCGACCACGACACCGGCGGCGAACTCCCCTGGCTGGCCACCGCGTTCATCCCCGGCCTGCCGCTCGACGAGGCGCTCGGCGGCTTCGGTACCCTGCCGCTGCCGGCCGTCTTCCAGCTCGTCGGCGCGGCGGCCGGCGCACTGGCCGCGGTGCACGCCGCGGGGGTCGTCCACCGCGACCTCAAGCCCGGCAACATCCTGCTCGGCCCGCAGGGCCCGTACGTCATCGACTTCGGGATCGCCCGCGCCGCCGACGCCACCCAGCTCACCCGCAGCGGCGGCTTCATCGGCACCCCGCAGTACATGTCCCCCGAGCACGCCGCCGGCGAGCAGGTCACACCGGCCGCCGACCTCTTCTCGCTGGGCCTGATCGCGGCCGTCGCGGCGACCGGCCGGCATCCCTACGGGGACGGCGCGGCCATCACCGTGGCCGCCCGGATCGCCAACACCGCGCAGCAGCCGCCGGACCTCGGCGGCTACCCGGACGCGCTGCGCCCGCTGCTCACCCGCTGCCTGGCCGCCGACCCCGCGGAGCGGCCCGCGCCGGCCGAGCTGGCGGAGCTGTGCGAGCGGGCGTCGGGGCGCGGCCCGCGCGACTTCGACGGCTGGCTGCCGGACGCCCTGGCCGCCGAGATCGCGCGGCGGGAGCGCGCCGCCCAGGAGATACCGGAGCCGGCGGCGGGCCCCGTACCGCCGCCGCCCGACCACGCCCCGACGCAGGGTGCGGCCGGCTACACCCCCACCCAGGGCACGGGCCCGCACGCCGCCCCGACCCAGGCCGCCACCGGGCCCGTGCCCCCGCCTCACAGCGGCCCGCACGCGATGCCCACCGTCGGCCCCGTCACGCCCGTGCCCGGTCCGGGCCGGCGGCGCAGCCCCGCGCTGATGGCGGCCGTCGCGGTGGTGGCGCTGATCGCCGTGGTCGCCGTCACCTGGTCGCTGGCCCGCGGCGGCGGCTCCGACATCCGGGCCGACACCCGGCACACCCCCAGCGCGCCCCCGCACCGGCACGGCGGCGAGTCCGGCCCGCCGAGCGCCGCCCCGGACCAGAACGCCGGCTACCAGGTCGTCTTCAAGGACCGCCCGTTCGCGCTGCGCGCCCCCTCCCAGGCGGGCTTCAACAACATCGACCTAGACGTCCCGAAGGCGGTCCCCGGCGCCCAGATCGACATGTCGCCGTACGAGATCACCTACAACGGCGTGTCCGGCATCGGCCTGGAGTTCCACACCCCCATGGGCCGGGCGACCGCCCGTACGGCGCAGGCGTGCCTGGACGGCTCGCGCTCGGACGTGCTGCCGGACAAGGTGCGCCGCGAGGAGCTGGACAAGGGGCAGACCATCCACGTCGGCACACTGCTGTGCACGCAGACCACGGACGGGAACCTGGCCATGCTGGAGATCACCGGGATGAGCCCCAACCACGAGAGCGAGATGCCGGACTACGCGACCCGGCTGACGCTCTGGAAGAAGAACTAGCGGCCGCCCGCCGGGAGACGTCAGCGGCGGGGGGGGGGGGGGGAAAACCCAGA
>NZ_JBNHIN010000033.1:53908-56688 GCF_050054615.1 Streptomyces sp. YGL11-2
AAACCTCCGGGCCGCCCGCCGCACCTCTGCGTCTCAGCGTCTTCCGCGTCTCTGCATCTCCCCATCGCCGCGCATCCGCGTATCCGCGTATCCGTGTTTGCGCGTATCCGTGTTTGCGCGTACCGCGCCTCCGCGCGCGGGCTACTCCGCGCCGAGCGCCACCGCCACCGAATGGGACAGCGCGTCGAGATACCCCTTGGGGACCTCGTCGCGGACCACCAGCAGCCGCCAGTACAGCGGCCCGGTCATCAGGTCGAGCGCCAGCCGGGAGTCCACGTCGTCGGGCAGCTCACCGCGCTCCACCGCCCGTGCCACCACGGCCGCGGCGACGCCCTCCTGGCTGTCGTGCAGCGCCGTCTTCAGGGCGGTGGCCATCTCCGGGCTGCGCGCCGCCTCGGCCAGCAGATCGGGGATGATCTGCGAGGCCATCGGGTGCCGCAGCGCACGGGCCGCGACCTCCAGCAGCATCCGCACATCACCGCGCAGCGACCCGGTGTCGGGGGCCGGCAGCCCGGCCGCGGCGACCGCCGAAACCACGTCCAGGACCAGGTGCAGCTTGGAGCGCCAGCGCCGGTAGACGGCGGTCTTGCCGACGCCGGCCCGGCGGGCGATGCCCTCGATGGACATCCGGGCGAAGCCGACCGCGGCCAGTTCCTCGAAGACCGCGGCGCGGATCGCGGCCGTCTTGTCCTCCCGCAGCACGGCGGCGCCGGCCGGGGCACGGCGCTGCGCCGCGGTCTCTCTCTCGCTGTCGGTGCCGTCTTTTGCCATGGCTTGATCCTAGCGGTACGACGCTACGGTTGCGTTTCGACGTGGGATCCCTTTAGTCTCGGCGTCGCGACGATACGGACCCGTTCCGTCGTCGTACGGACCCTGACGCCCCCGTACGAAAGCGAAAGCGGCCCCTCATGCCCCAGACCCTCGCTCCCCCGGCCCCGGCGCCCGCCCAGCCGTCCGGCTCCGGCACCGCACCCGATCCGGAGCTGCGCGCGCTGGCCGAGCGCCATGGCCTCACGGTGAGCGGCGCCCGCCCCTCGCTGCCCGAGTACACCCGCCAGCTGTGGCAGCGGCGGCACTTCATCACCTCGTTCGCCACCGCCAAGCTCACCGCGATGTACACCACCGCCAAGCTCGGCCAGCTGTGGCAGGTGATCACCCCGCTGCTCAACGCCGGCGTCTACTACTTGATCTTCGGCGTGCTGATCGGCACCCGGAAGGGCGTGCCGGACTACATCCCGTACCTGGTCACCGGCGTCTTCGTCTTCACCTTCCTGCAGAACTCGGTGATGACCGGCACCCGGGCGATCTCCGGCAACCTCGGCCTGGTGCGCGCACTGCACTTCCCGCGCGCCTGCCTGCCGATCTCGTCCTGCCTGGCACAGCTCCAGCAGCTGCTGTACTCCATGGCCGTCCTGATGGTCATCCTGCTGTGCTTCGGGCAGGTGCCGACCTGGTCGTGGCTGCTGGTCATCCCGGCGCTGACGCTGCAGTTCGTCTTCAACACCGGCCTCGCGATGATCATGGCGCGGCTCGGCTCGCGGACCCCGGACCTGGCGCAGCTGATGCCCTTCATCCTGCGGACCTGGATGTACGCGTCCGGCGTGATGTTCAGCATCAGCCTCATCATCAAGGGCAAGCACCTCCCGCACATCGTGGTGGTACTGCTGAACGGCAACCCCGCCGCCGTCTACATCGACCTGATGCGGTTCGCGCTGATCGACAGCTTCACCCACAAGCAACTGCCGCCGCACGTCTGGGCGTTCGCGGCCGGCTGGGCGCTGCTGGCCGGGGTCGCCGGCTATGTGTACTTCTGGAAGGCCGAGGAGCGGTACGGACGTGGCTGAGTTCATGACGGAAGACCGAAGCGGCATCCGCCCGGCGGCGGACGAGGCCCGCATCCCGACCGTGATCGCGGACGACCTGCACATCGTCTACCGCGTCTACGGCACCGGCGCCGGCAAGGGCGGGGCCACCGCGGCACTCGGCCGCATCATCCGCCGCAAGCCCTCCACCGGCGTACGCGAGGTGCACGCCGTCAAGGGCGTCTCCTTCACCGCCCACCGCGGCGAGTCGATCGGCCTGATCGGCTCCAACGGCTCCGGCAAGTCGACCCTGCTCCAGGCCGTCGCCGGACTGCTGCCCGCGGAGCGCGGCAAGGTCTACACCCACGGCCAGCCCTCGCTGCTCGGCGTCAACGCGGCCCTGATGAACGACCTGACCGGCGAGAAGAACGTCATCCTCGGCGGCCTGGCGATGGGCATGAGCCGCGAGGAGGTCCGCGAGCGCTACGACGGCATCGTCGACTTCTCCGGCATCAACGAGAAGGGCGACTTCATCTCGCTGCCGATGCGCACCTATTCGTCCGGTATGGCGGCCCGGCTGCGGTTCTCCATCGCGGCGGCCAAGGACCACGACGTGCTGCTGATCGACGAGGCGCTGGCCACCGGCGACCGCAGCTTCCAGAAGCGCTCCGAGGCCCGCATCCGGGAGCTGCGCGAGGAGGCCGGCACGGTCTTCCTGGTCAGCCACAACAACAACTCCATCCGGGACACCTGCGACCGGGTCCTGTGGCTGGAGAAGGGCGTCCTGCGGATGGACGGCCCCACCGACGAAGTCCTGGCGGCATACGAGGAGTTCACGGGGGCGTAGGAGCCGGATTCCCGGCCGTCCGCACGCATCCAGCCCGTCCGGCGCTTGAGGACGAGCGAAGCGATATCCCGCCCGCACGGGCCCCCCACCCCACTCCCCGCCCCCAACGCACAAGCGCCGGACGGGCACTT
>NZ_JBNHIN010000033.1:56850-86256 GCF_050054615.1 Streptomyces sp. YGL11-2
GCCGCCGCCGCAAGGCGCCGCCCCCCCCGCCCGGGCCTCAGCTGTGCGTCCGCAGCAGCGTGCGCATCGTCCGCATCGCCACGGACAGGTTCGCCAGGTCGAATCCCTCCGACCCGTGGATCTCCTCCAGCGTGGCGCGCGCACGGGTCAGGATCGCCGCGTTCGCCTCCTCCCACGCCTTGAACCGCTCTTCGGGCGTCGCCGAGCCGTCGCCCACCGACAGCACGTCCGCGGTGAGCGCCGCATGCGCCGCGAAGAGGTCCTCGCGGATCGAGGCGCGGGCCATCGACTGCCAGCGGTCGTTGCGCGGCAACTCCAGGATGCGGTCGAGGAGTTGGTTGATCCGCAGCCGGTCGCCCAGGTCGTAGTAGACCTCGGCGACGGCCAGCGGCTCCTGGCCCGTGCGGTCCGCGATGGCGACGAGGTCCAGCGCCGGGAAGACCGAGGAGAAGCCGGACACCTGGACGGCCAGCTGCTCGGGCACGCCCGCGTCGGTCAGCTCCTCCAGGATCGTGCGGTACCACTCCAGGTCGCCGCCCTGCAGCAGCTTCGGCAGCTCCGCCCAGACCTGGGCCACCCGCTCCGCGAAGAAGTCGATGGTCCCGGACAGCTCCAGCGGCTGCGGACGGTTGTTGAGCAGCCAGCGGGTGCCGCGCTCGACCAGCCGGCGCGAGTGCAGCCGGATCCGGGTCTGCACCTCGGCGGCGACGACGTTGTCGAGGGCCTCGACGTCGTCCCAGACCTGGTTGAGCCGGAAGATCGCACGGGCCGCGGTGTGCGCCCGGACGACCTCTTCCAGGGACGCGCCGGTCTCCTCCCGCATCCGGTGCAGGAAGCTCGTACCGCCGGTGTTGACGGTGTCGTTGACCAGCACCGTCGTCACGATCTCGCGGCGCAGCGCGTGCCCGTCGACCTGCTCGGTGAAGTTCTCCCGCAGCGCCGTCGGGAAGTACGCGTGCAGCAGCCGCCGGAGGTAGGCGTCGTCCGGCAGCTGCGTCTGGATCAGCGCGTCGGCAACCGTGATCTTGGTGTACGCCAGCAGGACCGCGGTCTCCGGCTGGGTCAGGCCGCGCCCGGTGTTCAGCCGCTCGCGGATCTGCCGGTCGGTGGGCAGGAACTCCAGCGCCCGGTCCAGGTGGCCGTCGCGCACCAGGCGGCGCAGGAAGCGCTGCTGGGCGTGGAGCATGCTGGAGGACTGGGCGATGGCCAGCGCCAGCGCGGTGTTCTGCGCGTAGTTGTTGCGCAGCACCAGCGCGCCGACCTCGTCGGTCATCTGCGCCAGCAGCTTGTTGCGCTGCTTGACCGTCATGTCGCCGTCGGCGACGACGGAGTTGAGCAGGATCTTGATGTTGACTTCGTGGTCGCTGGTGTCCACACCGGCGCTGTTGTCGATCGCGTCGGTGTTGATCTTCCCGCCGGCCGCGGCGAACTCGATCCGGCCCAGCTGGGTCAGCCCGAGGTTGCCGCCCTCGCCGACGACCTTGACCCGCAGGTCCTCGCCGTTGACCCGGATCGCGTCGTTGGACTTGTCGCCGACGTCGGCGTGCGTCTCGGCGGAGGACTTCACGTACGTGCCGATGCCGCCGTTCCACAGCAGGTCGACCGGCCCCTTGAGGATGGCCTGCATCAGGTCGGCCGGCGTCATCTTCTTCACGCCGGAGTCGATGCCGAGCGCGGCCCGCACCTGGGCGTTGATCGGGATGGACTTCGCCGAGCGCGGGTGGATGCCGCCGCCCTGGGAGAGCAGCTCGGTGTCGTAGTCGGCCCACGAGGAGCGCGGCAGCTCGAAGAGCCGGCGGCGCTCGGCGTACGAGGTCGCCGCGTCCGGCTTCGGGTCGAGGAAGATGTGCCGGTGGTCGAAGGCGGCGACCAGCCGGATGTGCTCGCTGAGCAGCATGCCGTTGCCGAAGACGTCACCGGACATGTCGCCCACGCCGACGACGGTGAAGTCCTGGGTCTGGGTGTCGTGGCCCAGCTCGCGGAAGTGCCGCTCGACCGACTCCCAGGCGCCGCGGGCGGTGATGCCCATACCCTTGTGGTCGTAGCCGGCGCTGCCGCCGGAGGCGAACGCGTCGCCCAGCCAGAAGCCGTAGGACTCGGCGACCTCGTTGGCGATGTCGGAGAAGGTCGCGGTGCCCTTGTCGGCGGCGACGACCAGGTACGTGTCGTCCTCGTCGTGCCGGACCACGTGCTGCGGCGGGACGACCTCGCCGCCGACCAGGTTGTCGGTGATGTCCAGCAGGCCCGAGATGAAGGTCTTGTAGCAGGCGATGCCCTCGGCCAGCCATGCGTCGCGGTCCTGCGCCGGGTCCGGCAGCTGCTTGCCGACGAAGCCGCCCTTCGCGCCGACCGGCACGATGACGGTGTTCTTGACCATCTGCGCCTTGACCAGGCCGAGGATCTCCGTACGGAAGTCCTCCCGGCGGTCCGACCAGCGCAGACCGCCGCGCGCGACCTTGCCGAACCGCAGGTGGACGCCCTCGACCCGGGGGGAGTACACCCAGATCTCGTACGCCGGGCGCGGCGCCGGCAGGTCCGGCATGGCCTGCGGGTCCAGCTTCATGGACAGGTACGGGTGCGGCCTGCCCGCGCCGTCCTTCTGGTAGTGGTTGGTGCGCAGCGTCGCCTTGATGACGGTCAGGAAGGAGCGCAGGATGCGGTCCTCGTCCAGGGAGGCGACCTGGTCGAGCGCGCCCTCCAGCTCCTCCAGCAGCCCGTCGATCAGCTCGGTGCCGGCGCGCTGCCGCTCCGGCGCCATCCGCGCCTCGAAGAGCGAGACCAGCAGCCGGGTGGTGTGGACGTTGTTGGAGAGGGTGTCCTCCATGTACGTCTGGCTGAAGGTCGAGCCGGCCTGCCGCAGGTACTTGGCGTACGCCCGCAGCACCATCGCCTGGCGCCAGTTGAGGCCGGCGCGCAGCACCAGCTTGTTGAAGTTGTCGCTCTCGGCCGCGCCGGTCCACACCGCCGTGAACGCCTCCTGGAAGCGCTCGCGGGCGTCGTCACCGGAGACGTGCTCGGGCATCCGCAGCCCGAAGTCGTAGATCCAGGCGAGGGTCGAGTCGGCGCAGCGCAGCTCGTGCGGGCGCTCGTCGACGACCTCGACGCCCAGGCGGTTGAGGCCGGGCAGCACCTTCGACAGCGAGACCGGCTCGCCCCGGCGGTAGATCTTGAAGCGGCGCTCACCGGGGCCGGCGTTGACCGGCTCGTAGAGGCTGACCGCGAAGTCGCGGCCGGGCTCCTCGGTGAGCTTCTCCAGGTGCTGGAGGTCGGCGACCGCGCTGCGCGGGTTGTTGTCGGCCTTGTAGCCCTCGGGGAAGGCGTGGCCGTAGCGGCGCAGCAGCTCGGCGGCGCGCTCCTCGCCGACCTCCGCGGTCAGCGCCTCGGCGAAGCCGTCGGCCCAGGACCGGGCGGCCTCGACCAGCCGCGCCTCGATGCGGTCCACGCCGCCGTCGGTGAGGTCGGGCAGGGCGGCGCCGGGCTTGACCCGGATGACGAAGTGCAGCCGGGAGAGGACCGACTCGGTGTTCCAGGCGGTGAAGTCGACGCTGGTGCCGCCCAGTTCCTCCTTGAGGATGTCGATCAGCCGCAGCCGGACGGCGGTGGTGTACCGGTCCCGGGGGAGGTAGACCAGCGCGGAGTAGTAGCGGCCGTACTCGTCCTGGCGGAGGTAGAGCCGCAGCCGGCGGCGCTCTTGGAGGTAGAGCACGCTGGTGGCGATGGAGCGCAGCTGGTCGACCGGGGTCTGGAACAGCTCGTCGCGCGGGTAGGTCTCCAGGATCTGGAGCAGGTCGCGGCCGTCGTGGCTGTTCGGGCTGAAGCCGGCCTCTTCGAGGACCTCGGCGACCTTGCGGCGGATGACCGGAACCCGGCGCACGGACTCGGTGTACGCGGCCGAGGAGAACAGGCCCAGGAAGCGCCGCTCCCCGATGACGTTGCCCTCCTGGTCGAACTTCTTCACGCCGACGTAGTCGAGGTAGGAGGGGCGGTGGACGGTGGCGCGGCTGTTGGCCTTGGTCAGGATCAGCAGCTTGTGCTCACGGGCCTTGGCGCGGGCGTCCGCGGGCAGCCGGTTGAAGGACGGCGAGACGGGGTGGCCGGCGTCGCTCTCCCGGTGCGGCGGGTCGGAGCGCAGGATGCCCAGGCCGGTGCCCGGCACGGCGGTGAGGACGTCCTCGTCGACGCCGCCCTCACCGGGCGCGGAGGCCAGCTCGTACTCGCGGTACCCCAGGAACGTGAAGTGGTCGTCGGACAGCCACCGCAGCAGCTCCCGGGCCTCCTCGATCTCGTCGTCCCGCAGGTCGTCGGCGACCGGCTCGCCGGGCAGCTGCTCGGCGAGGCGCAGCGAGGTGCCGCGCATCTTGTCCCAGTCCTCGACGGCCTCCCGGACGTCGGACAGCACCCGCAGCAGATCGGCGGTGATCTGCTTGAGGTCCTCCCGGTCGGTCTCGCGGTCGATCTCGACGTGGATCCAGGACTCGGTCACCGCGTCGAGCGGCAGCTCGGCGGCCTTGCCGGTGCCGTTCGCGCCGTAGGTGTCGCCGTTGGCGTCCAGGATCTCGATCAGCTTGCCGATGACGTCGCGGCGGACGACCACCTGCGGGTGGATCACGACATGGATGCCGCGCCCCTGCCGCGAGAGCTCGTTGGTGACCGAGTCGACCAGGAAGGGCATGTCGTCGGTGACCACCTCGACGACGGAGTGGCTGCACGTCCAGCCGTTCTCCTCGACGGTCGGGGTGTGCACCCGCACATTCGCCGTTCCCTGGGGGCGGGTTTCGGCCAGGCGGTAGTGGGAGAGCGCGGCGCCGAAGACGTCTACCGGGTCGCGGTAGGCGAGGTCCTCGGGGGCGGTGTGCAGGTAGTAGCGCTGGAGGTATCCCGTGAGGGTCTCCGGGTCGAGCCCGCGTACCGGGGACGCTCCCCCGGCCGGGGTGCTCTCACTGACCCGGGCAGCCCTCGCGAGCAGCTCGTTCTTGGCTTCGTCCAGCTTGGTCTGCATGTCCTCTGGCTCCTGTCGCGCGCCGTTGCGTGACGTTGTGGAAAAACGTGGGAAGTGCGGTGGAAGCTGCACAACGCCGGCGCGACGCGGGGTGTCCTGTCGCTGTCGACGCTATGCCGCGGGGTGAGAGGGCCGTGCCGCAATCGACGATTTTTGTCCATGTCGACAGGGATTGACGGCCGCAACGACCAGCGATCGCCCGGTCACGATGGTGCCCCGGGCGCACGGCGGGAGCCTTGACGCCCCCGCGGGTTATCGCGCTGATCACGGTGCAAGGCTATCGCTCCCGGCACGGGTCCCGTCATGGGCCGTCCCCGTACAAAACATCAGCCCTAACTTAGACCTTCTGGACAATGGTTGGCCGGGGTGGAATATGCGTGTGGGACGGCCACCGGGTCGGGCCCCAGGACCTGTCCGAAGGATCACGGCCGGGCCCTAACAGGCGGTATCTCCCGCGGCATCTCCCGCGGTCTCGCCTGCGAGATCTCCCGCGACCTGCACCGCCTCGGCGAGGCTGTCCACCACCGGCACCCGGGCAGCCGCCAGACTGCTCCGGCTGTGCGAGCCGCCCGTGTACAGCACCGCGTGCGCGCCCGCGTCTCGCGCCGCCACCGCATCGTCCACAGCGTCCCCGATCACCACCGTACGCCCCGGATCCACCCCGTCCATCGCCGCCAGATGCCGCACCATGTGCGCGCTCTTCGAGCCGCCGGACGGCCCCGTCCGGCCCTCGACCCGCACGAACCACGAGGCGATCCCCATGCCGCGGACCAGGGGTATCAGCTCGTCGTGCCCGAACATGCTGAGGATCGACTGGCTCCGCCCGGCCGCCTGCCACCCCTCCAGCAGCAGCTCCGCGCCGTCGGCGAGCCCGCACCCCACCCGGTGCTCGGCGTAGTGGCGGTGGAAGGTCTCGTCCATCACCAGCCACTCGGCCTCGGTCGGCAGCCGCCCCATCAGCCGCTCGTAGAACCGCGGCACCGGTACGCAGTACAGCTCCCGATACCGCTCCAGCGTGATCGGCTCCAGACCGATCTCCGCGAAGGCGGAGTTGGTCGCCGCGATCACCGCGTCGATGTCGTGGAACAGCGTGCCGTTCCAGTCCCACACGATGTGTGCCGCCGGCTTCCTCATGCCGCTCTCCTGGTCGTTCCCCCGGTCCTGCCCCCGTGCTCCTGCCATGCGAAAAACCGTACCCGCCGCCACTGACAACGCGGCGGGACCGGCCACAATCCACCGGACAGGCCCTGGCACTCAGCCGATCAGCTGCGGGATCTCCTGCACCCCGAACCACATCAGGTCGTGGTCCTCCGCGCCGTCCACGGTGAACTGCGCGTCGTCGTCGCCGAGGTCCGCCGCCCCCAGCGCCGCCGCGGCCGCCGCCACATCGGCCTCCGCGTCCGCCGCGTCCACATGCACCGCCGCCGCCTTCGACAGCCGCACCGGCCCGGCGACCCGCACCTCGCCCAGCGACGACTGGTCCAGCCCCCGGTCCGGATCCGCGACCGCCGCGCCCTCGGCGACGTCCACCGCCACCACCACGCGCCGCCGCGCGGCCTCCGGATGGCCGGCCAGCAGCCGCAGCGACGCCTGCGCCGCGCGGTTCAGCGCCGCGTACTCCAGCTCCTCGATGTCGTCCGAGACGTACCACTCCCGCAGCGCGGGCGTGACGGCGTACGCACACAGCGGGCCGGACCCCAGCTCACCGCTCTCGTGCGCGGCAGCGAGCCCGGAAAGTGTCAGGGGGACGTAGACACGCATAACAGCCGCTCTCGCTAGATCCAGAACAATGCCCCGTCAGCATACGGCGGCGAGTCCCCCATCGTGCCGCCCCCGCACCCCCTGCGCCGGCCGCCCCACATGCCCCCGCCACCCCCGTCCCGCCCCGTGATACCGGGCCCCTGACACGGACAGGTGAAATCCCCGCGCCGCCTCCCCGCCCGCGGACGGCCTTGCCGCCGCCGCACCCCGCCGAGAAGATCCTGCACCGAAGCTACCGCCCGGTAATCCACCGATCCCGGCACGAGGGGGCACCCATGAGCACCACGAACAGGACCACCGGCACGACCGACACGAGGAACATGACAGATGTGACGGACGTGGCGGACGTGGCGGACGTGGCGGACACGACGGATACCGCGAGCACGGCGGCAAGGACGGGAACGACGGCAGCGGGGGGAACGAACGGCGCGGCGGGCGCGGCACCCGGCCCGCGCACCGCTACCGCGCACCGCCGCGGCACCCGCCGACCTTCCGGCCCCGCGGGCCGCGGCCCCGGACCGGCCGGGAACCGCGGCCCCACCCTCACCCCGTACCTGTCCCGCACCGGCACCGCGCAGCGCCGCCCGGCCACCCCGTCCACCCCGGCCAGCGCAGCCCGCACCCCCCTCCCCGCCCCGGACACCCCGCTCCCCACCCCCGGTGCCCGGCGCCGCGCCCAAGAGAGCCGACCCCACCGGTGGTTCGCCCACCAGCTGCTGCTGACCCTCAGCGGCCAACGCCCCGTCCACGTCCTCCTCGGGCACGCGCTGCCCGCCGCCTACGACCGGCTGGCGGAGCTGGCCCCGCTGACGCCGCTGCGCCCGTACGTCGCTCCGGGCCGCCGCGCCCCCGTCCCGACGCTGCACGAATGCGGCCTGTGCCGGCCCTGCGACGGCGTCATCGAGGCGTTCGCCCGGATCGCCACCGGCGCGCGCCTGAGGGCCCTCGCCTTCCGCCTGGAGCTCGGCACCGACACCCGCTGGCGCTGCGCCGCCCTCGACATCGGCCCGGCCCCGGCCACCGGCGCCCTGGTCACCTAGAGCCCGGTGCCACGCGCGGGCATCGCGCAACGCGAAGGGCGCCCCGGGCCGGTTTCCCGGCCGGAGCGCCCTCCACCTCGGCTAGCACCTGTCCCGATGGGTCAGGCCCTAACGCGGTGCGCAGCTCACTTCTTGCGGCGCCGTCCGGCGCTCTTCTGGGCCTTGCGCCGCTCCGCGCGGGTCAGACCGTCCGCCTCGGAACGGGCCGGGCCGTCGGCCTCGTCGTCGCTGACGAAGTCGCCCTCGATGACGCTGCCGTCGCCGTCGACCTTCGGTGCGGTGAAGTGCAGCCGGTCGGGACGCTGCGGCGCCTCCAGGCCCTTGGCGTGAATCTCCGGACGGCCCGCGCCCGCGGGGACCGCCTCGGCCACGTCCTTCTCCAGGGACGCCGGCTCCGCCGTGTCCGCCACCGGGACCTCCTCGACCTGCTGCTCCACCTGGACCTCCAGGTTGAACAGGTAGCCGACGGACTCCTCCTTGATGCCCTCCATCATGGCGGTGAACATGTCGAAGCCCTCGCGCTGGTACTCGACCAGCGGGTCCTTCTGGGCCATCGCCCGCAGGCCGATGCCCTCCTGGAGGTAGTCCATCTCGTAGAGGTGCTCACGCCACTTGCGGTCCAGGACGGACAGCACGACCCGGCGTTCCAGCTCCCGCATGATCTCCGAGCCGAGCTGCTCCTCGCGAGCCGCGTACTGCTCGTGGACGTCGTCCTTGGCGGCGTCGGCGATGAACTCGGCGGTGATGCCCGCGCGGTCGCCGGCCTCCTCCTCCAGCTCCTCGATCGTCACCTTGACCGGGTAGAGCTGCTTGAACGCGCCCCACAGGCGGTCCAGGTCCCACTCCTCCGCGAAGCCCTCGACAGTCTCCGCCTGGATGTAGGCGTCGATCGTGTCGTCCATGAAGTGCTTGACCTGCTCCTGGAGGTCCTCGCCCTCCAGGACGCGGCGCCGCTCGCCGTAGATGACCTCGCGCTGGCGGTTGAGGACCTCGTCGTACTTGAGGACGTTCTTCCGCGTCTCGAAGTTCTGCTGCTCGACCTGCGACTGGGCGGAGGCGATCGCCCGGGTCACCATCTTGTTCTCGATCGGGACGTCGTCGGGGACGTTGGCCATCGCCATGACCCGCTCGACCATCTGCGCCTTGAACAGCCGCATCAGGTCATCGCCCAGGGAGAGGTAGAACCGCGACTCGCCGGGGTCGCCCTGGCGGCCGGAACGACCGCGGAGCTGGTTGTCGATACGCCGCGACTCGTGCCGCTCGGTGCCGAGGACGTAGAGCCCGCCGAGCTCCTTGACCTCCTCGAACTCCGCCTTCACGGCCGCCTCGGCGCGCTCCAGCGCGGCCGGCAGCGCCGCCGCCCACTCCTCCACGTGCTCGACGGGGTCCAGCCCCATCTGCCGGAGCTCCGCCTCGGCGAGGGTGTCGGGGTTGCCGCCGAGCTTGATGTCCGTACCGCGGCCGGCCATGTTCGTGGCGACCGTCACCGCGCCCTTGCGGCCCGCCTGGGCGACGATCGTCGCCTCCCGGTCGTGCTGCTTGGCGTTGAGCACCTCATGGGCGATACCGCGCTTGTTGAGCTGCTGCGAGAGGTACTCGGACTTCTCGACGGAGGTCGTGCCGACCAGGATCGGCTGGCCCTTCTCGTGCTTCTCCGCGATGTCCTCGACGACCGCGTCGAACTTCGCCGGCTCGGTGCGGTAGATCAGGTCGGCCTGGTCCTTGCGGACCATGGGCCGGTTCGTCGGGATCGGGACGACGCCGAGCTTGTAGATCTGGTGGAACTCGGCGGCCTCGGTCATGGCCGTACCGGTCATGCCGGAGAGCTTGTCGTAGAGGCGGAAGAAGTTCTGCAGGGTGATCGTGGCGAGCGTCTGGTTCTCGTCCTTGATCTCCACCCCCTCCTTCGCCTCGATGGCCTGGTGCATGCCCTCGTTGTAGCGGCGGCCGGCGAGGATACGGCCGGTGTGCTCGTCGACGATCATGACATCGCCGTCGATGACGACGTAGTCCTTGTCGACCTTGAACAGTTCCTTGGCCTTGATCGCGTTGTTGAGGTACCCGACGAGGGGGGTGTTGACCGACTCGTACAGGTTGTCGATGCCCAGCCAGTCCTCGACCTTGCTGACACCGGACTCGTGGATGCCGACGGTGCGCTTCTTCTCGTCGACGTCGTAGTCGCCGGTCTCCTCGACACCGCGCTGCGGGTTGGCCGCCTCACCCCGCTTCAGGCGCTGCACCAACTTGGCGAAGTCCCCGTACCACTTGGTGGCCGAGTCCGCCGGGCCGGAGATGATCAGCGGCGTACGGGCCTCGTCGACGAGGATCGAGTCGACCTCGTCGACGACCGCGAAGTTGTGGCCGCGCTGGACCAGTTCGTCCTGCGACCACGCCATGTTGTCGCGCAGGTAGTCGAAGCCGAACTCGTTGTTCGTGCCGTACGTGATGTCGCAGTTGTACTGTTCGCGGCGCTGGGCCGGCGTCATGTCGGCGAGAATGCAACCGACGGTCAGGCCCAGGAATTTGTGGACCCGGCCCATCATCTCGGAGTCGCGCTCCGCCAGATAGTCATTGACCGTGATCAGGTGGACACCCTTGCCGGACAGGGCGTTCAGATACGTCGGGAGGGTACCCACCAGGGTCTTGCCCTCACCGGTCTTCATCTCCGCGACATAGCCGAGGTGAAGGGCCGCGCCACCCATCAACTGGACATCGTAGTGCCGCTGGCCCAGCACCCGCTTGGCGGCCTCGCGGACCGTGGCGAACGCCTCGGGCAGCAGGTCGTCCAGGCTCTCGCCGTCCGCGTAGCGCTCCTTGTACTCATCGGTGAGCGCCCGCAGCTCGGCGTCGGAGAGGGCCGCGAAGTCCTCCTCGATGGAGTTGACCTGGCCCGCGATGCGGTGCAGCTTGCGCAGGATCTTTCCTTCGCCTGCACGCATGATCTTCGTCAAGACGGACACTTGGGCTGGTCTCCTTGCCGGTCGGGCCTGCACGGTCGAGTGCGCGGGCGCGGCATATTTCCAAGGGGGCAGGCCCCGCCGCAACGGCCATCGTAAAGGAGGACGCCGTCCGGCCGGGAGGTCCGCCGCAGCCAAGGCCACCGACCCCTTGCCACGTCAACGCACGAGCCCGCGAGAAGGTGCCGCGAAAGTACCCGGAATGCCACCGGGAAAGTACCGCGAAGGTGCCGGGAATCACGGCGAAAAGGGTTCGTGGCACCCCCCGCGGCCCCGCAGACTCGCTCCATGAAGCCCGTCACCCTCAGCACCGAGCGGCTCCTGCTGCGCCCGTTCGAGCCCTCCGACGCAGCCGCCGTCCACACCGCCTGCCAGGATCCCGAGATCCCCCGCTGGACGAGCGTCTCCTCCCCGTACAGCCGTGCGGACGCGGAGCGGTTCGTCGGCACGGTCGCCACCGAGGGCTGGCGCGACGACACCACCTACACCTTCGCGGTCGTCACCCGGGCCGACGGATCCCTGGTCGGCTCCATGGGGCTGGTCCGGCTCGCCCAGCTGCGCACCCCCGAGCGGCAGGCCGAGCTCGGCTACTGGACGGCCAAGGAGCACCGCGGCAAGGGCTACACCGCCGAGGCGGCCCGCGCGGTACTGCGCTGGGCGTTCCGCGACCTGGGGGTGGAGCGGATGGAATGGCTCGCCGAGGCCGGCAACGAAGGCTCCTGGGCGGTGGCCCGCAAGGTCGGCTTCCAGAGGGAGGGCACCCTGCGCGCCAAGCTGGCGGCCGCAGGCACCCGCCGGGACCTGTGGATCGGCTCCCTGCTCCCGTCCGACCTGCCCCCGGAACCCGCGCCGCCCACCGCGGCCCCCACCCCGGCCGCCGACCGCACGCCCTACCTACCCCACCGCGGCTGACCAGCGGAAAGACGCACATCGGGCGGCATTGTCAGTGCCCGCCCCTACCCTTTCCAACATGACCGCAGTGACACAGCGGCAGCCGCCGCCACCCCCTGTGACCACCCTGTCCGCCGACGACGCCCGGCGGGCGGCGCTGCTGGCGCAGGGCCTGCTGGGAGCCCCGGACCGCCGGGCGGGCGTGCGGGGGGTGCTGCGGCATCTGGGCGCGGTGCAGCTCGACACGATCTCGGTGCTGGCCCGCTCCCATGAGCTGGTGCCCTACGCCCGCCTCGGCCCGGTCGGCCGCCCCGCCGTCGACGCCGCCTACTGGTCCGCCCCCGGCGCCGGCTCCCCGGCCGGACCGCACAGCTTCGAGTACTGGTCGCACGCCGCCTGCATCCTGCCCATCGAGGAGTGGCCGCACTTTGCCTTCCGCCGCCGGGCCTTCCGCGCCCGGGGCCACCGCTGGCACGTCATGAAGGACTCCGCGCGCTCCTGTGCCGCCGTCCTGGACCGCCTCAAGGCCGAGGGCCCGCTGACCACCTCCGAGCTGGGCGGCGGCGATGTCACAGCAGCGCGAAGCGCTTCCAGTGGGGGCGGTGGCGGGGAACGGGCGGGCGAGTGGTGGGACTGGTCCGAGACCAAGATCGCCGTCGAATGGCTGCTGGACACCGGCGAGGTGGTCTGCACCGAGCGCCGCGGCTGGAAGCGGGTCTACGACCTCGCCGAGCGCGCCGTCCCCGACGCACTGCTCCATGACGACCTGGACGACGCCGCGTGCATACGGCGCCTGGTCGCCCAGGCCGGCGCCGCGATGGGCGTGGCCACCCGCGCCGACCTCGCCGACTACCACCGCCTCAAGGGCGGGCAGGTGGACGCCGTCATCGAGGACTCGGGGCTGGTGCCGGTGGCGGTCGAGGGCTGGGCGAAGCCCGCCTGGGCGGATCCGGCCGCGCTCGCCGGCCCGCCCCGGGGCCGGCACCGCACCACCCTGCTCTCCCCCTTCGACTCCCTCGTCTGGGACCGCCGGCGGACGGAACGGATCTTCGGGTTCACCCACCGCCTGGAGGCATACGTCCCCAAGCCCCGGCGGATGCACGGCTATTTCGCGATGCCCCTGCTGGCCGGCGGCAAGCTGGTGGGCCGCGTCGACCCGGCCCGCGAGGGCACCACCCTGGTCGCCCGCCAGCTGTCGATGCAGAACACCAAGGCCGTACGCCCCATGGCCCAGGCCCTCCAGGAGGCCGCACGCTGGGTGGGCTGCGACACCGTACGCGTCGACCGCTGCGACGACCCCCGCCTGGCCGCCGCACTGCGCACCGAACTCACCCGCATCGCGGGGGAGGCGCCCACGCCCTGACGAAATCCCCGTAAGCGGCGGCTCCCGAGGGCGCACAAAGCCCCCCGGACAACCCCCTCACCGGCTCACCGACTCACCGGATTTCGAGGATCTTCTCCCGCATCGCATAGACCACGGCTTCCATCCGGGAATGGAGCTGCAACTTCTCCAGGATGTTGCGGACATGGTTCTTCACGGTGTTCTCGGAGATGAACAACTCCTTGGCGATATCGCGGTTGTTCATGCCCGTGGCGACGAGTTTGAGGACCTCCAGCTCGCGGTCGGTGAGCCGGGGCGCGGGCACCAGCCTGCGCTCGTCGGTGCGCTGGATCATCGACTTGAACTCCGTCAGGAGCTTGGACGCCATCGACGGGCTGATCTGCGACTGCCCGTCCGCGACGGCCCGGATCGCAGTAGCCACCTCGTCGGTGGAGATCTCCTTGAGGAGGTAGCCGGTGGCGCCGGCCTTGATCGCGTCGTAGAGATCGGCCTCTTCGTCGCTGATCGTCAGCATGATGATCTTCGCGCTGGGGGCCACCTCCTTGATCGAGGTACACGCCTCGATCCCACCGCGCTTGGGCATCCGCACGTCCATCAGCACGATGTCGGGCAGCAGATCGGCGGCCTTGTCGACCGCCTCCGCGCCGTCCCCGGCCTCGCCGACGACCTGGATGTCCTCCTCCTGTGCCAGAACGATCTCCAGTCCCCGGCGGAAGAGTGCATGATCGTCCACAACCAGGACCCGGATCGGCTCCTTGCGCGGCACCCGGGCGGCGGCGCCCCCGTCAGGGCCCCCCGCGCCACTGACGTCATCGTCCGCGTCACCACGCACGGGCCCGAAACCTTCCCCCACTGTTCCTCCCCGTCAACTACTCGGCCGAAGGGCCAGAGCTTGGATATAAGGCTGGTTGACAACAGCCCTTTGCGGCCGGCCCGATCAATGCCATACGACCGTCTCCCCGGCATGTCGCCGTTTCGTGCCCACATACTCCCCGGCTGGCACAAACACTATACGGCTTCAACTCCTGCCCTCCGCAGGCACGATGGTGCCCCCGGCGTGCGCCGGGGGCACCGAACGGGTGGGGGTCAGCCGCCCAGCGCGCCGCCTGCGCCGCCGGGCGATTCCTCTCCGAACGCGTCGGAATTCAGGTGGATGACGCCGTAGTCGTAGGCGTGCCTCCGATAGACGACACTCGGCTGCTTGGTCTCGGCGTCGATGAAGAGATAGAAGTCGTGTCCGACCAACTCCATCTCGTAGAGCGCCTGGTCAAGCGCCATCGGTGCGGCCGAGTGGGTCTTCTCGCGGACGACCACCGGCCCTTCGCCCTGGATCTCCAGCGTTCCCATCCGGGTGGTCGGCACCTTTTCGCGTTCCGCGGCTTCCTCCGCGGCGGTCAGGCCATGGCCGTTCAGCCGTGCCGCGTCAGGGACGGCGAACGGGACAGCGCTCGCCGGGATGCGGCCGTTGCCACGGCGTGAGTGACGCTTGTCGTTCTGCTTCCGCAGGCGCGCCTCCAGTTTGGCGGTTGCCAGGTCCAGGGCGGCGTACGGATCGGCTGCGGCAGCCTCGGCCCGGACCACCGGGCCACGGGAGCGGAGCGTGATCTCCACTCGGTCGGAACGGTCGGCCTGCCGCGGGTTGGTCTCCTTGGACACCTCGACGTCCAGGCTGATCACCTTGCCGTCGAGCTTCTGGACTTTGTCCAGGTTCAGCTTCTCGGCCACGTGCTTGCGGAACCGCTCGGGCACCTCGGTCTTGCGGCCCTTGACGACGATGTCCACGCAGAACTCCGTTCCCGGATCGCCCCGCTCAACAGGCGGAGCAGCTCCTTCTTGCACCAGGCCCCGGTGGGTGCCGGAGCCTCGGACTGGCGACTTTCACCTCCTCCTCCCCCAGGGACAAGCTCTCCACTCCCCTGTCTTCAGGATTGCTGCAAAAACCCCGAAACGCACGCATCACGACATCCGAGGCAAAGCGTCCGCCAAGTCCTCACAACCGAACATAGCTCTACTGGACGGGTGTCGGCACCCCCTCGCACCGACCAGCTCCGTTTGGGTGCGAATCGGCGCTCGTTACCAGCAACGTTCCTACCCACCGGCCAGTTCCAGATAATCCGCCGGCTGAACGGCGACCGGGGGCCACCGGGCCGGGTGGCCCGGGGCCCCCGGGGCGGTGCCCCGATCACCCCGGCGGGAGCGACCACCGGGGGTCAGGGCGCTGGTGAGGCGGGTGGACCGGCTGCCGGTGAGGCGGGTGGTCCGGGCACGGGTAAAGCCGGTGGTCCGGGCACTGGTGAAGCCGGTGGTCCGGCACTGGTAAAGCGGCCAGGNCGGCTGCCGGTGAGGCGGGTGGTCCGGGCACGGGTAAAGCCGGTGGTCCGGGCACTGGTGAAGCCGGTGGTCCGGCACTGGTAAAGCGGCCAGGGCACCGGCTCGGCCGGTGGGACGGCCGGTCCACCGGAGGGCGCCGCTCGGCAGGGGGCGGCTGGACGGGGGACAGCTGGACAAGGGGCGGCTGGGCAGGGGGCAGCTCGGCCTCCGAACGGTGGTCCGGGCTCTGCGGGACGCGCCCCGACTACCTGGGGCCACTGTGTCGGGCGCGCTCGGAGCGCCGGCGGGGCGGTGGGTGGCGGGGTGGACAGGGGGGACGGTGGCGGGCGGGCAGCGGTGGGGCAGGCAGCGGGCTAGGGGTGGCGGTGGTGGGCACGACGGCGGTGGGTGGCCACTCGCGGCGGGCGGTCGCGTCACGCCGGCCACGGCCGGTACCGGCCTCCCAGCCCCTCCCGATCGCCCCGCGAAGCACCCGGCCGACCACACCCCGCCACCCTGGCCACCGGCGGGTGACCCGGCCGACGCCAAACGACCGACCGAGCAGTAGCGGTCGTTGCCATGCCTGTGCAGTACCGGTCGTAGCCATGCCGATCTTCGCCAGGCTGGTCTTTGCCTTGCCGGTCACGCCCCGTCGACCGGGAATGCGCCACGAGGCGCCGCCACCACCGCCGCGCCGACCACCCGGCCACCGGCAGTCGCAACCGCCCGCGCCGCCTCCGCGAGCGTGGCTCCCGTCGTCATCAGGTCGTCCACCAGCACCACTGGCGCCCCTGTCAGCAGCCTCCCGGCCATGCCCGGCACCACCAGTGCGCCCGCGACGTTCACCAGCCGCTGCCGGGCGTTCAGGCCCGCCTGGTCCGCCACCACACGGCACTGCCGCAGCAGAGCCAGTACCCGCACCCCGGCACCCTCCCGCCGCAGCTCAGCAGCCGCAGCCAGCGCAATCCTGCGCACCGGATCGTGCCCCCGCCCGGCCACCGCACTCCGCGCCGACGGCACCGGCACCAACAGGAGGGGGCCGCCCCCTCCCCCCACCCCCCGCACCGCCCCCGCCAAAACCGTTCCCAGCGGCCTGGCCAGCCGCAGGGCGCCGCGCTCCTTGTGCGCCAGCAGCACGGCCCGCACTTCATCGGCGTACGGCGCACCGGCCCACACCCGCGGCAGTCCCGCGGGCACCGGGCGCGGCCGCACCCGCCGCGCGCCGCGCCCGTCCCGCGACAGCGCCCGCAGACACTTCACGCACAGTTCCGTACGCGGCCGGCCACACCCCGCGCAGTCGACCGGGAGTACCAGGCCGGCCAGCTCTCGCCACACCCCCTTCATGAGTCCACTGTCGCGGCGACGCACGGTCGGCCACCACCCCTGTGGACAACTCATGGAATGCGGATATCCCCATCACCCGATCGGGCTAACAGCCGCCAGCCGCCGCACCACCACACCCGCCACACAGCCCCCGCGGCAGCGCCTCCCCCCGGCACCCGGCACCCGGCCGTCGCGACCACACCCCACACCCCACCGGCCGCCGTAAGCCGGACCGAGCGGGGAGACGAAGCAGGGAGACCGAGTAAGGGAACCCCGAGCAGGGGAACCGAGCAGGGGAACCGAGCAGGGGAACCGAGCAGGGGAACCGAGCAGGCAGACAGAACACGGAAACGGAACGGGAAGCCAGAGCGGAAAGAACCCCCACGGAACCGGACAGGGCGCCAGGAACACCGACCACCCGCGCCAGCCGGCGCCGGAACCCCGGCCTCAGCCCGGATAGACCGGCGCGGTCCCGTCCTTGGCCACGGTCTTCCAGTTCGCGTCCGGAGGCAGGCGCACGATGCCCTCCGTGGCGTCCGCTATCAGCGGCCGGGTTTCGTCCTCCGACGCCGCCACCGCCTTGACCCCGTTGACGCCCGGCAGGGTCTGCGCATCGGACGCCGAGCCGTCGGTCTCCATGAACTGCATCTGCTGCACCCCGCCGGCCTCCCGGCCGACGACCACCAGCCGGCTGCCGCCCGCCCAGGACGCCGCCACCACATCCTCCAACTGGGGTGCGATCGGCCGCAGTTCCTGCACCGACAGCACGGGGTGCGCGGAGGTGCCGCCCCGTTCGACGCGGCCGAGCTGAAGCGTCGTACGCCCCTTGTCCTCCACCAGGATCGCGATCCGGATACCGTCCGCGGCCACCTTGATCGCCTTGATCCGCCGCTGGCCGAGGCCGGGCACCGCGACCTCCTCGGCGTCGCCCTTGCCCTCGCGCATCCGCAGCAGTCGCGAGCCGTGCGCATCGCGGTCGGCGATCCACAGGTCGTCCAGACCGTCCCAACTCGGCGCGGTCAGGCCCTCATCGGCGTTCTTGTCGCTACTGGCGCTGGTGAGCAGTGGCGCGCCGCGTTCGATGCCGTCCTGCATGCCGACCACGTACAGGGACCGGCCGTCACTCGACACCCCGGCCGCGGCGTTCTCGCCGCGCGAGATGGCGACCGAACGCAGCGGGGTCTTGCCGGTGCCGAACGGCCCGCGTATCGGTGTCGGTTCGGTGGCCGAGTCCGACATGGCGACGACCCGGTGCTGGGCGTCGATGAAGTACTCCTTGGCGGAGCGCCCGGAGCGCGCCGGAGCGGCGAAGTCCCGGTCGGCCTGATCCTGCGTCAGTGTGCACAGGGAGTTGCCGCTCTCGTCCTGGAGCTCGACCTGGCTGATCTTGGAGGCCCGCGTCATGTCCTGGACGGTGAAGAAGAGCTGAGCGGCCATCCGCTTGCACTGGGCGCTGTCGGTGCTGACCGCCTGCTTGCTGAGCTTGACCTGCAACGCGTTGGAGTCGTCCAGCGACAGGTCGCGGGCGGCGAGCCGGGTGCCGGGCGGGAACGCCGAAGACGTCACCTGGTTCAGCCAGTTGGTGGGCCCGGCGAGCAGTGCGTCCACGCTGGCGGTGATCGGTTTGATCCGCTGGCGCAGGTAGACGGGGTCCGCGACGAGTACGTTCTTGTGCGCCTTGGGGTCCTGCGACTCGGAGTTGTAGGACGCGAAGTAGTACTTGTTGACGGAGCGGTAGATGCGCTGGAAGTCGGACTGGCCCAGCACCAGTCCGTTGGGCAGCCGGTCGATGCGCCACTGGTCCCCCTCCTTGATGAGGTGGATCGTCTCGCGGTACGGCTTCTCCTCGGGGGTGTAGGCGTGGTTGTCGTCGACCGTCGCTACCTGGCTGCCGGAGAGCGCGACCGTGTAGCCGTCGGCGTCGTCGCGGTTGGGGCCTGCCTGCGGTTCGGACTTGGGCCGTTCCTGGAGCACGTTGGTGACCAGGAACGGCCGCCAGGTCCGCTTCGCCGACTTCGCCAGGTACATCCTGGCCGTACGGAAATCCGCCTCGTCGCTGGTCGTCGCGTCGAGGAAGCTGCGCACGATGTTGGTGGGCTGGGCGCCGTCCTGCGGGGGTACGCCGTAGACCCGCACCTGCGAGTCCCCGTCGGAGCGCGGTGACTGGTCGACCGGTGTGACGTCCCCGCTGTCCGGCATGGACGCGCAGCCGGCCAGCAGTGCCGCCGCGCAGCCGAACAGCACGGCCTTCCGTACCGTGCGGGCGCCGGCTCCCCTCCGGGCGCGCCGGCGGAACGGTATGTCCACGCCGCGCTCGCCTCCGCGCTCAGTGCCCACTCGGTCCGCCTTCCCGATCCATGCCGCGTCCGGCCTCCCGCTCCGTCCCACCGACGGCCGCGCCCTCGACGGGCGCGCCGTCGTGAGTCCGCTCCCCGGGAGCCGGGTCGCCCTGGCCCGGTGCCGCAGGGCTCGACATCCCAGGGGCCGACATCCCAGGGTCCGACGCCTCGGCGGCTGATCTCTCCAGGCCCGACGCCTCCGACTTATCAGGGTCGTGCGCGTCGCGGACCGCCGGACCGTCGTACGCGCTCCCGCTGCCGCCGCGCGCCGTCCCGTCGCTCCGCGCGCCCGCGCTCTGCGGCACCACACGGGCGCCGCTGCCGGGCAGCGCCGCCGGGTCGGCCGCCGGCCGGGCGGTGGTGCGCTGCTGCCCGGGGCGTGGCTGCGCCGGGATGGTGGACGCCTTGCCGTCCGCGCCGGTAAGCGGCTGCCCCGTCGCGTCGAGGCCGCGGTTGCGCCGCGAGTCCTCGGGCTCCAGGGGGATCGGAGAGCCGCGCAGCGTCTCGCCCGCCGTACGGGGCAGGGTCAGCCGGAACTGCGAGCCGCCGCCGGGCTCGCCCCAAGCCTGGAGCCAGCCGCCGTGCAGCCGGGCATCCTCGACCGCGATGGACAGGCCGAGCCCCGTACCGCCGGTCGTACGGGCCCGCGCCGGGTCCGCGCGCCAGAAGCGGTTGAAGACGCGGGTCGCCTCGCCCGGCTTGAGACCGACGCCGTAGTCCCGGACGGCGACGGCCACCGCGCCGCCGCTGGGGCTGCCGGCGGACGCCAGCCGCACCACGACATCGCGGCCCTCGCCATGCTCGACGGCGTTGACGACGAGGTTGCGCAGCACCCGCTCCACCCGCCGGGGGTCGGCCTCGGCCATGACGGGCTGCTCGGCACCGCGCACCACGATGCGGGTGCCCTTGCGCTCCGCGAGCGGCTCGGCGCCTTCGATGACGCGGTGCACCACGTCGCGCAGGTCGACGGGCTCGGCCTCCAGTGCCGCCGCGCCCGCGTCGAACCTGCTGATCTCCAGCAGTTCCGCGAGCAGCGACTCGAAGCGGTCGAGCTGGCCGCGCAGCAGTTCGGCGGAGCGCGCGGTGGCCGGGTCGAACTCGTCGCGTACCTCGTGGATGACGTCGGCGGCCATCCGGACGGTCGTCAGCGGCGTCCGCAGCTCGTGCGAGACGTCGGAGACGAAGCGGCGCTGCATCCGGGAGAGCTCCTCCAGCTGCTGGATCTTGAGCTGGAGGTTCTGCGCCATCTTGTTGAAGGACTCGCCGAGGCGGGCGATGTCGTCCTCGCCGGTGACCTTCATCCGCTCCTGGAGGAGGCCCGCGGCCAGCCGCTCGGAGATCCCGGCGGCCATCCGTACAGGGGTGACGACCTGCCGCACCACGAGCCAGGCGATGGCGCCGAGCAGGATCACGACGAACACCCCGGCCGTCGCCAACGTGCCGGTCACGAGCTTGAGCGAATCCTCTTCCTGGTTGAACGGGAAGAGGTAGTAGAGCTGGTACTGGTTGCCGTTGATGTCGTTGAGGCGCTTGCCGATGATCAGCGCTGACACCCCGTCGTTGGACCCGATGCGCTTGATCTGCGTGTACTCGCGGAACGTTCCGGGTTTGGTGTCCAGCTTCCGCCGCAGCTCGGCGGGCACGCTGCGCTCGGGGTCGACGTCCCCGGAGGCGCGCGGCCCGCGGGTGCCCGGGGTGGCGTCGCCGAAGGGCTCGTCGGAGTCAGAGCTGAGCGCCACGACCGAGAAAACGCCCTGCCCGCCGCTGGCGAGCTGCTCGACCAGGCTGGTCAGCCAGGTCGCGGAGTCCTGGCTGCCGCGGCTGGCGGCGCGGTTGCTGTCGTCGGGCCGGTTGTCGTCACCGCCGTCGGCCAGTTTCTGGGCGACCTCGAAGCCTCCCACGGCCTGGCTCTGGGCGGCCTGCGCCTTGGCCGTGAGCAGGCCGTTGCGGACCTGTCCGACGACCACGACGCCGAGCAGCAGCACCACGGCCAGCGACATCAGCAGGGTCGTCGCGACCACACGGAGCTGGATGTTGCGGCGCCACAGCCGCAGCGCGGGCAGCAGGGGCCGCCGCACCCACCGGCTGAAGAGCCGCAGCAGGGGATGGACGGGCCCGCTCACCGCGCCGTCGGGCAGCAGCTGCCCGCCTCGCAGCAGCCACGCCGCCATCCGATCCGAAAAGGACATATCACCCGTCGGGCCGACGGTGCGCCCCCGCTTTCCCTCCGGGGCCGAACCGTCCCGGCTCATCTCAGCTGGGCCCGGCCTTGTAGCCGACCCCGCGCACGGTCACGACGATCTCGGGACGCTCCGGGTCCCGCTCGACCTTGGAGCGGAGCCGCTGCACATGGACGTTGACAAGCCGGGTGTCCGCGGCGTGCCGATAACCCCAGACCTGCTCCAGCAGCACCTCGCGGGTGAACACCTGCCACGGCTTGCGCGCCAGCGCCACCAGCAGATCGAACTCCAGCGGAGTCAGCGCGATCGACTGCCCGTCCCGCTTCACCGAGTGCCCCGCGACGTCGATGACCAGGTCACCGATCGCCAGCTGCTCGGGCGCCGGCTCCTCCGACCGCCGCAGCCGCGCCCGGATCCGGGCCACCAGCTCCTTGGGCTTGAACGGCTTGACGATGTAGTCGTCCGCGCCCGATTCGAGGCCGACCACCACATCCACCGTGTCGCTCTTGGCAGTCAGCATGACGATCGGCACGCCGGACTCGGCCCGGATCAGGCGGCACACCTCGATGCCGTCCCGGCCAGGCAGCATCAGGTCGAGCAGCACAAGATCGGGCTTTGTCTCGCGGAACGCCGCGAGAGCCTTGTCACCGTCCGACACGAACGACGGTTCAAAGCCCTCGCCGCGCAGCACAATGCCGAGCATCTCTGCCAGTGCGGTGTCGTCGTCGACGACCAGGACGCGTCCCTTCATTCGGCCATCATCCCATTACCTGATCGTGACTTACTCCATCGTGACGTGGAACACACCTCCGCCAGCCCGTCCCGGGTCACCGGAGACACCACTCCCGCCTCCGTGACGATCGCCGTCACCAGCTCTGCCGGCGTGACGTCGAAGGCCGGGTTGTAGGCATGTGCGCCCAGCGGCGCCACCGGAATCCCGGTGCCCGCCTCGGCTCCGGCCCCCCACATGTGCGGCAACGAGAACTCCGTCACTTCATGGCCCGGCCGCTGCTCCACCTCGATAGCGACTCCCTCCTCGGTCTGCAGATCCACCGTGCTGGTCGGTGCCACCACGATGAACGGAACGTGGTGGTACCGCGCCAGCACCGCCAGCGGATAGCTGCCGATCTTGTTGGCCACCGCACCGTCCGCCGCGATCCGGTCCGCCCCGATCAGCACCGCGTCCACCTCGCCCGCGGAGAACAGCGATCCCGCGGCACCGTCCGCCAGCACCGTGTACGCCATACCCGCACGCGCCGCCTCGTAGGCGGTCAGCCGCGCCCCCTGCAGCAGCGGACGTGTCTCGTCCACCCACAGCCGACGCAGTTCCCCGGCGCGGTGCGCCGCCAGCGCCACGGCCAGGGCGGTCCCCTGTCCCCCGGAGACCAGGGCACCCGTATTGCAGTGCGTGAGAATCCGGTGCGCGCCACCCGGCAGCAACCGACCGAGCAGCGCCCGGCCCTGCTCCGCCATCCGTGTACTGGCCTCGACGTCCTCCGCGTGCACGGCACGCGCCTCGGCCAGCGCGGCTGCCGCGGCAACCTCCGGATCAGCGCCGTCCGCCACCGCCCCGCGGTACGCCGCAGCCGCGCGCCGTACGCCGTACGCCAGATTGGCCGCGGTCGGACGGGCATGCGCCAGCGCCTCCGCCGCGTCATCGACGTCGAATCCCCGCGCCGCGGCCAGCGCGACGCCGTACGCGCCCGCGATGCCCAGCAGCGGCGCCCCACGCACGGCCAGTGTGCGGATCGCCTGAACCAGCGCCGGCACGTCCGTGCAGGCCAGCTCGGCCTCCTCCACCGGCAGCCGCGTCTGATCAAGAAGGACCAATACCGGTCCCTCGGGTGGTTCCGCCCAGCGCAACGACGGAATCGTGAGCGTCCCGGATACCTCGTGCTGATCAGCCATCCACTCAGTCTGCCGCCGACCACCCGTCGAGCAGAAGGTCCCCTTCCTCCAAGGGCGCGGGTACAAAGCGCCACCCCCCATGACACGATGACTGACACCGCGGACCCCGGACCCCCGCCGCCGCAGCGGACGGGCAGCAAGAAGGAGCGACGATGAACAACTCTCCGGGCTGGGCCTCGCCCGGATCCGCCCCCTCCGGCGAACCGGACCGCGGCACCCAGGAGCAGCCCCCCCGGTCGTCCGGCCCGGAAGACCATCCCGGCGGCGCGTCCGAGCAGCCGGCCCACCCGAACTGGTCGAGCAAGCAGCCGCCCGCCGGGCAGTGGACGGCCCCGGCCGGCATCCCCGGCCAGAGCGGCCCCGGCGGCCGGGGCGCCAAGGGCACCACCGGCGACCGCACCCGCGCCTCGTCCGGCGGCTCCGCCGCGCCCGGCTGGGGCACCCCGCCGGGCCCCGGAAACCAGGCCGCTTGGGGCGCCGGCCCCGGATGGGGCGGCGGCTGGGCCGCAATGCCGCCCGCCGCCAAGCCCGGCGTCATCCCGCTTCGTCCGCTCGGCGTCGGCGAGATCCTCGACGGCGCGGTCGCCACCATGCGCGCCCACTGGCGCACCGTGCTCAGCATCTCGCTGATCGTCGCGATCGTCTCGCAGACCGCCAACACGATCGTCACCGGAGTGTGGCTTCAGGGCACCGGCCACAACCCCGCCCTCGACGCCGGCGGCAACCCGCCGCTGCGCCAGGCCCTCAGCGACATGAGCGACTCGCTCGCCGGCTCCGCCATCTCCTCGCTGATCCGGCTGCTCGCCACCATCATCGCCACCGGGTTGCTGACCATGGTCGTCAGCCGCGCCGTGCTCGGCCGCCCGGCGACCGCCGGGGAAGCCTGGCGCGAGGCCCGCGGCCAACTCCCGCGTCTGCTCGGCCTGCTCGTCCTGCTGCCGTTGCTCATCACGGCCGTGTTCGCGGTCGGTCTGGTGCCCGGGCTCGTCGTCATGGCCGGCGGCTCGTTCGCCACGGGCCTGACCCTCACCCTGCTCGGCGGGCTCGCCGCCACCATCGTGAGCATCTGGCTGGGGGTCCGCTACAGCCTCGCCTCCCCCGCCCTCATGCTGGAGAAGCAGGGCGTCATCGCGGCCATGCGCCGCTCCGCCAAGCTCGTACGCGGCGCCTGGTGGCGGGTGCTGGGCGTCCAGCTCCTGGCCTACCTGCTGGTCGCCATCGTCCAGTTCATCATCCAGATTCCGGCCACCCTCATCGCCTTCATCATCGGCGGTGAGAGCCTCATGGACTGGGCGAACGGCACCAGCAACGGCACCGGCTGGCCGTTCCTGATCGTGCTGGGCATCGGCGCGATCATCAGCTCCACCATCACCTTCCCGATCAGCGCCGGTGTCACCGTGCTCGTCTACGTCGACCAGCGCATCCGCCGCGAGGCTCTCGACCTCGAACTCGCCCGCGCTGCCGGCCTCCCCGGCTACGACGCCGAACCCGCCGCCCCGGCCCCGGCCACCACCGGTCCTACCACCACCCCGGCACCCAGGCCCCCCGCCGACACCCCACCGGCCGACGGCCCCACCGCTGACTCCCCGTCGGACCGCACGGAGGAACAGCCGACAGCGGATCAGCAGACGGAGCACCACCTGACAAAGGCTCAACCGGCAGAGGCGCAACCGGCGGCGGCACGCAAGGAAGCGCCGGACAGCGCCACGGCAACCGGCACCGAAACCTCCGCCGCCCCCAACGCGCCCAAGGACGCCTCCGCCGACATCCCCGGCCCGCGCCCGAGCGACGCCACGCCGGGAGGCTGATGCGGTGACCACCGGGGGGAACACAGCCGCGCTCACACGTCTCATCGCGCGCTCCGACGACGACATACCGGTACGGATCCCACGCGGCCCCGCCCGGGAAGCGGCCCAGCGCGAGCTGTCCGACCCCCGGTACCACCAGCACGACCCCAACCCGATCCAGCGGGCCCTGAATTGGCTGTGGGACCACATCGGGGACCTCTTCCACACCGCCGCCGGGGCCACCCCCGGCGGCTGGATCGGACTCCTCGCCATCGTGGCGTTCGTCCTCCTGCTGGCCATCGCGCTCCGCCTACGGCTCGGGGCACTGCGCCGTACTCCGACCACCGGCGGCACGCTCTTCACCGACGCCCCCCGCACCGCCGCCGAACACCGCGCAGCCGCCGACCGGCACGCCACCGAAGGCCGCTGGAACGCGGCGATCCAGGACCGAATGCGGGCCATCGTCCTCGCCCTCGAAGAGCGGACCCTGATCACCCCCGGCCCCGGCCGCACCGCCGGCGAGGCCGCCGCCGAAGCCGGCCGGGCGCTCCCCCCGCACGCCGGCCAACTGCGCACCGCGGCCCGCACCTTCGACGACGTCACATACGGCGGCCGCCCCGGTACGGAACAGGCATACGCCCTTCTGACCGACCTCGACACCGAGCTGCAACACGCCAAGCCCCACCTGGCCGCCACCCCGACCAGGAGCCGCGAATGACCACGGCCACCACCGTCACCGCCGCTCCCGGCGCCACCGCGCGACGCCTGTGGGCCCGCTCCCGCGGACTGCTGCTGGCGCTGCTCCTGCTCGTCGTCAGCGGGCTGGTCCTGGCTGCCCTGCAGTCCGGTGAACAGTACGGCCGGCTCGACCCCCGCTCCGCGGACCGGACCGGAAGCCGCGCGCTCGCCCAACTCCTGTCCGCCCACGGCGTCACCACCGGCGTCGTGACCACCGCCGAGGAGGCCGCCGCCGCGGCCGGCCCGCACACCACTCTCCTCGTCGCCGATCCCGACGTCCTGACCGCAGACCAGCTGGCCACCCTCTCCACGGCGACCGCCCACACCCCCGGCCGCACCGTCCTGCTCGCCCCGGGCCCCGCGTCCCTCCAGCTCTTCGCCCCCGGAGTCCAGGCCGGTCCCGCGCTCACCAACGCCCCTCGCCGTCCCGCCTGTTCGCTGCCCGCCGCCCGCAGCGCGGGCGACGCCCTCCTCGGCGGCGTCCGCTACGAGACCACCGCCCCCGCGGCCGACCGCTGCTACCCCGGCGGCGGTCTGCCCACCCTGCTGCGCCTCCCGGCCCCCGGCACGGACCGCGACACCGTACTCCTCGGCTCCCCCGACTTCCTGTACAACTTCCACCTCGCCGAGCACGGCAACGCCTCGCTGGCCCTCCAACTCCTCGGTGCGCACGAGCATCTGGTCTGGTACCTCCCCTCCGTCAGCGACCCGTCATCCGCACAGGACAACCGGCCCGGCCTCCTCGATCTCATCCCCTCCGGCTGGAACTGGGCGCTGCTCCAACTCACCATCGCCGCCGTATGCGCAGCCCTCTGGCGCGCCCGCCGACTCGGCCCCCTCGTGCCGGAACGACTCCCCGTCACGGTCCCGGCCGCCGAAACGACCGAAGGCCACGCCCGCCTCTACGAACAGGCCCACGCCCGCGACCGGGCCTGCGCCGTCCTGCGTTCAGCGGTCCGCACTCGGCTCGCCCCCCTTATCGGGGTGCCCCCCGGGCACGCCCACACCCCGGACGTCCTTCTCCCGGCCATCCAGGCCCACTTGACCACCACCACGACCCCGGCCGCCGACCTCCACGCACTGCTCTTCGGCCCCGCTCCCGCGGACGACAAGGCCCTGGTGCGCCTGGCCGACCAACTCGACGCACTCGAAAACTCGATCGTTCCCCAAGAGAGGCACGCCCCCCGTGAGCACCCCGACCGCTGACAGCGCCCGAGCCTCCCTTGAGGAACTGCGCACCGAGATAGCCAAGGCCGTCGTAGGCCAGGACCCCGCCGTCACCGGCCTGGTCGTCGCGCTGCTGTGCCGCGGTCACGTACTCCTCGAAGGCGTCCCCGGCGTCGCCAAGACGCTGCTCGTCCGCGCCCTGTCAGCGACCCTCGAACTCGACACCAAGCGCGTCCAGTTCACCCCGGACCTCATGCCCAGCGACGTCACCGGCTCGCTGGTCTACGACGCCCGCAACGCCGAGTTCTCCTTCCAGCCCGGCCCCGTCTTCACCAACCTCCTTCTCGCCGACGAGATCAACCGCACCCCACCCAAGACCCAGGCGTCCCTGCTCGAAGCCATGGAAGAGCGTCAGGTAACCGTCGACGGCACGCCCCGCCCGCTCCCCGAACCGTTCCTCGTGGCCGCCACGCAGAACCCCATGGAATACGAGGGCACATACCCGCTCCCCGAAGCCCAGCTCGACCGCTTCCTGCTGAAGCTGACGATGCCGCTCCCCGCCCGCCAGGACGAGATCGACATCCTCACCCGCCACGCCGCCGGCTTCAGCCCGCGCGACCTGAACGCCGCCGGTCTTCGCCCCGTCGCCTCCGCCACCGACCTCGAAGCAGCCCGAGCCGCGGTTGCCAAGACCACGGTCTCCCCCGAAGTCACCGGCTATATCGTCGATATCTGCCGTGCCACTCGCGAATCCCCCTCGCTGTCTCTCGGCGTCTCCCCCCGAGGGGCCACCGCCCTGCTGTCCACCTCACGCGCCTGGGCCTGGCTCACCGGTCGCGACTATGTCACCCCCGACGACGTCAAAGCCCTGGCTCTCCCCACACTCCGGCACCGCGTCCAGCTCCGCCCCGAAGCGGAGATGGAAGGAGTCACCTCAGACTCCGTGATCAATGCCGTGCTCGCTCATCTCCCCGTCCCCCGCTGAGACAAGACCGTGGCCCTCACCGGACGCACCGCCCTCATCGCCGCACTCGGAGCCCTCTTCGTCGGCTTCGCACTGCCCAGCTGGCTCGGGATCCTGATCGTCCAACTCGCCCTGCTGATAGCAATCTTGTGCGATCTAGCACTCGCCGCGCCAGTGCGAAAGCTCCATTTCACCCGAACCGGTGACACAACAGTTCGACTGACAGGCGAAGCCCACATCCACCTCACCATCACCAACTCCGACCGCCGGACCCTGCGCGCCCAGATCCGCGACGCCTGGCCCCCGAGCTCCTTCCACCCCGGCTCCGACATCCCCGCGTCCCGCCACACCGCCCGCATCCCCGGCGGCGAACGCCGTCGCCTGAGCACCACGCTCCACCCCACCCGCCGCGGAGACCACCACGCCGTCCGCGTCACGGTCCGCTCCTACGGCCCACTCGGTTTGGCAGCCCGCCAGGGCAACCACCACGTCCCGTGGACTCTGCGCGTCCTGCCCCCCTTCACCAGCCGCAAGCACCTCCCCGCCAAACTCGCCCGACTCCGCGAACTCGACGGCCGCACCAGCATCCTGACCCGCGGCGAAGGCACCGAATTCGACAGCCTCCGCGACTACACCCACGGCGACGACACCCGCTCCATCGACTGGCGCGCCACCGCCCGCCGGCAAACCCTCGCCGTCCGCACCTGGCGCCCCGAACGCGACCGCCGCATCCTCCTCGTCCTGGAGACCGGCCGCACCTCAGCCGGCCGCGTCGGCGACACGCCTCGCCTCGACGCCTCCATGGACGCCGCCCTGCTCCTCGCAGCCCTCGCCGCCCGCGCCGGCGACCGCGTCGACCTGCTCGCCTACGACCGCCGCGTACGCGCCTCCGTACAAGGCCGCACCGCCCGCGACCTCCTGCCGGCCCTCACCGACGCACTCGCCCCCCTCGAATCCGAACTGGTCGAGGCGGACGCCCGCGGCCTGGCCGCCACAATCCACCGCCGCACCCCGCGTCGTTCCTTGATCGTCCTCTTCACCGGCCTCGACACGGCTCCCGTGGAGGAAGCCCTGCTGCCTGTCCTCCCCGGCCTCACCCAGCGCAACGAACTCATCGTCGCCGCCGTCGCCGACCCCCGCATCGAAGAAATGGCCGCCGGCCGCCGCACCCCTCAGGCCGTCTACGCAGCGGCTGCCGCGGAACAGACCCGCGCCGCCCGCCGCCGCACCGCGGACCGCCTCCGCCACCAGGGCATCACGGTCATCGACTCCACCCCGGCCCACCTGGCCCCCGACCTGGCCGACGCCTACCTCACCTTGAAGGCCGCCGGCCGCCTCTGACCACTCCCACCGCCCGCCCAAGACGGCCCCAACTCCAGCCCTGCACAGCGACAATCAACGACTGCGACGCGACGCTGAAGACACACAACACACAGCCTCAGCCGTGCCCACACCCACACCCACACCTACGGCTGCCTCTCGCCCCCTCCTCAGCCCTCCGCACCCCTCCCTGCAGCATGGGCCTCAGCATGACGGCACCCGTGCCGAAGGAGCAATCCACTCACCCCACTCGCCCCGGCACCAACCACCTCCCGGTGGGCCCCTGTCAAAAAGTTGCCCACAAACGCAGAAAGGCCCCGCACCATACGGTGCGGGGCCTCCCCACAAAGATTGTTCGGCGGCGTCCTACTCTCCCACAG
>NZ_JBNHIN010000034.1:0-21063 GCF_050054615.1 Streptomyces sp. YGL11-2
CCGCGAACACCGGGAACCGGCCATACAACTCCCGACCCATCCCCACCCGCTGCGCACCCTGCCCGGAGAACAGCACCGCCAGCTTCCCGTCGGTCTCCTGGGTGACGCCGCGTACGAGTTCCCGTACGCCGGCACCGTCGGCCGCGAGGACCGCGCGGTGGGCGAACGCTGCCCGGCCGGTGGCCAGGGAGTGGCCCACGTCGACCGGTGACGGACCGGTCAGCGCCGAGACCCGCTCGATCTGCGCCTCCAGTGCGGCCTCGGACCTGCCCGACACCGGCCAGGGCACGAGGCCCGGCTGCGTGGTGGACTCCGCCGCCGCGGGCTCCTCGACGTCCGGCGCCTGCTCGAGGATGACGTGGGCGTTGGTGCCGCTCACGCCGAAGGCGGAGACGCCGGCCCGTCGGGGCTGCCCGGTCTCGGGCCAGTCCTGCTGCTCGGTGACGAGCGAGACCGCGCCGTCCGTCCAATCCACGTGCGAGGACGGGGAGTTGACGTGCAGGGTCTTGGGCAGGACGCCGTGCCGCATCGCCAGGAGCACCTTGATGGTGCCGGCGACGCCGGCGGCGGCCTGGGTGTGGCCCAGGTTCGACTTGACGGCGCCGACGAGCAGCGGGCGCCGCCTGTCCGGTCCGTAGGCGGCGATGAGGGCGTGCGCCTCGATGGGGTCGCCGAGGGTGGTGCCGGTGCCGTGGGCCTCGACGACGTCGACGTCGGCGGGGGTGAGGTCCGCGTCGGCGAGGGCCTGGCGGATGGCGCGCTGCTGGGCCCGCCCGCTGGGCGCGGTCAGCCCGTTGGAGGCACCGTCCTGGTTGACGGCGGTGCCGCGCACGATGCCCCATACGTCGTGGCCGTTGCGGCGGGCGTCGGAGAGCCGCTCCAGGACGAGGACGCCCACGCCCTCGGACCAGCTGGTGCCGTCGGCGGCGTCGGCGAAGGGCTTGCACCGCCCGTCGGCGGCCAGCCCGCCCTGGACCGTGAACTCGGTGAAGGAGTCGGGGCTGGACATGACCGAGACGCCGCCGGCCAGTGCGAGGGTGCACTCGCCACTGCGCAGGGAGTTGGCCGCCATGTGGAGGGCGACCAGCGCGGAGGAGCAGGCGGTGTCGACGGTGACGGCCGGGCCCTCCAGGCCGAAGGCGTAGGACAGGCGGCCGGACATGACGCTGGCGGTGTTGCCGGTGGCGACGTGGCCGCGCAGGTCGGCGGTGCCGGTTCCCCGGCGCAGGAGGGTGGCGTAGTCCTGGCCGTTGGTGCCGACGAACACGCCGGTGCGGCTGCCGCGCAGGGTGGTCGCGTCGATGCCGGCGCGCTCGAACGCCTCCCAGGAGGTCTCCAGCAGCAGGCGCTGCTGGGGGTCCATGGCCAGCGCCTCGCGGGGCGAGATGCCGAAGAAGGGGGCGTCGAAGAGGCCGACGCCGTCCAGGAATCCGCCTTCGAGGGTGGCGGAGGCGCCTTGGGCGAGCGCGTCGAGGTCCCAGCCGCGGTCCGCGGGGAAACCGCTGATCGCGTCCTCGCCGTGGCTCAGCAGCCGCCAGAGGTCGTCGGGGGACCGTACGCCGCCGGGGAAGCGGCAGTTGACGCCGACGATGGCGATGGGGTCGTCGTCGGCCGCCCGCCCGGCGGGGGCCGGCGTGTCGGTGCCGGGGTCGGGCAGGGTGCCCAGGAGTTCGGCGAGCAGGAAGTCGGCGAGGGAGGTTGGGGTCGGGTAGTCGTAGACGAGGGTCGCGGTCAGTTTCAGGCCGGTGGTGGCGGTGAGGGTGTTGCGCAGTTCGACGGTGGTCAGCGAGTCGAAACCGAGGTCGCTGAAGGCGCGTTCGGCGCCGATGTCCGAGGTGCCGGCGTGTCCGAGGACCGCGGCGACGTGGGTGCGCACCAGGTCCAGGACGAAGCCGGGGCGGGCGGACGGGGAGAGCTCGGCGAGCCGCCGGCGCAGGGCCGGTTCCCGCAGGGCGGCTTCCGTCGCCCCGGCGGCCGGCGTGGCCCGGCGCAGTTCGGGCAGGTCGCCGACGAGGGGGCTGGGGCGCAGCGCGGTGAACACCTCCGCGTAGCGCGGCCAGTCGATGTCGGCGAGGGTCAGCGTCGTGGCGCCCTGCTCGATCGCCCGCCGCAGGGCGGTGAGGGCCGGTCGCGGTGGCATCGGGTGGAAGCCGCCGCGGCGGATGCGGTCCTGGACGCCGGTGCCGTCGGCCGCCATGCCGGTCTCGGCCCAGGGGCCCCAGGCCAGCGAGGTGGCGGGCAGGCCGTGGGCGCGCCGGTGCTCGGCGAAGGCGTCGAGGAAGGCGTTGGCGGCGGCGTAGTTGCCCTGGCCGGGCGCGCCGAGGGTGCCGGCGACGGAGGAGAAGAGCACGAAGGCGCTCAGGTCCCGGTCGCGGGTGACCTCGTGCAGGTTGAGCGTGGCGGTGACCTTGGCACGCAGGACGGCGGTGAACTGCTCGGGGGTGAGCGTGTCCAGGGTGCCGTCGTCGATGATGCCGGCGGTGTGGAACACCGCGGTCAGCGGCTGCTCGGCGGGGACCGCGGCCAGTGCGGCGGTGAGCGCGTCGCGGTCGGCGATGTCGCACGCCGCGACGGTGACGCGGGCTCCCAGGTCCTCGATCTGTGCGACCAGTTCGGCGGCTCCGGGAGCGTCGGCGCCGCGGCGGCTGAGCAGCAGCAGGTGCGGGGCGCCCGCCTCAGCCAGCCAGCGGGCGACATGGCCGCCGAGGGCTCCGGTGCCGCCGGTGACGAGCACGGTGCCGGTAGGGCTGAACGTGCCCGTCTCGGGGGCCGGTTCGGCTCGGTGGTGTGCCAGTCGGCGGACGAAGGCCCCGGTGGTGCGCACGGCGAGCTGGTCCTCGCCGCCACTGTCGGCGAGGACGGCCGCCAGGTGGCGCAGGGTGGTGTCGTCGAGCTCGTCGGGGAGGTCGACGAGGCCGCCCCAGCGCTGCGGGTGCTCCAGTGCGGCCACCCTGCCCAGGCCCCATACGGCGGCCTGGGCGGGGCGGGCCGGGTGTTCGGCGCGGTCGACGGCCACGGCGGTGCGGGTCACGCACCACAGGGGGGCCTCGATGCCCGCGTCGCCCAGGGCCTGGACGGCGGTCGCCGTCAGCAGCACGCCCTCGGTCGTGGCGGCCTCGGTGCCCTCGCCGGCCGTCGCCAGCAGCGACAGCACGCCCGCGAACTCGCCGTGTTCGGCGGCCAGTTCGCCCAGCCGCTCGGCCAGTTCTCCGCGCTGCGGGGCGGCGACGGGAAGGCGTACGGAGTCGGCGCCCAGGGCGCCGGCGACCGCATCGGGCCAGGCCCGCTCGCCGTCGGCCGGTGCGAGCACCAGCCAGGTCCCGGCGGGTTGTCCCGCGGTGGTCGGGCCGGTGCGGCGCTTCCAGGTGGACCGGTAGCGCCAGCCGTCGACGGTGGCACGCTCCCGGCTCCGGCGCCGCCACGAGGAGAGGGCGGGCACGACGGCGGTGAGGGTGTCGTCGTCCAGTTCCAGCGAGGAGCCCAGGGATGCGAGGTCCGCGCGCTCCACCGCCGACCAGAACTCCGTGTCCGCCGCGTCGGCGGGGTGTGCGGGGGTACCGGTGACCGCGGTCGGCTCGGGCCAGTAGCGCTCGCGCTGGAAGGGGTAGGTGGGCAGGTCGATCCGGCGGGCCCCGCTGCCCGCGAACACGGCGTCCCAGTCGACCGGTGCCCCGTGGAGGTGGAGTCGGGCCAGTGCCGTGGTCAGCGCCGGGGCCTCGGGCCGGTCGCGGCGCAGAGCCGGTACGGCGGTGACGTGCTCCTGCGCGTCGGCGCCCTCGCGGACCGCGCCGCTGAGCACGGCGTCCGGGCCGAGCTCGAAGAAGGTCGTCACGCCGTGCTCGACGAGGTGCCGCACGGCGTCGGCGAAGCGGACGGTGCCCCGGACCTGCCCGGTCCAGTACTCCGGCGCGGCCAGCTCGTCGTGCGTGAGCAGAGCGCCGGTGACGGTGGACACCAGCGGCACGGCCGGTGCGTGGCAGGTGACGGAGCCGACGACGCGGGCGAAGTCCGCCAGCATCGGGTCCATGTGTGGCGAGTGGAAGGCGTGGCTGACGCGCAGCCGCTTGGTGCGGCGGCCGCGCTCCTCGAAGTGCGCCGCGACGGCCAGCACCGCGTCCTCGTCACCCGAGACGACCAGGGACGCCGGGGTGTTGACGGCGGCGACCGCGGCCCGTCCCTCGTACGGGGCGAGCGCGGCGGCCGCTTCGTCCTCGGTGGCTTCGACGGAGGCCATGGCGCCGGCAGCGGGCAGTGCGGCCATCAGCCGGCCGCGGGCGGCGACCAGGGTGCAGGCGTCCTCCAGGGAGAGGACTCCGGCGGCGTGCGCGGCGGCGAACTCTCCGATGGAGTGGCCCGCGACGTAGTCGGGGCGCAGCCCCCAGGACTCGGCGAGGCGGAACAGGGCTACTTCGAGGGCGAAGAGGGCGGGCTGGGTGTAGCGGGTGTCGTCCAGCAGGGCGGCCTCGGGGGTGTCCGGGGCGGCGAAGAGGAGTTCTCGCAGCGGCCGGTCGAGTTCGAGGTCGAAGCGGGCCAGCACCGTGTCCAGGGCCTGGGCGTAGACCGGGTGGCGGTCGTAGAGCTCGCGTCCCATTCCGGGGCGCTGGCTGCCCTGGCCGGTGAAGAGGAAGGCCAGCCGGCCGCGATCCGGGCGGCCGGTGAGCAGCCCGCCGTCGGGGGCCGCGTCGCGCAGCGCGGTCAGCGCGCGGACGAGGGCGTCGGGGTCGTCGGTGACGACGGCCGCGCGGTGCTCCAGGGCGCTGCGGGAGCCGGCGAGGGAGAACGCCACGTCGGCGAGTGGGAGTTCGGGGTGGGCGGTGAGGTGGGACAGGAGCTGTCCGGCCTGTGCGCGCAGGGCCGCTTCGGTGTGTCCGGACAGCGTCAGGGGGACGGGCGCGGGATCGGCCGGGCGGGCCGGTGCCGCGTCGGCGGCTTCCTCGGACCGCTCCTCCGGGGCCTGTTCGAGGATGGTGTGGACGTTGGTGCCGCTGAGCCCGAAGGAGGAGACGCCCGCGCGGCGCGGGTGTCCGGTGCTGGGCCAGGGAAGCGGCTCGGTGAGCAGGTGGAGGGCGCCGGAGCTCCAGTCGACGTGTGCGGAGGGCCGGTCGATGTGCAGGCTCTGCGGCACCGTGCCGTGGCGCATGGCCATGACCATCTTGATGACGCTGGCGACGCCGGACGCCATCTGGGTGTGGCCGATGTTGGACTTCACCGAGCCCAGGAGCAGCGGGTGCTCGGGGTCGCGCTCCCGGCCGTAGGTGGCGAGCAGGGCCTGCGCCTCGATGGGGTCGCCGAGGGCGGTGCCGGTCCCGTGGCCGTCGATGACGTCGACGCTGTCGGCGTCCACCTTGGCGTTGGCCAGGGCCTGGCGGATGACGCGCTGCTGGGACGGGCCGTTGGGCGCGGTCAGTCCGTTGGAGGCGCCGTCCTGGTTCACCGCGGAGCCGCGGATGACGGCCAGGACCTGGTGCCCGTTGCGGCGGGCGTCGGAGAGCCGTTCGACGAGGACCAGGCCGACGCCCTCGGCCAGGCTCATGCCGTCGGCCTGGTCGGAGTACGCCTTGCAGCGGCCGTCGGCGGCCATCGCGCGCTGCCGGCTGAAGCCGACGAAGGCGCCGGGCGTGGACATGATGCTGACGCCGCCCGCGAGGGCCAGGGAGCTCTCGCCGTTGCGCAGGGACTGGCAGGCCAGGTGCAGGGCGACCAGGGACGAGGAGCAGGCGGTGTCGAGGGAGACGGCCGGGCCCTCGAAGCCGTAGGTGTAGGAGAGCCGGCCGGACAGGACGCTGGAGATGGTGCCGGTGATCAGGTGTCCCTCGGCGCCCTCCGGGCTCGCGCCGGCGGCTCCGTAGTCCTGGTAACTGGCGCCGATGAAGGTGCCGGTGCTGGTGCCGCGCAGGGTGGCGGCGTCGATCCCGGCACGCTCCATCGCCTCCCAGGAGGTCTCCAGCAGCAGCCGCTGCTGCGGGTCCATGGCCAGCGCCTCGCGGGGCGAGATGCCGAAGAAGGAGGCGTCGAACTCGGCGGCGTCGTGGAGGAATCCGCCCCGGGTCGAGTAGGTGTGTCCGGCCCGGTCGGGGTCGGGGTCGTAGAGGCTTTCGGCGTCCCAGCCGCGGTCGGTGGGGAACTCGCTGGTGGCGTCGCCCCCCTCGCCGACCAGGCGCCACAGGTCCTCCGGTGAGCCGATGCCGCCGGGGTAGCGGCAGCTCATGCCGATGATGGCGATGGGCTCGTCGTCGGCGGCGGTGTGTGTGGTCGTGGTGGTGGTGCCCGTGGCGGACCCGACGAGGGATTCGCGCAGGAAGGCGACGAGGGCCTGCGGGTTGGGGTAGTCGAAGACCATGGTGCTCGGCAGCGCGAGCCCGGTCACGGCGGCGAGCCGGTTGCGCAGGTCGACGGCGGTCAGCGAGTCGAATCCGACGTCGCGGAAGGCGCGTTGTCCGGAGAGCACGTCGGGTGAGGCGTGGCCGAGCGCGGTGGCGGCCTCGCCGCGGACGAGGTCCAGCAGGAGCCTCTCCTGCTCGACGGCGGCCAGCCCGAGGAGCCGGTTGGCGAACTCGCTGCCGGAGTCCTTGACCTGGGCGGTGTTCTCCGCGAGCCGCTGGACTTCGGGCAGGTCGTCGAAGAGCCGGGTGGGCCGCGCGGCGGTGAAGACCGGGTAGTAGCGCTCCCAGTCCACGTCGGCGACGGCCAGGTGCGTCTCGTCGTCGTCGAGGACCTGGCGCAGCCCGGTGAGGGCCAACTGCGGGTCCATGAAGACCAGTCCGCTGCGGCGGATCTGGCCGGGGTCGACGCGGCCGAGCTTGAGGTCGTCGGCCCAGATGCCCCAGGAGACGGCGGTGGCCCGGGCGCCGCGGGCGCGGCGGTGTTCGGCCAGGGCGTCGAGGTAGGCGTTGCCGGCGACGTAGGCGGCGTGGGCGCCGCTGCCCCACATGCCGGCGGTGGACGAGTACAGGACGAAGGCGTCGAGGTCGTCGTCGAGCAGTTCGTCCAGGTGCCGGGCTCCGGTGACCTTGGCGTCCATGACCCGCGCGAAGTCGTCGAGGGTCGTCTCGTGCAGCGTCGCCAGCTCGATGGTGACGGCGGTGTGCACGACGGTGCGCACGGTGCGGCCCTCGGCCGCGAGCGTGGCGAGCATCTGGGCGACCGCGTCGCGGTCGGTCAGGTCGCAGGCGACGACGTCGGCCTCGCAGCCCAACTCGGCCAGTTCCCGGACGATGTCGTCGGATCCGGGGGCGGCCGGGCCGCGGCGGCTGGTGAGCACGACGTGCTCGGCGCCCTGCTGGGCGAGCCAGCGCGCCAGGTGCGGGGCGAGCGTGCCGGTGCCGCCCGTGACGAGGGTGGTGCCCCTCGGCGTCCAGGGGTTGGCCGGAGCGGTGTCCGCGGGGGTGGCGCGCACGACGCGGCGGGCGAGGACGCCCGAGGCGCGGACGGCGAGCTGGTCCTCGCCGGTACGGCCGGTCAGGACCGCGGCCAGGCGCTCACCGGCCCGCGGGTCCAGTTCCTCGGGCAGGTCGACCAGACCGCCCCAGCGGTCCGGGTGTTCGAGGGCGGCCGTCCAGCCGAGGCCGTGGATCTGGGCCTGGGCGGGGCGGGTGAGCCGGTCCGCGCGGCCGGTGGAGACGGCGCCCCGGGTCAGGCACCACAGGGGTGCGTCGATCCCGGCGTCGCCGAGTGCCTGGACGAGCCCGACGGTCAGGGCCACCGCGCGGCTGAGCGCCGGGTGGTGCGGGCTCGGCTCCTCTGCCGCGGCCAGCAGCGACACCACGCCCGCGAGGTCCGCGGCGCCGTCGAGGTCGGTCAGGCGCGCGGCCAGCGTCGCCCGGTCCAGGCAGGCGTCGTCGAGGACGAGGGTGCGTGTCTGGGCGCCGTGCGCGGCGAGGGCGCCGGTGATGTCCTCGCCGGCGGTGTCCTCGGTGGTGACGACGAGCCAGGTGCCGGTCAGGGCCGCCGTGGGGAGGGCGGTCAGCGGCTGCCAGGTGGCGCGGTAGCGCCAGGAGTCCACGGCCGCCAGGTCGCGGCGGCGCCGGCGCCAGTCGGTCAGGGCCGGCAGGACGGGCTCCAGGGCGGTGCGGTCCAGGCGCAGGCTGGAGGCGAGGGAGTCGACGTCCGCCTCCTCCACCGCGGTCCAGAACTCCGCGTCCGCGGGGTCCGCTTCGGGCCGGTGCGCAGGCCGGTCGGGGATGGCCCACATCTGCTCGCGCTGGAAGGCGTAGGTGGGCAGGGGTACCCGGCGGGCGCCGGTGCCGGCGAAGACACCGGGCCAGTCGGCGTGCGCGCCCCGGACGAACGCCTCGGCGAGGGAGGTCAGGAAGCGGTCGGTGCCGCCCGCGTCGCGCCGGAGCGTGCCGAGCACCGCGGCCGTGCTGCCGGCTTCCTCGGCGGTGGCCTGGACGCCCATGGCGAGTACGGGGTGGGAGCTGACCTCGATGAAGAAGTGGTGGTTCTGGGCGAGGAGTTCGCGGATGGCGGGCTGGAAGCGGACGGTCTGCCGCAGGTTGGTGTACCAGTAGTCGGCGTCCATGCCGGTGGTGTCCAGCCAGTCGCCGGTGACGGTGGAGAAGAACGGCACCTGCGACGGGCCCGGGCGCACCGGGGCGAGGACGGTGTGCAGTTCGTCCCGCACCCGCTCGACCTCGGCGGAGTGCGAGGCGTAGTCCACGGCGATGCGCCTGGCGCGGATGTCCTCGCCGACCAGCTCGGCCTGGAGGGCGTCCAGCGGGGCGACGGCGCCGGCGACGACGGTGGACCGGGGGCCGTTGACCGCGGCGACCGACAGGTCGTTGTACCCGGCGGCCCCGGCGAGGCGCGCTTCGACGTCGGCGACGGGCAGCGGGACCGACATCATGCCGCCGGTTCCGGCCAGCCCGCGGGCGATGGCCTGGCTGCGCAGCGCGACGACGCGGGCCGCGTCCTGCAGGGAGAGCGCCCCGGCGACGGCCGCCGCGGCGATCTCGCCCTGCGAGTGGCCGACCACGGCGTCGGGGGTGATGCCGTGGGAGGCCCACAACGCGGCCAGGGAGACCATGACGGCGAAGGAGGCGGGCTGGACGACGTCGACGCGCTCCAGCGTCGGCGCGCCGTCGGCCTGGCGCAGCACGTCGAGCAGGGACCAGTCGGTGAACTCCGAGAGGGCGGTGGCGCATTCGGTCAGGCGCTCGGCGAAGACCGGGGACTCCTCAAGGAGCCGTGCGCCCATGCCGACCCACTGGGAGCCCTGGCCGGGGAAGACGAAGACGGTCTTGCCCTCGGTGTCGGCGGTGCCCTGGACGAGGCCGGGGGCGGAGCCGCCGGCGGCGAGGGCGTCGAGTGCCGCGCGGCGGGTTTGGCCGTCGGTGCCGACGACGACGGCGCGGTGGTCGAAGAGGGTGCGCGAGGCCACCAGGCTGTGGCCGACGTCCACCGCGCCGGGCGCCTGCCCGCCGTCGAGGTGGGCGGCGAGGTGCGCGGCCTGGGCGTGCAGGGCTCCGGGGGTCCGGGCGGACAGCACCCACGGGACGACGCCGCCGGCCGGGGGCACCGTCGGCGCGGGGGCCGTCTCGTGCGGGCGGGGGGCCTCTTCGAGGATGGTGTGGGCGTTGGTCCCGCTGATGCCGAAGGAGGAGACCGCGCAGCGGCGTGGGCGCTCGCCCACGGGCCAGTCGGCGGGTTCGTTCAGCAGGGCGACGGTGCCCGGGGTCCAGTCGATGTGGCCGGAGGGTGTCTCCGCGTGCAGGGTGCGCGGCAGTTGTCCGTGGCGCAGGGCCAGGATCATCTTGATGACGCCGGCCACGCCGGCCGCCGACTGGGTGTGGCCGATGTTGGACTTGACGGAGCCCAGCAGCAGCGGGCTCTGCGGGTCGCGGTCCCGGCCGTAGGTGGCGAGCAGGGCCTGCGCTTCGATGGGGTCGCCCAGGGCGGTGCCGGTCCCGTGGGCCTCGACGGCGTCAATGTCCGCCGGGTTCAGGCGGGAGTTGGCCAGGGCCTGGCGGATGACGCGCTGCTGGGACGGGCCGTTGGGGGCGGACAGACCGTTGGAGGCGCCGTCCTGGTTGATGGCCGAGCCGCGGACGACGGCGAGGATCTCGTGGCCGTTGCGCTGGGCGTCCGAGAGGCGTTCCAGGACGAGGATGCCGACGCCTTCGGCGAGGGTCATGCCGTCGGCGCCGTCGGAGAACGCCTTGCAGCGGCCGTCGTTGGCCAGCGCCCGCTGCCGGCTGAAGGCGACGAACGGGTTGGGGTTGGTCATCACGGTCGCGCCACCGGCCAGGGCCAGGGAGCTCTCGCCGTTGCGCAGCGACTGGCAGGCCAGGTGCAGGGCGACCAGGGACGAGGAGCAGGCGGTGTCGACGGTGACGGCCGGTCCTTCGAGGCCGAAGAGGTAGGCCAGGCGCCCGGAGAGCACGCTGGGGCTGGTGCCGGTCACCAGGTGGCCGGCGGAGCCGTCCTCGACGCCGAGTCCGTACTCCTGGTAGGTGGAGCCGACGAAGGTGCCGGTCGCGCTGCCGTGGACGGTGGTGGGGTCGATGCCGGCGTGCTCGAACGCCTCCCAGGTGGTCTCCAGCAGCAGCCGCTGCTGGGGGTCCATGGACAGCGCCTCGCGCGGCGAGATGCCGAAGAAGGAGGCGTCGAACTCGCCCGCGTCGTGCAGGAAACCGCCCTGGGTGGAGTACGTGGTGCCGGGGTTGTCCGGGTCCGGGTGGTAGAGCTCGGTGTTCCAGCCGCGGTTGACGGGGAAGTCGGTGATGGCGTCGACGCCGTCGCTGAGGAGGTCCCAGAGCTGCTGCGGGGAGCGGACGCCGCCGGGGAAGCGGCAGCTCATGCCGACGATGGCGATGGGCTCGTCGAAGCCTCCCGACGTCGACACGGCCACGGCCGCCGGGGCGGCCTGGGCGCCGCCGGTGCCCAGGAGTTCCTCGCGCAGGTGGCGGGCGAGGACGGCGGGGGTCGGGTGGTCGAAGACGAGGGTGGCGGGCAGCGCCAGGCCGGTGAGGGCGGCCAGCCGCTTGCGCAGTTCCACCGCGGTCAGCGAGTCGAAGCCGGCGTCGCGGAAGGCCCGCCGCTCCGAGATGGCGTCCGGGGAGTCGTGGCCGAGGGCGGCGGCCGCCTCGGCGCGCACCAGGTCGGCCAGCAGCCGCTCCTGCTCGTCCTGGTCCAGGCCGCGCAGGCGGGCGGCGAACTGCGGCGCGGCGCTCTCGCCCGCGCTGTCGGCGTGGACGAGGGCCTGGACCTCGGGCAGTTCGTCGAACAAGACGCTGGGGCGGGCGGAGGTGAAGAGGGGGTGGTAGCGCTCCCAGTCGATGTCGGCGACGGTGACCGTGACGTCGTCGTGGACGAGTGCGCGCCGCAGTTCGGCCAGGGCGGTCGAGGGCGCGAGGAAACGCAGTCCGCGCTGGTGGAGTTGGTGCGTGACGGCCTCGTCGGTGGCCATGCCCGCCTCGGCCCAGGGTCCCCAGGCCACCGAGGTGGCGGGCAGGCCGCGGGCGCGCCGGTGCTCGGCGAGGGCGTCGAGGTAGGCGTTGGCGGCGCCGTAGGCGCTCTGCCCGGCGCTGCCGAACACGCCGGCGATGGACGAGATGAGGACGAAGAAGTCCAGGTCGTGGCCCTCCAGGAGGGCGTCGAGGTGGGCCGCGCCGAGCATCTTGGCGGACATCGCCGCCGCGGCGTCCGCCAGCGGGGTGTGGGTGAGGGCGGCGTTCTGGCCGACGCCGGCCGCGTGCACGACGCCGGTCAGCGGGTGCTCCGCGGGGACGGCGGCCAGGAGCGCGGCGAGCGCGTCACGGTCGGCGGTGTCGCAGGCCACGATGGTGACCTCGGTCCCCAAGCCCTCGATTTCCGCGGCGAGTTCACCGGCGCCGGGGGCGTCGGGTCCGCGGCGGCTGGTGAGGAGGAGGTGCGCGGCGCCGCTGCGGGCGAGCCAGCGCGCCACCTCGGCGCCGAGCGCTCCGGTGCCGCCGGTGACGAGCACGGTGCCGCGCGCGGTGAACGCCTCGGCCGGGGGCAGTTCGGCCTGCGGGTGGCGCACCAGGCGCCGGCCGAGCGCTCCGGTGGCGCGGAGGGCGATCTGGTCCTCGCCGCCCTGTGCGGCCAGCGCGCTGACGAGGTGTTGGGCGGCGGGGGCGTCGAGGGCGGGGGGCAGGTCGAGCAGGCCGCTCCACAGCTGCGGGTGCTCCAGGGCGGCGACCCGGCCCAGGCCCCAGACGGCGGCCTGGAGCGGGTCGGTGACCGGGTCGTCGGTGCCGGTGGTGACGGCGCCGCGGGTCAGGGTCCACAGCGGGGCGGCGAGATCGGTGTCGGCCAGTGCCTGGATCAGGACGAGGCTCAGCGCGAGCCCGGTGGGCGGCTCGGCGCCGACCTCGGTGCCGGGGCCGTCGGCGAGCGGGAGCAGGGACAGGATGCCGGCGAAGGCGCGGTCCGGTGCCCGTACCGCGTCGAGTCGGGCGGCGAGTTCGGCGCGGTCGTGGCAGGCGGCGTCCAGGACGAGGGTCTCGAACTGGGCTCCGTGGCCGCGCAGCGCTTCGAGGACCTCGTCGCTGTCGATGCCCTCGGTGGTGACGAGCAGCCAGGTGCCGTCGAGGACGGGCGCGGCACTCGCCCGCACGGGGCGCCAGGCGACGCGGTAGCGGGTGGAGTCCAGCAGGGCCTTCTCGTGCCGGTGCTGGCGCCAGGAGGACAGCGCGGGCAGCAGCGCGTACAGGGAGGCGTGCTGTTCGTCGCGGAGCCCCAGGAGGGTGGCCAGTTCGGTGGCGTCGCCGCGTTCGACGGCGCTCCACAGGTCGGCGTCCGCGGGGTCGGGGGTGCCCTGCGCGAGACGGACCGGGGCCGGCTCCGGCCAGTAGTGCTCGTGCTGGAAGGCGTAGGTGGGCAGGTCGAGGAGGCGGGCTCCGGTGCCGGCGAGGTACCCGGACCAGTCGACGGCCGTGCCCCGTACGTGCAGGCGGGCGAGCGCGGTGGCCACGCCGCGCTCCTCGCCGCGCCCGCCGCGCAGCAGCGCGACGAAGTCCGCGTCCGTCTCGTCGCCCAGGGTGTCCTGGGCGGGCGCCGACAGCACGCTGTCGGGCCCGAGTTCGAGGAAGGTGCCGGCGCCGCAGGCGTGTGCGGCGCGCACGGTGTCGGCGAAGCGGACGGTGCCGCGGGCGTGCGCGACCCAGTAGTCCGCGGAGCGCAGCTCGTCGTCGGTGGCGGGCCGTCCGGTGAGGCCGGAGATGACGGTCACCTCCGGCGCGCCGTAGGTGAGCTGCGCGGCAACCTCGCGCAGGTCGTCGAGCGCGGGCTCCATGAGCGGCGAGTGGAACGCGTGACTGACCTTCAGGCGCTTGGTCCTGCGGCCCTGCGCGGCGAAGTGGGCGGCGACCTCCTCGGCCGCGGCCGGCTCTCCGGCGACGACGACGGCGCGGGGGCCGTTGACCGCGGCGAGGGACACCTCGTGCTCGCGCCCGGTGAGCAGCGGGGCCACCTCGTCCTCGGTGGCCTCCAGGGAAATCATCGTGCCGTGGGCGGGCAGCGCCTGCATCAGCCGTCCCCGCGCGGCGACCAGGCGGGCCGCGTCCGGGAGCGAGAGGACGCCGGCGACGTGCGCGGCGGCGATCTCGCCGACGGAGTGGCCCAGCAGGACGTCGGGGCGTATTCCCCAGGTGTGCAGCAGCCGGTAGAGCGCGACCTCGATGGCGAACAGGGCCGGCTGGGTCCACTCGGTGCGGTCCAGCAGCTCCGCCTCGGGGCTGCCCTCCGGGGCGAACAGGACGTCCTTGAGGGGGCGGTCCAGGTGCGCGTCGAGGGCGGCGGTCACCTCGTCCAGGGCACGGGCGAACGCGGGGAAGCGGGCGGCGAGTTCCCGGCCCGCGCCGGGTCGCTGGCTGCCCTGTCCGGCGAACAGCACGGACAGCTTGCCGGCGCCGCCGATCTCGCCTTCGGTGAGCGCCGCGTCGGGGCGGTCCGCGGCCAGGTTGGCCAGCGCGCGCAGCAGTTCGTCATGGTCGCCGGTGACGACGGCGCGCTGGTCGAAGGCCGAGCGGGTGGTGGCGAGGGAGAGCGCGACGTCGGCCGGGTCGAGGGCGGGTCGCTGGTCGAGGAAGGTTCGCAGGCGGGCGGCCTGGTCCCGCAGCGCCGCCCGGCTCTTGCCCGACAGGGTCCAGGGCACGACGGCCGGGCCGGGCTCCGGCTGTTCGCGCCGGTCGGGGGTGGCCGGCGGCTGCTCGACGATGAGGTGCGCGTTGGTGCCACTGAAGCCGAAGGAGGAGACGGCGGCGCGGCGCGGCCGGCCGGTCCCCGGCCAGGGCGCCTCCTCGGTGAGCAGGCGCACCGCTCCGGTGTCCCACTCCACGTGCGAGGACGGCTCGTCGGCGTGCAGGGTGCGGGGCAGCACGCCGTGGTCCATGGCCATGACCATCTTGATGACGCCGGCGGCACCGGCCGCGGCCTGGGTGTGGCCGATGTTGGACTTGACGGAGCCGAGCAGCAGCGGGCTCTGCGCGTCGCGGTCCTGGCCGTAGGCGGCGAGCAGGGCCTGGGCCTCGATGGGGTCGCCGAGGGCGGTGCCGGTGCCGTGGCCCTCCACGGCGTCGATGTCGGCGGCGGTCAGGCCGGCGGCGGCCAGTGCCTGCCGGATGACCCGTTGCTGGGAGGGGCCGTTGGGGGCGGTCAGGCCGTTGGAGGCGCCGTCCTGGTTGACGGCGGATCCGCGGACGACGGCCAGCACGTGGTGGCCGTTGCGGCGGGCGTCGGAGAGGCGCTCCAGGACGAGCATGCCCACGCCCTCGGACCAGCCGACGCCGTCGGCGCCGTCGGAGAACGCCTTGCAGCGGCCGTCCGGGGACAGGCCGCGCTGCCGGGAGAACTCGATGAGGGCGCCGGGCGTCGACATGACCGTGACGCCGCCGGCCAGCGCGAGCGAGCACTCCCCCGCGCGCAGCGCCTGCATCGCCCAGTGCATGGCGACCAGCGAGGACGAGCACGCGGTGTCGACGGTGACGGCGGGGCCTTCGAGTCCAAGGGTGTAGGAGATGCGCCCGGAGGCGACGCTCGGGGCGGTGCCGCTGCCCTGGTGGCCCTCGAACTGCCCGCCGGAGAGCACCGTGGCGTAGTCGTTGTACATCACGCCCGCGAACACGCCGGTCTGGCTGCCACGGAGGGACACCGGGTCGATGCCCGCGCGCTCGACAGCCTCCCAGGACGCTTCGAGGAGCAGCCGCTGCTGGGGGTCGGTGGCCAGGGCCTCGCGGGGGCTCATCCCGAAGAAGGCGGGGTCGAAGTCGGCGGCGGTGTGCAGGAATCCGCCGAAGCGCGAGTAGGAGGTGCCGGTGCGGTCCGGGTCCGGGTCGTAGAGCGCGTCCAGGTCCCAACCGCGGTCGGTGGGCAGGCCCGAGATGGCGTCGGTGCCCTCGCGCACCAGGCGCCAGAGGTCCTCGGGCGAGGCGACGCCGCCGGGGTAGCGGCAGCTCATGCCGACGATGACGATGGGGTCCTCGTCGGTGGCGGCGCGGGGGGCGCTGACCGCGGTGGCGGCCTCGGAGCCCATGAGTTCGGCGAGGAGGTGCGCGGCGAGGGCGTCGACGGTCGGGTAGTCGAAGATGACCGTGGCGGCGGTGCGCAGGCCGGTGGCCGCGCTGAGCCGGTTGCGGAGCTCCACGGCGGTCAGCGAGTCGAAGCCCAGTTCCCGCAGCGGGCGCCGGGCATCGATGTCGGCGGTGCTGGAGTGGCCGAGCACGGCGGCCACTTGGCCGGCGACGAGGTCGAGCATGACCTCGCGGCGGTCGGTCGGGTCCAACCGGGACAGCCTCTGCACGAGGGTGACGGCGGCCTCGGAGCCGGAGACCACCGCGCGGCGGGCGGGGGTGCGGATCAGACCGCGCCACAGCGCCGGTATCTCGCTCTGGAGACGCAGGACGGACAGGTCGAACCGGGTCGGGAGCAGGGCGGCGGCGTCCGTGGCGGTGGCCGCGTCGAAGAGGGCGGTGCCCTGTTCCTCGGTGAGCGCCGGCGTTCCCCTACGGGCCAGTCGGTCGAGATCCTCGTCGGTCAGGCCGCCGGTCATGCCGGCGGTGGGCTCCCACGGGCCCCAGGCCAGGGAGAGGCCCGGCAGGCCCTGGGCGCGCCGCAGTTGGGCGAGCGCGTCGAGGAAGGCGTTGGCGGCGGCGTAGTTGCCCTGGCCCGCCGCGCCGACGGTGCCGGAGAGGGAGGAGAAGACGACGAAGGCGGCCAGGTCCAGGTCCGAGGTGGCTTCGTGGAGGTGCCACACGGCGTCGGCCTTGGGCCGCAGGACGGCGCTGATCCGCTCGGGGGTGAGCGACTCGATCACCCCGTCGTCGAGGGTGCCGGCGCTGTGCACGACGGCGGTGACGGGGTGCTGGGCGGGCACCTCGGCCAGCAGCCGCCGCACGGCGGCGCGATCGGCCAGGTCGCAGGCGGCGAGGGTCACCTGCGCGCCGTGCTGGGTCAGTTCGGCCACGAGCTCCGCCGCGCCGTCTGCCTCGGCACCGCGACGGCTGGCCAGCAGCAGGTGTCGCACGCCGCGCTCGGCGACCAGATGCCGGGCCAGTACGCGGCCCAGGCCGCCGGTGGCCCCGGTGAGGACCACGGTGCCCTCCGGGTCCCACTCCGTGGCGCGCTGCGACACCCGGGCGCGGGCGAGCCGCGCGGTGAGCACGGCGGTGCCGCGGACGGCGGTCTGCGGCTCGTCCGGGGCCAGCGCCAGGGCCCGCGTCAGGGGTTCCGCGGCGGGCTCGGCGGTGGCGGGGTCGAGGTCCAACAGCCCGAAGCGGTCGGGGTGTTCGCTCTGCGCCGCCCGGACCAGGCCCCAGACGGCGGCGGTCACCGGGTCCGGCACCTGCCGGGCGTCGGTGGCGACCGCGCCCCGGGTGACGAAGACCAGCCGGGCCGCGGCGTACCGCTCGTCCTGCAGCCAGGTCCGCAGGCGCGCGAGGACGTCGGCGGTGCGGGTGTGCACGGCGGTGACGACTTCGTCGCCGGCGGCGCCGGCCGCGCCCTCGACGGAGGCCAGGACCACGTCCGGGACGGGTGTGGCTGCGTCCGGGTCGGGCAGCGCCGTGACGGTGCGGTCCGGCGTCGAGAGGGCCCCCGCCAGGCCGAAGGGGTCCTGGCCAAGGACGGCGACCGAGGCGGGCGCCGCCTGGGGGGCCGGCGGCTGTTCGGTCCAGCGCAGCTCGAACAGGGCCTCGCGGACGAGGGAGTTGGCGGCGTCCAGCTCCGCGTCGGGCAGGGTGCGCAGCACGAGCGAGCCGATGGAGGCGACGGGCGCGCCGGTGGTGTCGGCGACCGCGATCGCCACCGCGTCGTCGTCGACCGGGGTCAACTTCACCCGGACCGTGGTCGCGCCGCTCGCGTGCAGGGTCACGTCCTGCCACAGGAAGGGCAGCCCGCCGCGGGCGGTCTCGCCCAGGTCGGCGAAGGCCGCGGCGTGCAACGCGGCGTCCAGCAGGGCCGGGTGGATCCCGAACGACGCGGTGGCGTCGGCGTCGGCAGCCTGCGGCAGCGCCACCTCGGCGTAGACGTCGTCGCCGCTGCGCCAGGCGGCGCGCAGGCCCTGGAACAGGGGGCCGTACCCGAAGCCGGTGTCGGCCATGCGGTCGTAGAAGCCGTCCAGGTCCACCGGGCGCGCGTTCGCGGGGGGCCAGACGGTGGCGTCGAAGTCGGCGCGGTGCTCGCCGGTGACGAGGGTGCCGGTGGCGTGCTGGGTCCAGGGGAGCTCCTCCGGCCCGTCGGGGCGGGAGTGGACGCTCACGGTGCGGCGGCCGGTCTCGTCGGGGCTGCCCACCCACACCTGCACTTGGACGCCGCCCTCCTCGGGCAGCACCAGCGGGGCGGCCAGGGTGAGTTCCTCCACCCGGCCGCAGCCGGCCTCGTCCCCGGCTCGGACGGCCAGTTCCAGGAAGGCGGTGCCCGGCAGCAGCACGGTGCCGCGCACGGCGTGGTCGGCGAGCCAGGGATGGGTGCGCCGTGAGAGTCGGCCGGTGAGCAGCAGGCCGTCGGCGTTGGCGACCGAAACGGCCGCGGTCAGCAGTGGGTGGTGCGCCGCGCCCAGACCGGCGGCGCGCACGTCACCGCCCGTCGCGGGCACGTTCCTGGGCCAGTAGCGGCGACGCTGGAAGGCGTAGGTGGGCAGGTCGGTGTGCGCGGCGCCGGTGCCCTGGAAGTAGGGCTCCCACTCGACGGTCACGCCGCGGGTGTGCAGGCCGGCGAGCGCGGTGGTGAGGGTCTCGGCCTCGGGGCGGCCGGGCCGCAGCACGGCGAGCGTCGCGGGCACACCGTCGGCGGGTTCGGCGGCACCGGTCGCGCCCAGGCAGGTCTGGGCCATGGCGGACAGGACGCCGTCCGGGCCCAGTTCCAGGAAGGTGGCGGCGCCGTGGCCGTCGAGCCAGGCGAGGGCATCGGCGAACCGCACGGCGTGCCGGGCGTGGTCCACCCAGTAGTCGGGTGAGGTCAGCTGCTCCACCGTGGCGAGGGTGCCGGTCAGGCCGGAGACGACCGGGAACTCGGGTGCCTGCGGGGTGAGTCCGGCGACGACCGAGCGGAACTCGGCCAGCATCGGCTCCATGAGCGGGGAGTGGAAGGCGTGCGAGACGCGCAGCCGCTTGGTCTTGCGGCCGAGCGCGGCGAAGTGCTCGGCGACGGCGGTGACGTCGTCGGTCTCCCCTGCGACCACGACGGCCTCGGGCCCGTTGATCGCGGCGATCGAGGCCCGCTCCTCCCGGCCCGCCAGCAGGGGCCGGACCTCCTCTTCGGTGGCTTCGAGGGAGATCATGGCGCCGCCGTCGGGCAGCGCCTGCATGAGGCGGCCGCGGGCGAGTACCAGGGCCGCCGCGTCGGCCACGGTGAAGACGCCGGCCACGTGCGCCGCGGCGATCTCGCCGATGGAGTGCCCGGCGAGGAAGTCCGGTTTGATGCCGAGGGATTCGGCGAGCCGGTACAGCGCCACCTCGATGGCGAAGAGCGCGGGCTGGGCGTAGCCGGTCTCGTTGAGCAGGTCGGCCTCGGGCGTGCCCTCGGCGGCGAACAGCAGCTCCTTCAGGGGTCGTTGCAGGCCCTGGTCGAGGTGGTCGAGGACCTCTTCGAGGGCGGCGGCGAAGGCGGGGAAACGGGCGGCCAGCTCACGCCCCATGCCGGGCCGCTGGGAGCCCTGGCCGGCGAAGAGGAAGGCCAGCTTGGACCGGGTCCGGGCGGTGTCCTGCACCAGGCCCGGGGCGGGTGTGCCGTCGGCGAGCGCGGTGAGGGCGGCACGGGCGCCGTCCAGGTCGGCGGCGAGGAAGGCGGCGCGGTGTTCCAGACCGGAGCGGGCCGTGGCAAGGGAGTAGGCCACGTCCGTGGGCGTGGGAGCGGGGTGCGTGGAGAGGTGGTCGAGCAGCCGCGCGGCCTGGGCCCGCAGCGCCTCGCGGGTGCGGCCGGAGACGAGCCACGGGACGGCGCCGGCCGGCACGGTCTCGGTGGCCGGAAGTGCGGCGTCCTCCTGGTCGGGCTCGGGGGACGGGGCGGCCGGGGCCTCCTCCAGGATGGTGTGCGCGTTGGTGCCACTGAGCCCGAACGAGGAGACGCCGGCCCGGCGCGGCTGTTCGCCCTGGGGCCAGGGGACCTGCTCGGTGAGCAGGCGCACGGCTCCCTGGGACCAGTCGACGTGCGAGGACGGGGCGTCCACATGGAGCGTGCGCGGGAGCAGGCCGTGCCGCATCGCCAGCACCATCTTGATGACGCCGGCCATGCCGGCCGCCGCCTGGGTGTGGCCGAGGTTGGACTTGACGGCGCCCAGCAGCAGCGGGTGCTCCTCGTCGCGGTTGCGACCGTAGGTCGCCAGCAGTGCCTGGGCCTCGACCGGGTCGCCGAGGGTGGTTCCGGTGCCGTGCGCCTCGACGACGTCGACCTCGTCGGCCGAGAGCCGCGCGCTAACCAGCGCCTGCTCGATGACCCGTTGCTGCGAGGGGCCGTGGGGCGCGGTCAGCCCGTTGGAGGCGCCGTCCTGGTTGATGGCGGAGCCCCGGACGACGGCCAGGATCTCGTGCCCGTTGCGGCGGGCCTCCGAGAGGCGTTCCAGGACCAGGACGCCCACACCCTCGGCCCAGCCGGTGCCGTTGGCGGAGTCGGCGAAGGAGCGGCAGCGCCCGTCGGGCGAGAGCCCGCCCTGGCGGCTGAACTCGACGAAGGTGGTGGGGCTGGACATCACGGTGACGCCGGCGGCCAGCGCCAGGGAGCACTCGCCCTGGCGCAGCGAGTGGGCGGCCAGGTGCAGGGCCACGAGGGAGGACGAGCAGGCGGTGTCGATGGTGACCGCCGGGCCGACGGCGCCGTAGAAGTACGCGAGCCGGCCGGAGATGATGCTGGTGGTGGTGCCCGTCAGGGCAAAGCCCTGGACGTCGTCGTCCGGGCCCACCCTGTATTCCTGGGGCATCGCCCCGACGAACATGCCGGTCCTGGTGCCCCGGACCGCCGCCGGGTCGATGCCGGCCCGCTCGAAAGCCTCCCAGGAGGACTCCAGCAGCAGTCGCTGCTGCGGGTCCATGGCGAGCGCCTCACGGGGGGAGATCCCGAAGAAGGAGGCGTCGAACTCGGCCGCGTCGTGCAGGAATCCGCCGGAGAACTCCCCGGCGTCCTCGGCCGCCAGCTCCCAGCCGCGGTCGTCGGGGGACGCCGTGATGCCGTCCCCGTCCGCGACGAGCAGGGACCAGAGATCCTCGGGGCTGCTCACCCCTCCCGGGAAGCGGCAGCTCATGCCCACGATCGCAATCGGCTCGCGGGAGGCCGCCTCCAGCTCGCTCACCCGCTGCCGGGAGCGCCGCAGGTCGGCGCCGGCCCGCTTGAGGTAGTCGCGGAGCTTCTGTTCCTGGTCGATGTTCGCCACGTTCAACCCAACCCATCTCAAGACCGGCGGACAGCAGAGGATTTCGATGTGGGCATCCGGCGCTGGGGACAGCTGTGCCACAGCGACTGAGTTATCTGTGTGCCCGACATGAGCAGCTCGACTTCCCGCACGCCACCTGCCCAGTCTCGACGGGGGCGGCCATGGAATTCCCTAGTGTCGGCCGGCCCCCCGGACAGGCCGCGCACAAGTGAGCCGGGGGTGCCGCGGATGATCCGCGGCAC